>JADGRC010000194.1 GCA_017881245.1 Pseudomonadota bacterium
TCGTGGAGCTGAACGGGATCGAACCGTCGGCCTCCTGAGTGCGATTCAGGCGCTCTCCCAGCTGAGCTACAGCCCCAACGGCCGGCGACCGGGATCGCAAGCCGGCGACATTCTACGCACCGGCGTTCGTGATGCAACTGTCATTGCAAGCCGCCCTCCGCCACCGAGTGCCCGACTGCCTGCCCCTGCCCGCCCCTCCCTGCCCCCTGCCCCTGCCGACAGTCCCGCTTTCAATCGTCGCGACGCACATCTGATAGTTTGCGCTCGTGTCCGAGAACCCGAAGCCAGCCAAGCGCGTTCGCGCGGATCTGGCTCTCGTGGCCGCGGGGTTGGCGTCGTCCCGCGAACGTGCGCGGGCGCTTATCCTAGCTGGCGAAGTGTTGGCGGGCGATCGCCCGGTGGAAAAAGCTGGGGATCTGGTTGCCCTCGATGCGCCTCTGCGACTGCGACACGCGCCCATGCCTTTCGTCTCACGGGGCGGGTTGAAGCTGGCGCACGCGCTCGCTGCTTTTCACTTGGATGTCGCCGGGCGGGTCGCCCTGGATGTCGGCGCGTCGACGGGGGGATTCACCGATTGTCTGCTGCAGGCGGGCGCCGCGCGCATCTATTGCGTCGATGTGGGGTATGGGCAGCTCGACGGCAAAATAGCGCGCGATCCCCGCGTGGTGGTCCTCGACCGAACGAACATTCGAAACGCGCCGCCAGATCTGTTGCCTGAAAAAGCGCACCTGGCCGTCGTGGACGTATCTTTTATCTCGCTGGCTCTGGTGCTGCCTGCTCTTCCACAGCTACTGCAACCGCGGGCGCCGGTGATTGCGCTCGTGAAGCCGCAGTTCGAGGTGGGTCGCGCCCGGGTGGGCAAGGGCGGGATTGTGCGCGATGCGGCGGCTCGGGCGGACGCCCTGGCGACAACGGCGGCCACGGCACGGAAGCTCGGATACCAGATTCTTGGAGATACGGTCTCGCCCATTACGGGTGGCAAGGGCAACGTCGAATTCCTGCTGCACCTGATGACCGCTGACACGTTGGCCTCTGCGTCATCCTGACTGCACCGCTTGGTTCGGCTATCCTGGCCTTTGTGCGCATACTTGTTACAGGCGCGGCTGGATTCATTGGGTCACACCTCTGTCAACGCTTGGCCGCGCGCGGCGACGACGTCACGGGATTCGACAACTTCGACGGGTTCTATCCGCGCGCGATCAAGGAACGAAATCTCGCCGAAGTGCGCGCCGCCGTCGATCCGGCGGCTTTCCCCCCCATCATGGCGAACTCGCAGGCCTGGCGGCCCGGCGGGCGCACCGGACGCTTCGCGTTCATCGAGGGTGACGTTCGCCGTCCCGAAGACCTCGCCACGGCTTTTGCCACCGCGCGCCCGGAGCTTGTGGTGCACCTGGCGGCGCTCGCCGGTGTGCGTCCCTCAATCGCCGATCCCGCTCGCTACGCGGACGTGAACGTCCTCGGTACACAGCACGTCCTGGGGGCCTGCCGCGCTCACGGCGTGTCCAGACTGGCGTTTGCTTCATCTTCATCGGTGTACGGCCTCGACAGCGCCACTCCTTTTCGCGAAAGCGACCCGTGTTTACACCCTGTCTCGCCCTACGCCGCAACGAAACGCGCCTGCGAATTGATCAACTTCACTGCGCATCATCTGACGGGGCTCGGTGTCACGAACTTGCGTTTCTTCACCGTCTACGGGCCCCGCCAGCGTCCCGATCTGGCGATTCACAAATTCACGCGACTGATTGCCAGCGGAAGGCCCATCGACCTTTATGGCGACGGTCAAACCTCGCGCGACTACACCTGGATCGACGACATCGTCGACGGCTGTGTTGCCTCCCTGGATCAGCTGGCCGCGGATCCGGTCGGAGTCCACCGGACTTACAACCTGGGGGGATCGCAAACGACGACTCTAATGGGCCTGGTCGAGATGATCGCGACCGCCCTGGGTCGTCGTCCCGAGATCGTTTGGCTGCCCGAACAGCCCGGGGATATGAAGCGCACGTTGGCCGACGTGACCCTTTCTGAGCGGGATCTCGGATACCGACCCCGCGTCCCGATCGAAGAGGGAATCACACGCTTCGTGGAGTGGTATCAGCGGGCGAGTGTCGGTCAGTCCCCTCCGGGGTTGTAGAAGCCAGGCAGTCTTGGGCCGCGTTCTCGATCCCGATTTCGATCGCCGCGGTCACCGCGATCGCCGCGGTCACGGAACTTCTGTCCGCCACCCCGACGCCGCCGGCCACCGTGACGATCGCTGTTTCCTCCCGAATTGTCCCGATGCCCGGCCCCGCCCTGACCGTTGGCGCCGCCTCCGCCATGGTGCCCTGGATTGGGCAGTCGCCCACCTGGGCCGGGTCCTCCTCCGCCAGGCTTTGTGATCACCGGGAGCGAAATCGTCTCGGCGGCGCGCCATTCGACATAGGGTCGAATGTTCGCATCTCGAACCGCGCTCCACGAGGCCACGAATGGATCCCCGTTCTCCGGCGTCGGACCGTGCGTATCCGCCACGTCGCCATTACTTGGCTGGCTTGCGGGCCTGCCGTCGACAGACTGGTCGACGGGTGGCACGGCTGCGGCCATCTGATCTCGCTCTTGTGGGTGCTTCGCCGAGCTCTCATGCCCTTGCGCAGGCGCAGGCGCCGTTGCTCTCGCATCTGCAAGCCACAGTTCCAGGTCCTCGATGATGGGCTCGCCGGACATCAACTGTCCCACCTTGCCATCGTGCAGGGCGTCCGGCGTCGTCCACACCGCGGGATCGAACGTGCTTTCCGACTCGCTCGGGGCCGGCACCACGAAGGGACCAAGCGGAGCCTGAACATCGGTCGGAATAGCCGTCGCGAAAATCGGTACCGCAGGCGCGGCGGGCACGTCCATACGCGGCGCTGGCCGCATCTGCGGGTGCCGCATCTGTGGCTGTGGCTGTTCCTCGCCGCCCCGCCGCCGGCGTCGCCGCGGCCGCGCGTGAAAATCCGTCGCTGCGTGCAGGCCATGCCGCGCGTCGTCCGAGCCCGTGTCGAACACTTCGCTGTCGAGGCCCGCGCACGAATCGCACAGTCCGCACTTGTCGCCTTCGGGTTCACCGAAATAGGCCCGCAGCATCTGCACGCGACAGCGCTGCGTATTCATGTACGCCAGCAACGACGCCAGCCGGCGCCGATCCGAAATACGCCGCGCCTCGAACACCGACGCAGCTTTGTCGATCGCCTCGCGCGTGGGTTTGGGTTCGACGCCTTTCCAGCGCGCGGCCTTGACCTCTTCGGCGACGCCCATCGCTTCGAGCACGGACAGCACGACACGCACCCGGCGTTCCGGTAGCGCCATCGACATTGCCAGGTCGCGCACGGACACTTCCTTGCCTTCGTCGCTCCACGCGTAAAGCCCCTCGGCGACCATGCGCGCTTGCGACTTGGTCGGATGGGCCTCTTTCAGAAAGTGCTCCTGAATCTCGATGTCCTCGGGCTGAAACAGCAGCACGCAGCGCGCGGGTTTACCGTCGCGGCCGGCGCGCCCCGCTTCTTGGACGTATGACTCGGGCGATCCCGGCATCTGGTAGTGGATGATGTAGCGGATGTCGGGCTTGTCGATGCCAAGTCCGAAAGCGTTCGTCGCCAACATCACGACCTTGCGACCCGACTGCATGAACGACGCTTGGGCCTTTTCGCGCTCGTCGCCGGTCATCTTGCCGTTGTAACGCTCGACGGGGATCTTGCCGTGGCGAAGGGCGACATACAGATCGTCCACCGCTCGCACGGTCGCGCAGTAAACGATACCGGGACGTCGCAACCGGGAAATCAGCTTGCCGAGCTGGCGCAGCTTGTCCGCCTCGCCGCCGACCTTGCGCACGTCGAA
>JADGRC010000195.1 GCA_017881245.1 Pseudomonadota bacterium
CGACAATCCCCTGCCCGGCGGACACGCGTTCTACGAGGCCTACAAGAACCGCCCGCGGCTCACTTACGTCGGGGCCGACGATGGTTTGTTGCACGCCTTCTGGTCGCAGGATCAGACCGTGGGTGGCGTCGCGCACAGGGGCGGCTCCGAAGCGTTCGCGTACCTGCCGCCGCAAATGCTGGCGGTCGTCACGAAACTGTACGCGCAAGGCGGTCAGATCCCCGACCCGGCCCGGCACGTCTATGGCTTGGCGAGCTCCGCCAAGGTCAAGAATCTGTGCGTGTCCAACTGCACGCAACAGGACGGCGCGACCTGGAAGACGGAATTGGTGATGACCGACGGATTCGGCGGCAACGAGGCGTTTGCGCTCGACATCACGGATCCCACCGCCAACCCACCGTTCCAGATCATGTGGACGACGAACAGCAGCTCGAACAAGACGACCTACGACGCCACGCTGGGCCTGACTATCTCAGTGCCCGGGTTCTATCTGAACAAGACCGCGGGCCTGGATGACTATCGGTTGCTGTTGGGGTCCGGATACCGCTCCGACATGAGCAGCAACGGGGTGGGGCAGGGGTTGTCGTTGTTGTCCATCGGCGCCGTCAACGGCGCCATTCAGGCAACCGGGCACGTGAGCCCCCCGAACGGCTCATGCGGGCAGGAGTACACCCTGCTGACCGACGTGGCCACTGCGCGCGACTACACGAAGAACGCGGCCACCGGCACCGACGAGAGGCAAAAACTGCTGGCGGCGTACGCGGGAGACACCTGGGGCAACCTGTGGCGGTGGACCGTAGGTGCAACCCCTCAGGTGATAGCGGGGCTCGGGTGCAACCATCCGCTGCATTTCGCCCCCACCGTGGTCCAGCTGGATCGCGACGATCCGAGTAACCATCCGCGCGAGATTTACCTCGTGCAGGTGACCAACTCGTCGCTGGATACGGCCACTGCCGGATTCGAACCCTCGCAGATGGTGTTCATGCGCGAAATAGCGGACGGCGACGCCAACCTGACGCTCGACACATCATTCGGCACCAACGGAAAGATCGTGCTGAAGGTCGGCGAGGCGCCACGCATGTGCGCCATCACGGATTCGGGTGGCACGAACTGCCTCCTCGACATGCCTCTGGCGGCACGCCCCATGTCCACGCCGCTGGCGGTCCTGAAGCAAGACGGCAGCGGGTTTTTGGCGCTGTCCACCTGGTACGTTCCGGCCGACAGCGGCTGCGGCAAGGGAACCACGTACATGCAAATTCACCAATACACGGCCGGCCAAAGCATATTGAAGCAAGCGTTGAAGGTCGGGGACGAGCCCGTCAGCGCGCCCATCGTGGTTGGCGGCAAGATCATGGTGATGAGCTCGGCGGGGCCCGTGGTGATCAACGGCGCCGTGTTGCAGAATTTCGTGGTGGGTCAAGCGACCCCCGCCAACAACGGCGTCGGCGCCGAGCCGTTCAAGATCCTGGGCTGGACGGAGTTGTGACGGCGGGGCCGAGGCCAAACGGCTGAATCGCCCCAATCTCCAAAACGGTTTCGCCGCCACGGCGTTTCAGCTGTTCTTCCTGCGTTGTTTCCAAAGGGGTTCGTGACTGGGCGCGGACGGCGGCACCCCGGGCGACGGCGTGACGGCGCCCGGGGCAGCGCGCGGTGTCGGGGACAATCGCGGGCGCGGCGCCGCATCGCTTGCCCCGTCGGTCACGGCCGACGCGTCCGGGTGCTCCTCGGCCGCCGGCGGCGCCGAGGCGGCGTGCACGGCTTCGTTGACCCGGGGATCGGGAAGCGCGTTGCTGCCCGGGACGCGGTCCCGCCGGACGCACAGACCCGCACGGCAGTCGAACCCAGGGGAACAGTCGATGTCCTCGACGCACCTTCCCGGCGCGCGTTTGGTGCATGACGTCGATACGAACGCGACCAGCGCGATCATGACCGCGACTACTCTGGCGACACGCGGCACGGCCCGGCCTCCCATCGCGATAGGGCCGGTCGCAACTTGCCGGAGAACGCGCTCGGGCCCAACGGGAACGACGATTGGCCCCATTTCGCGCTGAACCGGTGGCACCGCGCGCTCGGGCCCAACGGGAACGACAATTGGCCCCATTTCGCGTTGAACCGGTCGCGCACGGGCGGGCAGCGGCAGGGCCGGGCCAAGATCCGGCGGTTGCGCCATCGCATCAACTTGAAGGCGGTCTAGTTGGCGGCGCAAGCAAGCACTCCGGGACCACCTGACTGGCTGGTGCGCTGGCTACAAGCGTACTCCGGGCCGAAGTCGTGGCAGTCGGCGGGGACGCGACAGGCCGCCAGGCAAACGCCGCCGGCGGCCGCCACGCAGACCGAACCGCCAGGGCAGTCAGCGTGGTTCGCGCAAACGACCGAGCAATAGCCGCCCGGGAAGTCCGCTCCGGTAACGCACCGATTGACGCAATCACCGGCCACCGTGCACCGGCCACCCACCATGCGGCTGCGCGGCCCTACATCGTCGACACCACAACCAGCCGCCGACAGGCTGAGCGCCATCGCCACAATGCTCGCACCGACCAAGATTCGGATGTGGGAGCGAACTGCGGGGCCAAAACGCATCGGGTCAACCTCCAGGCTGCCCCGAATCCTATCGAAGGAATGAATTCCCCGCGCCTGAAACCTCCGCCCCGATGAATCGCCAGGTCCGAATGCCCAAATTCACGTTGGCCAAGACCGATTCTCGGGCGGTCGACCGCGCGCCCTGTGGCACACCGTTTCGGTGGCGCTGGCCTTCAATATTTGTCGCAACAGGCTACTAATGGACGCCGCGGACGCAGGCCTCGATCAGGACGTTGCAATAGCTGTACACGAGCGTCGCGAACAGTCCCGCACCGACCAGTTTGCCGAGCACACCCACCACATCACTAGCCTTCGAATTCCTCAACACCGCCAACATTTCACTCATCGTCGCCCCCCTTTCCACGCTTGCATTGCCGAACCACAGGCTCAGATACTAGGTCGCGAACGGTTAAGAATGCGTTTCCAACCGGTACTTTGTGCGTAACTTGGGGCACATCGGGCTTCAGTTTTACTGATAGGCGCCGACGCGTCGCGCGGTGGCGCGGGCAAGCCGAGATCGACAGGGCGCGGGCGAGGCCGAGCCCCGGCGGTGACAGCCACTAAGCGGTATCCCCCTGGATTCAGGCGTAGAACGCCGCGACTGAGCATCTCTTTCTCTGGGATTCGAGCGTTGAACGCCGCGACCGAACGCCTTGCTCTGGGATTCGAGCGTTGAACGCCGCGACCGAGCGCCTTTCCCTTGGATTCGGACGTTGAACGCGCGCCGAGCGAGTCTTTCCCGCTGGCTTGGCGGTTGAACTACGTCCCACGTTTGGCACGCAAATGGCTCCCGCATGCATTGATGCACGTTCCACGACGAGAGACAGGCAGATCCCCCAGCAGATCCCCGGTGGTCATTTCCCTTCCCCGTCCAACCCTCGGCCAGGACGCCGATAATGGGCCAGATGTCCGGACGATGGCCGGCACGCCACGGGTGTTACCAGCGTCGTTACCGCGACTGCCACCCGCAAGGGCACCGGCATCCCCATTGCCGTCGCCATCCCCATCGCGACTGGCACAATCATCGCCGGTCCCACAGCTATCCGCACTGCCACCGTTTCCCCTTCATCCCCTGCATCAAGGCCCCCGACTGCTCGATCGGGTGAGGACGGCGATGCGAATGCGTCACATGAGCGCCCGCACCGAGGAAGCTTACGTTGCGTGGATTCGCCGCTTCATCTTCTTCCACGGAAAACGCCATCCCGACAAGATGGGGGAATCCGAGATCACCGCGTTCCTTTCAGATCTGGCCACCAACGCCCACGTGGCGGCGTCAACACAAAACCAGGCCCTCGCCGCATTGCTGTTCCTCTACCAAAGGGTCCTTGGCCGCGATCTCGATTGGCTCGCGAATCTGGTGCACGCGAAGCGGCCCGAACGCCTGCCCTTGGTGCTATCGCGCGGAGAGGTGAGCGCGGTTCTCGACCGCATGGGGGGCGTGCCCGCGTTGATGGCAACCCTGCTTTACGGATCTGGTCTGCGCGTACTCGAATGCGCCGAGCTTCGCGTCAAGGACCTCGACTTCGACCGTCGCGAACTGACCGTGCACGACGGGAAAGGCCGAAAAGATCGCGTGACCATGCTGCCCGACCGGTTGAAACCAAGCCTCTTGGGACATCTGGCGACGGTCCGAGACCTCCACGAAAAAGATCTGTCGCACGGTGGGGCGCCGTCGCCTTGCCGGATGCCCTGGACCGGAAGTACCCGAACGCCAGCAAGGACTGGTCGTGGCAGTGGGTGTTCCCCGCGAGTCGTCACTACATCGATCGAGTGACCGGGCAGAGGCGCCGTCACCACGTCCACGAAACCGTCCTCCAACGGACTTTCAAGGCCGCCGTCAGAGCCGCCGGAATCGGCAAAAACGCCACCGTTCACACATTGCGCCATAGCTTTGCAACCCATCTACTCGAAGGCGGCTACGACATTCGCACGATCCAGGAACTCCTCGGCCATAAAGACGTCAGGACGACGATGATCTACACCCACGTCCTCAATCGCGGCGGTCGAGGCGTCCGGAGTCCCCTCGACCTATGACGCCG
>JADGRC010000196.1 GCA_017881245.1 Pseudomonadota bacterium
CGGCAATTCACGAGTTGTTCTCGCGCCTGATTGGCAACGCGGACCTTCGCCGATCGTTTCAGGGTGGAAGCTTTGCTGCCTGGCTGGCCACGGTCGCGCGCCATCAGGCCATCGACATCTGGCGGAGAAGCGCGCGCGAGACGGGCGCGCCAGCCGATGATCCCGCCATCCCGGAGACCAGCAATTGGGAGGAAGCGGCCCAGGCCCGCCTGCTGGTGGAACGCTTTCGCCAGGATCATCTGCCCCCCGATTGGCAGGGCGTCTTCGACCTGCGCTTCCTGCAACAGCTTCCGCAACGCGAGGCTGCGACCAGGCTGTCCCTGCCACGCACCACGCTCGTCTATCGGGAGATTCGGATCCGGCGTCTGCTCAGGCGCTTTTTGCTGGAAGGGGACGAACCTTCCTCGAAACCGTCACCGCACCCGTCGCAGGCCTCTGCGCGCCCGCCGTTGGAAAGGGAACCGCCATGATCGCCACAGCCCTGTCACCCGCACACACACGGACCCGCCGCGCCATCGCCGCGCATTTCGCTGGGCGAACGTCGACCGCGCGGGAAACCACGATGCGCGCGCACCTGCTGACTTGCCCTCCGTGCAAGGGCCACTACCAGCGCCATCTGACGCTGGCGCGGCTGGACCCGCGGGCGCTGCCGGCGGCGGATCGCATCGCGCGGGGACTGGGCTTTCGCCTGCGTGCGTCCGGTGGCGGGCACCGGCGCGCGAGCCTTGTCGCCGGTTTGACAGTGTCCGTCGCTGCCATCGCTGTCGCTGCCTTGGCGATTTTCCCCGTCCGAAAGCCCGACCAGCGCGTCGACCCGGCGCGCGCCGTGGGAGCAAACGCCGATTTCACCGCGCGGGGGACCGGTGCCTCTGTCGGGCGCGCGGCGGCCTTTTGGACCTACCGGGTGGGCGTGGAGGGAACGCCCCGCCTGGCGGACCAGGCGATCCAACGCGGCGACGAGTTGGCCTTTGCGTACTCCAATCCCATCGGCAAGCCCTTCCTGATGATCTTCGGCGTCGACGAGCATCGGCACGTCTACTGGTTTCACCCCGCCTGGCCTCCGGGGCAGGCGGCGCCCGCGGCGGTTCGGGTGGCCGAGGGACCGGGGCCCCATGAGCTGCCCGGCGCGATCCACCAAGCTCTCGACGGCCGGCGGCTGAACGTCTACGCCGTCTTTTCGGACGGCGCGCTTGAAGCGAGCGCGGTCGAAGCCGCCGTTAGTCTTTCGGCCACGCCCGACGGGTTGCCGGCCCTGGGCGATGGCGTGGTGGTCATCGGGCGGACCTACGAGGTGCAACCTTGAAGCGGCGGCTGGCGCACGTCGCCGCCCTGGTGGTCGCCCTGTCGGCGTCGAGTGCGGCGTTTCGCGCCACGGCGCACGCGGCAACACCGGGCGGGGAGCCGCCCCCGGCGCTCTTCGCGCTCATCATCGGCGTCAACGCCAGCCCGGCGCCCGATGTCGCGCCGCTGCAGTACGCGGACGACGACGCCGCCCGCTACCTGGACCTGTTCCGTGCGCTTGGCGCGCGCGCCACCGTCCTGTCTCGGCTGGACGTCAACACACGGCGCTTGCACCCGCAGGCGGCGGCCGAGGCGGTGTTGCCCCGTCGCGCGGAGCTGACCCAGGCCGTTGATGCCCTGGCGCGTGACATCGCC
This sequence comes from Pseudomonadota bacterium, assembly GCA_017881245.1. GTDB lineage: Bacteria > Myxococcota_A > Polyangia > Fen-1088 > Fen-1088 > FEN-1088. Next base: position 1,657 of record JADGRC010000196.1, read on the forward strand.
CAGGCCCGCGCGCGTGGCGTGCGATCCACGTTGTATGTCGTCTACGCGGGCCACGGCGAGGTGGAAGAAACCGGTTGGTATCTGACCCTCGAGGACGCGCGCTTGAGCGGCGCCGATCTGATGGCGGGCGTTGTGGAACGCGCGGGCGCCGACCAGAGCCACGTCATCATCGACGCCTGTCACGCCTATTTGCTGGCGTTGCCGCGCGGTCCGGGTGGCACGCGGCGACCCCTGAAGGGTTTCGTGGAATTGGAGGCAGCTTCGCGCGCAGGGCGCATCGGATTCCTGCTGTCCAGCTCGGTGTCGGGCGAGAGCCACGAATGGGCCGGTTTCGAGGCCGGCGTCTTCAGTCACGAGATCCGTTCAGGGCTATATGGGGCGGCGGACGCCAACGGCGACGGACAGGTGACCTACGCCGAAATCGGTGCGTTCGTCGCGCGGGCCAACGAAGCGATCGCCAACGAACGCTTTCGGCCCCAGGTGCTGGCCCGCGCGCCACGCGACGGCGATCTGTTGCTGGACCTGCGGTCACGCGGCGATCGCCAGCTGCGGCTGGACGGCCCGGCCGGCGATGCGCACTACTTGTTGGAGGATGCGCAAGGGGTGAGGTTGCTGGATTTTCATGGTACGGGCACCACGCCGGTGCATCTGGTGAGACCACCTGGGGAAGGGCCTTTGTACCTGCGGCGGGTCGCGGATGGATTGGAACGGACCGTCCCGCGGGTCGACGCCATCGTGCAAATGGAGACGCTGCCGGCCGTGGCGGCCCGTTCGCAGGCCCGCGGCGCGGCCCACCACGCGTTCAGCCAGATCTTCACGCTGGCGTTCGACGACGGGGCCGTCACCACTTGGACCGCGCACGCCGCCGATGTTCGCTCACGCCTCGACGCCGAGGAGACCACTCGCGACGCCGCACGTGCGAGCGCACGTCGTCGCCGCATCGTCGGGGTCACCGCCCTCGGTGTCGGCGCGGCCGCCGCCATCGCGGCGACGGCGTTCGAGCTGTCGGCTCACGCGCTCCACAACGACGCCCCCCGGGGCGAAAGCCACGCAGAGGCGGTCGCGCGCAACGCACAAATCGATTCACGCAACCACGCCGCCCTGGGGATGGCGATCGGAGCTGCGGGAGCAGCGGCGACGGGCGCACTTCTGCTGCTTTGGCCAAGGGCCAACCCCGATGCGCCTGTGTTGGAGGTCGCGTCGTCGCCCGGCGGAACCCAAATCGGGGCGCGGTGGCAGTTTTGACTCTGGCGATGTCGTCCAATCGGGCGTCGCGGATCGTTTACAGACAGGAGGTCCCGATGAAATCGCAACACCGCACTGGCACCGACACGGCGATCGAAAAGAGAACCAGTTCCTCCAGCTTGTTTGCCGCCCTGGCACTCACCGCGGGATTGGGCGGATTCCCCGCCTGTGCCGATCATGTTGCCGTCCCCACCGAAATCACGTCCTGTCCCTGCGCGGGCAGCAGCGTCTGCTGCGCCTCGGGCGTCTGTGCCGCGAATCAGAACGCGTGCGACGCGGCCACCCATGCACTGTCCGAAAGCATCCAGGGTGTTTGGACCGGCTACCTCGAGAACTTCCAGCTGAGCACGGACGACTCGATCAAGATTTCAATCGACGTCGCGCCGGACGGCACCCTGTCCGGCCAGGTGGTCCTGGGCAAGGACACGCAGCCCGCCCCGGCGACCGATCCGGATTCTCCGTGGCCGCCGAGCATCAACCCCGTCACACCGGTCCTTCCCTCCTACATCCCGGGGTTCGCGTACGAGGCCCGGAACATTCGTTGGGAGGCCCGCCGACTGCGGTTCGACATCGCGCAATACCAGGCGTGGCAGCCCTGGTGCGCGTTGCAGCAGTCGTACCAAACCGGACCCGACTCCTACAACTGTGTTCCCGGCAACGGCGGCGTCGGCACCGCGCCCGACGGGACCGGTACCCAGATGTGCTTCGCCGAGGACCGCGCCGGCAACATCGTTGCTCCCGTCCAATGCTTCAAGCTCTTTCTGTTCTGTGATGGCCTTGGCCCCTGCTCGTGCGACGCCACCGCCTGCAACGCCCGAACGGATTTTTCCTATTCGTTCGACATCGCGCTACGGGATGGCATCGGCGACGGCAGCAACACTCTGTCCAACGGCAACGTTCGACTGACTCAGTCCAGCCAGTAGTCGCGCTTAAATCGCCTAGCTTCCGGTGGCGAGGCCGATTCTGGGTGACGCTGTTTGGCCATCCGGAACCGGCCTCGTCGTTTTTGCGCGCCCGGAGGAACCGAGGGGCGGCAGTCTGTTCCAACAATAGGACGGTGTTGGCCCGAAAGCTGACGGTCGCGGTGACAGCCGTTCTTCGGGACCGGATTCCGAAGACGGTCGCGATGACCTGGCACTATATTAGTTGTAGCGTGACGTTGAACTTCACGGTTACCAGATTCTTGGTCCTGACCGCGCCCAGCATCATGGTCGGCGGTTTGATGTGATAGTCCGTCATCAAGAGGTCCTTGCTCCCGGTGATTCGGACTCCGTTCGGGGCGCGAACGCCCGTCGCAACGATGTCGATCTTCCGCTCCACCCCCGCCACCCTCAAGCGGCCGTGAACCGTCAGCGTGAGGGGTGCGCCGGCAATCGACGATGCCGCCTCGTAAGAATCCATTCGGAAGCGAATCTCCTTGAATTGGTCTCCCTTCAGCGCAGCGCCCATATTGGCATCTAGCTTCTTCTCATTTGAGGCGAGGCCGCCAACCGGGACAATCAGCTCGAAGGCTCTTACGTAACGTCCTTTGATCAGAGCGTCGACATCCAGCGGATTCGGGGCCGCCTCGACCCGCGCGGTGTCAAGCTCGATGCTCACGTGGATTCCGTTCGCCTTCGCGCTGAAGCGATGTAGGCTCGAATCGCCGTCGAGTTCCAGAGAAGCTCCGGGTGCCGCCTCCAGTGCGACCGCCTTTCGCGCACCCGCCGATTCCCCCAACGCCGGCCATGTCAACGAGAACAAGAGCGGAAGAAGAAAGGCGGACTGCACCAGCGTTTTCAATGTTGACCGGTCGCGATCTCCACTATCACAAAACATTGGTCACAGAGGTCTCGAACCAGCGCGCTTCGGGCGGCGGTTTCAGGCGCCAGCGTTACGGTGTGAGCCAGGTTTGGCCGTTGGAGGTGCAGGCCATCATCTCGGTGGCCGCGTTCCCCGCATACACCCAGGTGGTAACCGTCTGCGAAACTCCGGGAGCCGTCGACTTGACCCGACAGGCCCCGTCGGCGCCCTCGTGCGAACAGGTCGACGAGGCGACGCCACCCGCGCTGTTGCAGGCGTCGTTCTGCCCCTGGACGGCCTCGGCGGACGCGCCGCTTGGGATGCTGTATTCGACGCACGTCTTGTCGGCACCGGAACCCATTGTGCACGCGATCGCGGCGCCAGCCCCCCCGCTACCGCAGGCAGCGATGATCGAAACAAGAAGGATGCCGATTGGGAAAAGTGACCTCATGGTCGCCAGAATAGCGCACGGCCAGAAGGTCGAGATCGGGGGCTGCAACCTATTCCTGATGTTGCTCCGCCTCTCTGGCAGCAGCCGCCGCCGCGACTGAGAACAGAGGCCAGACGGACGTGCCTGAACGGACCCGGCAGGCACGCCCGAGGGGCCGATCCCTGTTCCCTAGACCTTCGTCTTTAGGGCTTCACCGATCGGCACGCCGAGTCCCGTGCAAGGATCCCAACCAGCCGTTGCCGGGTAACCCGCCACGCCAACGGCGGCGTTGTCCCCGCCTCCGATGTTCATGAATCCGGTTGCGGCGGCGGCATAGAGCGCGGGATTGACGAATCCCACCCGTCGACCGAGGGATTGGTTCAATCGAGCTATTAGGGCGGACCAAAGCGGCGCGACGGCACTCGTACCGCCGCTGGTCGCGTCCTCGCCGTCGACGAGGACGGCGTAATTGGTGGCCGCTCCGGCGACGTCCGGAACGCCTCTACCGGTCTTCTTGGTGCTCAGGGACAAGACCTTGTTCACTCCCTCCTGCCAGGGCGGAACCGCGTACTTGGTGCTGATGCCGCCGCCCGTCGCCCAGCCGTCGTGGTCGTTCCATACGGATTCCTGGTTGCCCTGGATGTCCGTGCCCCCGCACCCGAGGACGTAAGGGCTGGAGGCGGGGTAGTCGACGCGTACGGCTGAGGGCGGCACCGGCTCATCGTTGGTGCCGTGATCGCCGGACGCGACGCAGACCGTGATGCCCAGCAGTGCCGCGGCCTTGAACCCATCGTCCATCGCAGCCCTGGACTGATCCGTCCATGTCGTCTCCGGACCACCCCAACTGATGGAGATGGCGGACGGTTTTCGTCGCGCGTCGTGCACGGCCTGCAAAACCGCGTCGATGAAGTCGCGGTCCGAATTGTTGGCGAAATAGACCGCCAGGCGCGCGCCTGGCGCGGCGGCACCAGCCACCTCCATGTCCAGCACAACTTCGCCGTCATCGCTGTCGGCGGTGGTCGGGGTGTTGTTGGCGCCGTTCACCGAAACCGAACTGATGCGTGGGGTCTTTGCAAGGCCGAGCCCCTTGATGTAACGGCGCACCTCCGCTAGGCGGTACCCTCCGCCGAGCTCGATGAATCCGATGCACTGACCGGTTCCGTCGGAACCGGCGGGAAACTTGTAGCGCGCGGCCAGCGTCACACCCGTGTTGGCTGTGGCGCTCACCATCGGTTCCAACCGGCGTCGGGTCTTACGCAACGGTCGGTTGTCCAGACCGTGAACCCCGACCACGATGTCCTTCAGCGCCACGGGTACGCTCAACGCTCCGCTTCGACCCCGGAAAGATCCGCTGCGATGATGAAACATTTCCAGGTGTGTTCCGAAAGCCGCCTGGAGGGCGCCCAAGGTTCCGCGCAGGACGATGGTTCGGCTCGCGCGATGTCGAGTGACCACCGAGAGACGGTGCTCTTCGGCAAATTCCTCGACCTTGTCGAAGTCATCATCGGACGCCCCGTGAACGCCTTCGAACTCTTCCGGGGTCAGGAAGTTCCGCGTCGCCGGCGGCTTCGAAAGCATCTCCGCGAAGTCGCGATCCATGTTGCTCCCGGGCAGTGCGCGGACGCGAACGGTGACGTCCACCACTTCATTCTGATCGATGGGGCCGGCGGGGCGCGCATCGGGCAGGGCCTCCTTTTGGCTCCCTGGCAATTCCACTCGGTTACTCTGCTGGCTCATGAGATCTCCCTCCTCTTGCCTAGGTCTGATACCGGACGACCGTCACGCGCAGTCCTCCACAAGGTAGACTGGTAGCGCAGGGGAAAGGTCGAATCAAGAGGCCGAAAACGTCCATTTCGGGGGACATCAGCCAGCCTTGCAAGATCTTTCCCGACGACGGCTCGACCTCGATCGGCAACTCCGCGCAGGTCACTCTTCCGCTCCGTCGACAGCGGTCGCTGGAAAGCCATCGCGCGGTAGCGGCAGGGGCCAGGTGGGCCGCCGCACACACCGCCGTGAACGCCGCCTCGGTCGAGCGCGAACCCGCGCGTGTAGTTCAGGTGGGGGGGCGCTGGGACGCGGTCTTCACGGCCTCGAGCACCTCGCTGGCGTTGACCAGCGGGTCGACCTTGGGCCAGACCCGCGCGATCTTGCCGTCCGGTCCCACCAGGAAGGTCACCCGCGCCGTCATGGAAAGCCCGGGCATCGCCGCCCCGACGCCGTAGGCCCTTTGGGTCGCGCCCGTGGTGTCGGCGATCATGGGGAAGGGTAGGTGTTGATGTTCGCGGAAGGCCCGGTGGCTCGCCTCGTCGTCGTGAGAAACCGCGAAGATGGTGATGCCGGCCTTCACGAACTTGTGGAAGGAATCGCGGAATGCGCATGCCTCCTTGGTACACCCCAACGTTTCGTCCTTCGGGTAAAAGTAGACCACCGCGAAGTGCCCATGTTGCGCCGACAGCTTGACGGGAGCGCCTTTCGGGTCCTTCCCTTCCAGATCTGGCGCCACCGCGCCAACGGGCAGCAGCACGCCATCACCTGCGAGGCCCTGCCCCACGGTCAAGGTCAGAGCGGCCAGCGCCCCGAACGCCACGATGAGCTTCTTCATCCTCGGTTCATAGCATCTCCCGACAGGGATGCCCGGTCCAGGTCCTGCACGCAACACGAAGCGCTCGCGAACATTCGCGAGGCCATCGAACTCTGCCTAGAGAGCTGCGAAACGGAAGGCTGGGCCTTACCCGTCCGAATACGAAGTCGTGAACGTCGACGTCGCCACCTGGTTCGTACCGCCTCTCCCCGTCATCTCCGGAAGCGCCTGCATCGCGGCGCTGATCGGCTACCGCTCCATTCTTGCCGTCGGAGTTGCTCAACTTCGGGCCGGGCCACCTGACCTTCTCGTGCAGCACGCAGGCGGTCCGCCACCAGCGGGTGAACGCCATGCTGCACGTGGGCAAGAAGCACGTGCGTCGCGTGGCAACGGTCGGGTGGCGACCGCGCGGGCTTCGTCGATGAAACCACGCACAAGCCCCGCATCCTCGGAAACCTGAGAGTTCAGGACTCTAGTCGCCACCCAGGTCTCGACAAACTGAGGATCGCCCGGGTGCTATCAGGGGATTCGCCGGTTGATCATGGCCGGCCTGACTTGGTTGCAGGCTGGACCCGATCTTGCTGCCGATTGTTTGATGCGACCCCGATCGAGTTTCCGAGTCGTCGTCGTCCTGGCGGCCCTTGGTCTGGCGGGCGGGTTGTTTTTGTCCTCGTGTGGCCGCAGCAGCCCGTCGACCGGGCAGGCAGTACGCTCGACTAAGAACCGAATCTCGTCGCCATCGGTTTCATCCGGCGATCTCGCCACTCTGAGCGCGGACAACCGCACTTTCGCCGTGGACGTGTACCACGCGTTGCGCGCGACGCCGGGCAATCTGATCTTCTCGCCGGAAAGCATCTCCCTCGCCCTGGCCATGACCTATGGAGGCGCCGCGGGAACCACGGCCACGCAGATGGCGGTCGCGATGCACTTCACGCTGCCCCCCGAAAGGTTGCACCCGGCGTTCGATGCACTGGACCTGGCGCTCACCAGTCGCGGCATCGGCGGTGACACGGGCGCCTTCAACCTCCGCCTGGCCAATTCCCTGTGGGCGCAGGACGGGTTCATGCTTCTGCCCGAGTATCTCGATCTCTTGGCCGAGAACTACGGCGCCGGTGTTCATCTGGTCGACTTCATAGGCGCCACCGAGGCGGCGCGTACGTCCATCAACCAGTGGGTGTCGACCGAGACCGCGGCGAGGATTCCCGCGCTTCTCGCCCCCGGCGTCCTCGACATCACCACCAGACTGGTCCTTACCAACGCCGTTTATTTCAAGGCCGATTGGGTCACGCCGTTCCGACCGAATAGTTCGAACGGGAACTTCAACACTCCCGGTGGCGCCGTTTCGGTTCCGATGATGCAAGGCCCCGATGACATCTTTCTCTGGAGCGGCGCCGGCTATCGGGCGGCATCACTGCCATACGTCGGAGGCTCGGCCTCCATGGTGCTAATTGTCCCCGATGCCGGAACCTTCGACGCCTTCGAGACCGCGCTGACCGCGGACATCCTGGATGGAATCCTCACAACGCCGTCCACCACGCCGGGTGGGCTCTCGATGCCGCGGTTCAAGTTCAAGCAAGATCTCCCGCTGAAGGCCGTGCTGTCTGGTCTGGGAATGACGGACGCGTTTTCTCCCGGGACCGCTGATCTGTCCGGGATAGATGGTCTCCACGATTTGTACGTCAGCAACGTGGTTCACCAGGCGCTGATCTCGGTCGACGAAAAGGGAACCGAGGCAGCGGCAGCTACCGCCGTCGTGATCGCCAGACAGTCGGCAGTGTTGAACTTTCTCAGCGTCGATCGTCCGTTTCTGTTCCTGATTCGGGACGACGCGACGTCGTCGATCCTGTTCCTCGGGCGCCTGGTGGATCCGTCACTGTAGGCGTGCGCGGCCTGCGCGTTTTTGACCATAGACGCCGGCAGCGACGACGCCCTCGTTGCTGCGGGGGACGACGGAGGGAGCTTCGCCTGCGGTGACACGGCCACATGCGACGGTCGTGCTCAGGTCTGTGAGCATGTCGAGAGAGGGCCTCAGCCGGGAAGCGCGAACAAACTCTCGTTGGGTTTGAGGTGGTCGTGTGACGGCCACCCACCACAGGAAACGCAAACAAGTCAACGCGGGAATTCACCGCCTCTATGGAAGGGATGCCCGCGGTAGCGGGGAGTCGGCGGCGACCGGCCCGCGAGAGTTGACGGAAGTTTTCTTGTCGGCGTTTCCAACCCACATCCGAAAGGGACAAAACCGCGCTTGTACTCACTGCACTCCTGCCGAACCTGCGTGCCCTGACCGCTCAATCAGAAGAACCTCGCGGCCATCAAGCTGTGGTCACGCGGCCCGCTTCCGGCTCCCAGCGGCGCCCGCCGGTCTCGTTGCCGGCCGTCTCGCCGGGTGTTCGAACGAAATATTGAGGGTGAGACCCAGCGCCAGGGCCGCGCGCTGGAGAGAATCGAGTGTCACGCCCGTGCGGGTCGGATCGAGCAGCCGGTAGACCGCCTCACGGCTCGTTCGCATCCGCCTGGCCATCTCCGAAGGCGTGAGTCCCTTGGATTTCATGGCCTGCTTGATGTCGTGCGCGAGTACCTTTTTTTGAACCCCGGCCCGAAGCTCGTAAAGCTCGCCGAGCTCGTCGAAGAGCTCCTCCAGCTCATCTCGTGGTGGTCCGAGTGTCATATGCCCTCCTTCATTCGGCGCCGGGCAAGCTCGATGTCGGCTGGCGGCGCCTTCTGCGTCTTCTTGTGAATGCCGTGAACGAGCACCATGGTGGTATGGAGAACGACGACCTCGTCACGTTCGATGTGGAAGAAGACTCGATACTCGTTCTTGTCGAAGGTCGTCCGTACCTCGTAGAGCCCGCGACCAAGTCCGCCGACCAGCGGCCTTCCGAGTGGCCACCGTTCCTGTACCAGTCCGATATCCCATCCGATCTGCCTGCGCGCGGCGCGACTGAATCCCTGAAGCCACTCTCGTACCGGCGCCGCTCCCCCTGGCGTTCGATAGAAGCGAAGTCCCAATCGGCGTGGCGTCGGTTCATCTTCGCTCACCTCCAAAAAGTGTACTACTCTTAGGACATCTCTACTAGGGCATCAGTCTGCGGCGCGTCGCCTAGCAGTCAGCGGCACGAGACCGAATAGACGCAACACACGGACACGCGCAGAACGCGCTAATGCAGGCGTGTTGAAATTGGCGAAATCATTGAATTTTCGTAGGCGGGACGGTCTACCCGATGAAGCGCGAATCTTCTTGGCGTTCGAGGTGGTCGTGTAATCGAAAGAGGCCGGCGCGTTTTTCAGTAGAAGGCGGCGAGGCTGATTACAGCGCGTCATGTCGCCAACGGCGCCTCTTCTTGGTTGCAGACCTTGGCACCCTCACTGGCTGCGGCCGGTCCACTCCGTGCCCCTCACGGTCGTTCTGCGCCTCGCGTTCCTCTTGCCTGCGCCGCACTAGCCAGTGAACGGCCCGCATCGTACCTTGTATTCATGAAACTTCCGGTGGTCATGCGCCCTGGCGAGGACGGTTGGATCGTGGTCGAGTGCCCGATCATTCCTGGCTGCATCAGCCAAGGCAAGACACACGACGAGGCGCTCGCGAACATTCGCGAGGCCATCGCGCTCTGCCTAGAGAACCGCGAAACGGAAGGCTGGGCCTTACCGTCCGAATACCAAGTCGTGAACGTCGACGTCGACGTCGCCGCTTGATTCGTGCCGCCTCTCCCCGTCATCTCCGGAAGCGCCTGCATCGCTGCGCTGGCCAAGATGGGCTACCGCTCCATTCGCCAAAAGGGAAGCCACGTCCGTCTCGAATGTTCTGGACGCCCACCTGTCACCGTGCCCATCCACTCCGAGCTCGACCGCGGAACCCTCCGGAGCATCATCAGGACGGCCGAGATCTCCGTCGAGGAATTCATCCTGCTCCTGGGTTGACCCCGTCCGATCTCAAGATCGTTCAGCGGCGCCCCCGAGAGGTCTCAGTAGGCGGGACTGGCTACTCGAACTATCGAAACGGGCTATGGGTGCCGCTGGATGCGGTGATCGGGTAGGGCGCAAGCTAGCCGCTGCCGCCCGTTCCGCGATAACCTTGCGGAGATGCGAGGCGCATTTGCGAAGGTTCACTGGGGGATGCTCGGGGCGCTTCTCGCGTTCGCTGCCTGCTCCGGGGGAGGGGGGGGGCACACGGGGACCGCGGGAGCGGCGGGGTCGAAGACCGCAGGAACGAGCGGAGGAATGGTGGGGGGCGCTGCAAGCGGCGCCGGCGGAAGTGAGGCGCGCGACGCAGGCGGAAGTGCCGGTGCGATTTGTCAAGGTGGTCCCGCAAGCGCGGGCAGCGACGGTGGCGCCACCGACGCGGACGGCGACCCGTTCGTTCTCGACCGGGATCAGTGTGCGCGCAACTGGCAGATCGCCTTCACGGCGCCAGCGACGGGTTCGACCGCGCCGTCACGCGACTTCCTGCGTGTCGGTAATGGTCGGATCTTCCTGGGCAACTACGGTTCGAGCGGGACGCCGACGATCGCTTCGTTCACTCCCGGGAGGACACCGAACGTAATTCACCAGGGCTCTCAAACCGGGATCTGGCTCGACGGCGACAACCTCGTCTACTCGGAGAACGCCGCGCTCTTCACGATCCCTCAAAGCGGCGGCCCGCCCGATCCCGGCGTGGTGTACGCCACCAATAGCTACGATCCCACCGTTTTCGATCGGGCGCTCGGCGCCCACTTCGTCTACTGGTTCCAGAGCGATCCAGTTGCGATCGGCGCGCCCTACGAGCTCTGGCGACTGGCCCGCAACGGTGGCGTCGAGGAGCTGTTGTCCTCTTTCACCGCGGACGAGGTGCGCCAAGATTCGATCAACGGGATTCAGGTGCTGGGCGACTACGTGCTCGTCAACGGCCTGGCCACGAACCTCAACAACCCCTTCGCCTGGTCCGTCTCGACGACGACGAACCAGCGCAGCGTTCTGCCGGTCTTGCTGCCGAGCCCGAGCGATCCCACCACCTACTTCGGGTACACGACGATGCTCGGCGCCTCGGATGATGGCGCCGTCCTCTGGACGCGCCCCTACCAGAAGCTCACGGACATGGGCAGCGAGCCTTACCGGTCATTCATCTACGCGCTCGGGTCAGTGTCCGGTGGCGCGCTTGTGCCGTTCGACGTGAAGCTCCCGCCGCGCGCGATTCCGCTGTCCGCGTGGTCGGCGGGGTCCGGCGCTTGGTACCTTGCGGCGACCGAAGAGCCCCAGACGGATCACGTGCTGGCGTCGGTGTGGTGGGTCGACGCCACGGGCCGCGCGTCACGCATCGGCTGCGACCCGGTCGATTGGTCCGACGCGTCCGGCGCCGGCAGCCAGGACCACCGGCGCGACAACCTCATTTCGGCGGCGGCCGTCACGCCGGCCGGGCTGACGTTCGCGATCAGCTATACCGCGCGCCCGTGGACGATCGTGAGCGTCGCGAAGCCGAACGTCCCGTCGGTCTCCCCCGGCTGCCCAAGCCCCGACGCGTCCTCTTCCGACGCCTCGGACGGCGGGGTCGAGCGGCCGCCGTCGACGTGCGCCTCCGACCCGAGCAGCGAGTGCCAACCGGGAGCAACCCAGACGCAGGCGTGCGGCTCTACCGTCGGCGCCTGCAAGGCCGGGACACAATCGCGAACCTGCACCGAGAGCTGCCTCTGGCCCGCGTGGTCCAGTTGCGGCGGCACCGGCTACGTCCCTCCGAGCGCCGAGGTCTGCGGCGACAGCGTCGACAACGATTGCAACGGCGGCACGGACGAGGGTTGCGCGTGCAAGCTGGTCGCGCCGGGGTCGCCGAGTTCGTTCCCCATCTCGGGCACGATCGTCAAGCTGATGTCCCACCCGTCCGCGTGCCTCATGTTCGGTCTGAACGCGGCGCCGTCCCCCGAGATCGTCGTGTTCGATACGGCTATGAAGAAAGAGGTGACGCGGGTCGCGCTGGGAGGTGCGGCGGCCGACTTCGACCTCTCGCCGAACGGACAGCACCTCGTCGTCGCGCTCAGCGGGGTCAAGCAGGTCGCCGTCGTCGACACGAGCACGTTCGCGCTGACCAACGTGCCGACTGCCACCGTGGCCGCGGCCGTCGCGGTCGACAACGCGGGCAACATCTACTACTGGGATCACCAATTCGATCTCCTCCACCGGGTGAACCTCGCCGCGGGGTCATCGAGCGACGTCAAACTGACGACGCCGTACAGCTATGAGCCTCCGGCGCTGCAGCTTTCCGCGGACGGGGCACTGCTCTACGTTGGGGGGGAGGGGTCGACCGCGAGCGACGTCTACAGTTTGAACGTTTCGGGCGCGGACGCCGCGCAGGTGGGCGCGGGCAACTGGGCCGGCGTCGGTTCTGGGTTCTCGCTGCCGCCCCGCTACGTGTATCTCGGGCCAAGTGGCAAGAACGTGTACTACGACGGCTACCAGCTCGACGCGGCCCAGCTCACGTTCGTGCGGGGGCCCAGCGGAATCGTCTTCGCCGAGGACGCCGCCGCCAGCGTGGCGGCGTCGACCGCGGGCGTCGTCGATGCCCGGCTGCTCACGCGCCTCGCCACTTTCGTGGCGCCCGTCGCGGCGGGCGCGTTGACCGCGTCGGACCACGAGCTCTGGACGTTCGACCAGAATGCGGGCGTGATGACCTGTGCGAACATGACGGACCTTGTCGGGGGCAAGACGCTCGGCGTGCGCGAGTCGGCGCCCGGGCTCGCGACGAACCACGGCTTCGTCAAGCTGGTCGCCGACCCGAAGCGACCGCGCCTCTACGGCCTCGACACGCTCAAGCGGGTCGTCGTCGAGATCGATCCCGCCACCGGCGCCGCCCTGCGCCAGGTGCTCGTCGGGTCGGGACCGACCGACCTGGAGATCGACCCCACGGGGACGTTTCTGTACACGGGTCACTCCAGTACGCAAGGGCTCGCGCAGATCGACGCCGAGAGCCTCACGTTCAAGCGGTTCATCCCCACCCGCTACGTCGACTTCGACGTCGCGCCCCTCGACGTGGAGCGGATCGCCGTCATCGATGCCTGGGAAAGGACGACGCCCAGCCTGATCGACGTCGGGACTGGCACGGTGCTCGACAGTCAGTTCGAGGGTCGCTATGAGGGCCAGCTGGCGGCGACCACCGACGGAAACTCGCTGTTCGTCGCCGACAACCCCGGCGTCACGTCGCCGGTCATCGTCCGTTACGACGTCTCCTCGGGCAAGCTGCAGCAGGCGAGCAAGAGCAGCTCCGCCCTCGCGGCCGGAGCCAGCGTCCGGACGCTGCTCGCGACGCCCGACGGCACGAGCGTCTTCTACGCGGGCCAGTGCCTGAATGGTACCGACCTGACCCAGATTCGATATGCGCAGCCGGATCGCATCCTATCGATAGCGCCCAACGGTGTCCTCGCCGCGTCGTCCTCAAAGGTCTATCGGGTCTCCGACGGAGCGCCCCTCGCGACGGTTCCCGGTCCGTGCCCGGTCCAAACGTTCTCGCGCGACAGCGCGACGCTCTACTGCACGGACGCCGGTTTCCTCACGAGCCTGGACGTGCATGCGCTGAAGTAGAAGGGTCGAGATCGTAGGCGGGACAGGGATTGAACTCGACGGACGGCAAACGGAAAACCTCAGTGCGGCGCCGCTTTGCAAGCCTTCTCGATGGTTACGGTCCCTGTCCTGTTCCTGCTGGTTCCATTGGGGCCCGTGTGGGGAGGGTGTTCGTGGCAACCAGGTGGCAACGGGCTGGGGCGCGTGAATGACCAGCGCGCCTACGCGGACAATTTGTTTACCACTCGTGTACCTTGAGACCGGGCACCGTGGGAAGCTTTTCATGTCGCGCGTGGCGACACTGTGAACCGCAAGGGCCCCGCGGCGCCCCTTGTCCGGATGTGTCGTTTTTGGCGGCCAGCTTTCCGCGCCAGA
>JADGRC010000197.1 GCA_017881245.1 Pseudomonadota bacterium
ACCGGTGGTGCAGGCCGCCGACCTCGGGTCGCGCCACGATCTCGCCCATGGTGGGCGGGCACACCTCCCTCGGATCTTGCGGGCTACCGGCAGCATCGTTACCGTGATCCGGGCCAGCTACTTCCAAGGCGGCGGTGGCGGTGGTTGGCGTGGTGGCCCGACGGGCCGCGATCCGGTTCCTGGCGCGGTCTTCGTGAGACTGGTCGCGCCGGGCTGCCGGCGCCCATCAGTCGCGGGTTTTTCCCGCGTTGGGCTCTTTCGTCGGGGAACGTAGAAAGGGGGTTGCAGAACCGCTGCCGCCTCTTATGTTCTATTGCATGTCCACGACGACACTCACGGAGTCGGAAAAACGCGAACGCCTGAAACAACTCATGGTCGACTTCGACACGGCCATGTTGGTCACGCGCACGGAGGACGGTGGGTTGCGATCGCGGCCGCTGTCGATCGCCCACAACGAGGACGACCAGGAGGGGTTGTACTTCTCAACGGCGATCGATTCGCCCAAGGTGAGTGAGCTGGAGGCCGACCCGCGCGTCAACGTCTGCATGCAGGACAAGCGGCGCTTCGTCTCGGTGACGGGCGTTGCGCGCCTTGTAAAGGATCGGGCGCTGATCGACAAGTTGTGGTCCGAAGCCTGGAAGGTCTGGTTTCCGCGGGGGAAGGACGATCCCACGCTGCGCATCCTGGTTGTCGAGCCCAGCGAGGCCGCATATTGGGACGCATCCGGGGTCGAAGGCGTGAAATATCTGTTCGGAATGGCGAAGGCGTACGTGACCGGTACGAAGGCGAACTCGGACGACGACGAACGACACGTGGCCCGGGTGAAGTTGTAGCCAGGCGCACCTTGGCCTTGATGTGCCTTGTTCACGGGCCTGTCGTCGTTAGCGGTTGAACAAGCGGCACCACCGCGCCTCGAATAGTGCGTAGGCGCCGAAGGCAATCAGCCCGCCCGCCATCATTGCCAACAGCACATCTCCGTGTGGGTGCTCCCAGACGGCGTGTAGCGCTCCGCCGGGGCCGCGCGCCTCCCGCGGTGCGCGATCGATGGCCGCCCATCCCAAGAAGTAACCGATGATCGCCAATACCGTCGCGCGTGACAGGAATGCGATCCGCCCAACGGCGGCCACCGTTTTGCGCTGGCGCTCGCTCATTTCCTCGACGCGCAACCGACGGCGGGCATCGCCGGGCCAGAAGACGCGTACCAACGCGACCGCGGCAGCGATTAGGATCACGGCGGCGACGGCGAACAGCAGCGGCCGGCCGAACGGGGCGGCGAGCACGCGCGCGGACCAGTGTCGTGTCTCGGCGTCCTTGTCGGTATGAACCAACGCGCCCCACCCGAGCGACAGCGCCGTGGCGGTCGCCGCGAGGCCGAAGTAGATGAGCGCGCTGATCGCGTTGCCAATTTTCCGAATCGCACGCAGGACCGGGCCCCGGTCGGCGTGCGGTTCCCCCATCAGCATCAGCGCTGCGCAAAACGTGGCGTGCGCGACCAAGCCCGGCGCAATCACGCCGAGCGCCACGCGGCCGATCGAGGTGCGGGCCACCATGGCAAGCGCGCCCGAGAGATCCGTCGCTTTGCCTCCCAGTCCGGCTGCGGCCCAGCGCGAGCCCGCCGACGAGCAGGTAGACGGCACCCTTCGCCATGTAGCCGAAGCGCGCCAGCCGGTCGGCCCAGGGTTGGGCGCTCCCGATCTTTTTCATCCCATCATCAACCCGTTCTTCAACCCGTTCTTCTACTCGACAGTGTCTAGTGTTTTCGCCCGAAAGCCAGCACGTTCAACCAGGTCATCGTGAGATAGGGCTGCCGAAGTAGGTGCTGCGGCGATCCCGGAGCGACGAGCTGACGAAGCTCTTGAAGTAAAGTGGCCTCGAGATGGGGCGCAACGCGTTTCGTGACCTCTTCCAGGTAACTCTGCAGGAGTTCCTGCTCGGTTTTACCCAAGGGGGCCTGACGGTCGAATGAGTGCGTCGTCATCCGCAACGGTTCCAGCCCGGCTGCCGCGAGGATGGCGGGGAGCCGTCGGCCGACGTAGTACTTGCTCGAATTTCGGTCCCCTTCCAGAAACGCCCGCAGCTCCGCCGCCCGCAGGGGCACCTCAAGAGAAGCGGGCCACGGCAATAGCACCTGGTGCAGGGTATCGTTTTCGAGCACGGCGACGAGGCCGCCCGGCCGCAGGACCCGAGCCATGTGGCTGATGGCAACAACCGGATCAGGAAGCGTGTAGAGACTCTGGGCGCACCACACCAAGTCGAACGTTTCGTCCGAAAACGGCAACCTGTCCAAAGATGCGGCCACGAAATCGATTCTCGCGTGCCCGCTTCGGCGGGCCGCCTCCTTGGTGGCTTCGGAGAGGTAGGCCAGGTTGATGTCGGCACCGGTGATGGATCCTCCCGGGCCCAACCGCTCCGCGATGCGCCACGTGTAGAATCCGTCGCCACAGGCGAGATCGAGCACGCGCATTTCGGAACCGAGCGGTAACTCATTCACGATGGCTTGCAGCTCGCGCTCAAAGGCGCCGTGAAACCGCGATAGTTGGTTGTCGTAGGCGGGCAACGACCGTTCGCTGGTGGGACCGGCTCCCTCGGAGGTCCGGGCGGGCTGGGTTTTTCTCGTGTCGGTCATCTGCGGCCACAGCGACCATACGCCTGCGGCACGTCGGTGGCATGTCGAAATGATGTCCGATATGGTG
>JADGRC010000018.1 GCA_017881245.1 Pseudomonadota bacterium
GACGACGTCGATCTCACCCGGTCGACGGTCGACGTCACCATCGACGTGTCGACGGTGAACACGCACGATCCCAAACGGGACGAACACCTGCGCAGCCCCGACTTCTTCGACGTCGCGCAGTTCCCGGTCATCACTTTCAAGTCGAAACGCGTTCAGCCGGGCAAGGGGGGCGATCTGTTCGTCACCGGCGATCTGACGATTCGCGGGATCACCCGTGAGGTCACCCTGGATGTCGAGCCGTTGTCGCCGGAGGTCAACGATCCCTGGGGCAACGTCAAGCGCGGTGCCAGCGCACGCGCTCGTATCAACCGCAAGGACTTCAATGTGGTTTGGAACGCGGCCCTCGACGGCGGCGGGGTGCTGGTGGGCGACGAGGTCTCCATCACGGTGGAGGTGGAGCTCGGGCGCAAGGCCGGATGATCACGGGGTGCGCCCGTCTGCCGAACGATCGGCCGTTTGGCGACGGGCGTCCGCAATGCGCAGCGAGGAACGACGCAAAGCCGTCGAAGCTGCGGGACGATTCGCAGAGCCAACTCATCCCGCTCGGCCTGCATGTCGACCCGAGGTACGTAATCATCGACCTCGACTTCGACCAACCGGGCGAGGCGCAGGCGTTCCTGGAGCAGCTGAAGCAGGTGTGGAGTCGGACCGATCTGTCGCCCGGTCTGGCGCGCGAAGGCGGAGCGGCGGTCCCGCCTCGAACACGTATCGTCCACGAGGGCGAGAGCGGGGTCTGCTGAGGCTCAGGGCCAGCCAGCTCCGGGCGCGGGCGCGTCGGCACCGTCAATTGATCCCGGACTGCCGAGGAAACCGAGGATCACGCATTGGCCCGCTCTCCGTCTGTCGTCGCGTGGCACAACCGATCGAACGACGTCCGTGGCCGATCGAAGCAAGAACGCCAGCCGTGGCCGAAAGAATCCTTTCGATTCGCTTATGCTCGGTCCTACGCGCGGGGAATCACGATCCGGAATCCCTCGGATGCGGCGGCGCGGGCCAAGGCACCATCGGCGGTGACGAAATCGCGGTTGCGGGGCCGTTCGCGCGTCAGAACCAGCGCCGCGGCGAGCTGAAGCGCATCCGCCGCGCGAAGCGCGTGCTGAGCCAACAGCCGCTCGGCGCGATCACGCACGAGATCGACATCGGTGATCTCTGCCCACCGGACCGCCAGAGCGGCGATCCGGGACAACACGCGCGGGACGGCGGCCATGTCCAGATCACCATCGCGCGCCCGTCGCCAAATGGCGGACGCCATCTCGGTTCGGGTCAGTGCCCACACCACCACATCCGCCCGTTCACGAAGCAGGCGCCGACAGGCGACGCTGGTCGCTTCCTCGACGGCCAGCGGAACCAATGCGGAAGTATCCCAGAACCTCACCATCCGTCGGCGCGCTCCGCCGCGACCGTCACCGACGACGGCTCGCCACGCAGCTTTGGTCCTGGCCTGAGGATCTCGGGCGGGATACCTCCGGTTCCGCGCCTCAAGACGCCGTGCCGTTCCAGATCGGTCAGGTCTTCATCGGACGCGGTATCGGTGGGCAGTCCCGTGACGGGAACCATGTCCGCGGCGGGCACGCCGTTCACCATGATGCGAACGCGCCCTCCCTTCCGGACATAGGCGACGTACCGTGACAGGTCATCCTTGGCGCGTGACAGATTGGCTACCTTCATCTGGCTATGGTAGCCAGACTGGAGGGGAACGGCAAGGCGGATCCCGCGGACGCCGTCCTCGTGCTGGTGAAACCGAGGTCTGCGATCCACCTTGCGAGGCCGAATCACGGATCCAGGAGACGACTAGGATAACAAAGACATTTCGAGGACAATGTCGGTTCAGTCGCGGAGGCCTTCGGGGAACCATTCATGACAAATCAACATTCGCCAGAAACTGACCTGCTACGTGCGGCGTACGCAGCCTTCAACGCGCGAGACATTGATGCCGCCGTCGCGACTATGAGCCCGAGCGTGGCCTGGCCGAAAGCCTTCAAGGGCGGCTTCGTCCGAGGGCCTGAGGAGGTCCGCGCCTACTGGACGGAGCAGTGGTCCGAGATCGACCCGCACGTCGAGCCGGTTTCCTTTCGCCCCGAGGGTGTGGGGCGCATTCTGGTCGATGTGCATCAGGTCGTGCGCAACTTGGCCGGGGCCGTTCTTGGCGATGAACACGTCGGCCATCGTTTCACCATTGAAGACGGGTTGATCCAAGCGATGGAAGTTTGTCCCCTCCCGTAGCGTGGCTGTCGAGAACGATGTCGAGGATCGGCTGACGCTGTTTCTCGAGGGCGAATAGGCGGTGTTGGCGAGTTTTTCCGGGGGGTGGAGCGAGTAGGGTACGAGGAGGAGTCCACCAAGAGGGGTGGGACCGCCGCACGCTTGCTCGTGAGGACGGAGGTACCACCGAGCCACCCGGCGGCCTGTGACCTGGCTGCTTGATACCGTGCCGTTCATCCTACACCGCGCTTATTGTCAGCCCCAGACGGACGCTCCGTTTCGCGAGGCCGAGCTTCCGAAACGCCCGCTGGGCGGCTTGGTTGAAGCTCCAGGTGTTGAGCTCGATGTCGTTCACGTTGTTGCCCGTGGCGGAGGCGATGACTTGCCCGAGCAGCGCCTTCGCGACGCCTTGCCGCTGGTACTCAGGGCGGACCGATATCTGCTCGATCTCGTACCACCGGCGTCGGTGGCAGAACGCGTCCTCGGAGCGCTGCTGGTCACGAACAAGGACATAACCAGCCGGCAGCCCCGCGACCTGACAGATCCAAGTCTTCACCCCCTTGGTCCTTAGAGTGTCCTTGAACCATTCCTCAAGGGCACCAATGAGCGTGGGCTTGAACACGTTGGGCCACGCGTGCACATGTAGTTCCTGCACAAGGGCACAGAGATCGGCCAGCAGGCGTTGGTCTCCGATGGCGCCCGCTCTGATCTGTATCTGCTCGAGCACGTGGGTCATGCGGCTCACGGTGATCGGCGTGGTGTCCGTACGTGTCGACTTGAGCTCACTGCACCCAGATCACGCCCGCCATGGCGTCGCCCAGGTCGGACCCGTGAAACTCGCAGAAGAAGGCGTAGGCGCCCGCCGTCGGGAAGGTGAACGTCTTCGTGTTCGAAGGTTCCGCGGTCTCCGTGATCGGATTTCCCGCGACTGTGCCGATCTTGTCCGATGGCGCCAGCGGGTGGTTACTGAAGGTCTCGATTCCAAAGCCCTTGAATGTCACGGTCGCGCCGGCCGTCACCTTGAGGCACTTCGGCATGTAAACAAAATCAGCGCCCATCATGCCGAAGTTGATCGTGTTGTCGGCGACGGTGGCGTAATCGGTCGCGGCGTTGCACGGGGTGACCGCTGTGAAAACCGGGGCTCCCCCCGTACTTGTAGTGCCACCGGTGCCTGTCGCGCCGCCGGAGCCCGATGCGCCCCCCGGTGCCGATGCGCCGCCCGAGCCGGACTTGCTTCCATTCGACGATCCGCAGCCTGAGGCCAGCACCAGACCCAAAGTCCAAAACACAACTCCGATAGATTGACGCTGGGGCATTGAGGATCCTCCTGGTGGCCGACAATAGCGCCGTTCTGCAAGAAATTGGAAGGGTAGGGCGAGGTTGAGGAAGCGATTCGGCCCAGAGGTCGTTGGCAGGCGAGTGCCGCAGCGACCAGTCACGTGGTAGCGGCGGCGCTCGGACACGAGTCGTTCAGCACCACGGCACGGCATTGCGCAAAGGCGGAGGCGATCGAGGGAGCGCGGCAAGACCGCGTGCTGGAAAAGTTCACGATGGTTCACGAACATCGCAGCGTGTCACCGCGACCTTCGTAAGTATCGAGAATCAGTGCGGTCGGGGAGAGCCGAACTCCCACAATATTACTATCACGAGAACCTGAATCGGAAGACGTCTCGTTCGAGGGCAGACTCGCGTAGACCGTCGTTCGAATGTGCCCAACGCGGGCCGCGATCCGCGCCGAGCTCAGCTGCGAGAAGCCCGCTCAGCGTGCCGGCGGCGAAGAAAACGGCGGCCGTGGTGCCGCAAGTGAATGGCTGTCCGTCTCGTTGTCGTGCACGTTGCATGAACGAGCTCGCATATGTCCTGCAACGTGCAGTACTGGTCGTCTTTCGCGATCGACAGCATTTCGCGCGCGTAGACTATCCGCATGCGTCGCCTATCCGTGCTCGTCGTCGACGATGAAAAGAACATCCGTCACACGCTGAAGATCTGTCTCGAATCGATGGACGCCGACGTGACAGAGGCGAACTCGGCGCCCGCGGCATTGGAAGCGATCGGGCGGACAGTGTTCGACGTCGTTTTCCTTGACCTTCGCCTCGGAACCCAGAGCGGACTCGATCTCATTGCCCAACTCCTCGCCGAGAATCCCAATGTGGCGATCATCGTCATGACTGCCTACGCCACGGTCGAAACCGCCGTCGAGGCGGTGCGCCGGGGCGCCTGGGACTACCTGCCCAAGCCGTTTACGCCGGCGCAGATCCGCCACCTCTTGCAGAAGGTCCAGGCCCAGCGATCACTTTCGGTCCGCCTGGCGGATCTCCAGGAGCGGCTACAGGCCGAAGCGCCCGAAACGGATCTAGTGTCCGCCGCGCCCGTGATGCGCGCCGCGTTCGAGATATTGAGCCGCGCGGCTCAAACCGACGTTTCTGTCCTATTCCGCGGTGAGACTGGAACTGGCAAGGGGGTGCTCGCGCGCGCCATGCACCTCGAGAGCCGGCGCCGCGATCACCCATTCGTGACCGTCAACTGCCCGACGCTCACCGAGGACCTTCTGGCCAGCGATCTCTTCGGACACGCCAGAGGTGCCTTCACTGGCGCGATCCGGGATCAGCCGGGGCGAGTGGAGGTTGCCGAGGGCGGTACCCTCTTTCTCGACGAAATCGGGGACCTTCCCGCCACGCTCCAAGCCAAGCTTCTGCGCTTTCTCCAGGAGAAGCAGTTCGAGCGCGTGGGCGAGACCCGCACGCGCAAGTCGGATGTTCGTGTTGTCGCGGCCACCAACCGTGACCTCGAAACCGACGTTGGCAGCGGGCGTTTTCGCGAGGATCTTTTCTTCCGGCTGAACGTCATCGAAATTTTTGTCCCGGCGTTGCGCGAACGTCCCGAGGACATCCTTCCGATGGCCAGGCGGTTCCTCGGGTTCTCCGCTCGTTCTTTGAACCGTCCGGTCCAGACGCTTTCGCCAGCCGCCGAGAGGGTCCTCGTCAACTACGGATGGCCCGGGAACGTCCGCGAGCTGCGAAACGCCATCGAGCGTGCGGCGATCCTTTGGCCGTCGCCGGTCATCGAGCCGCTCGCGTTTCCCGAGCGAATCGCAGGTACGCGCGAACGGGGGCCGTCGGTGGGCGGGAAGTTCACGCTCGATGAGCTCGAACGCGCTCATATATCAGCGGTCCTGGCGCAATCGAAGAACATGGAAGAGGCGGCGAGCATCCTCGGGATCGACGACTCGACACTGTGGCGAAAGCGAAAGAAGTACGAGGAGCAGGATCGGGACGGCGAAACGGGCTGACAGCCGGCCGAGCGTCGGGTCGCGCGACCGGGGCTGTGCATGCCGACAGCGGCCTGCTGTCTGGGCGTCTGTTCGGGGAATATGCGACACTCCCTGCACCACGCCGAGCAAACATGAAAATTGCCCTGGTTTATCCCCCGACTTGCGACCCGACGGCGCCCTACCTGGCGGTTCCGATGCTGACCGGTTTTCTGCGCGCGCACGGGGTCGACGTGCTCCCGATCGATGCCAACGTGGAGGCGTACGACGCCCTTCTACGCCGCGGTCCCATGGCGGTCCTGCGCGACCAGGTCGAGAACCGCCTTTCTCGGCTTGAGCGCCGCGCGACGCTGGATCACGTCCAGCAACTCGAGTACCACGCCCTGTGGCAGGCGCGCGGCGACGCGCACGCGGTCCCGGACGGGATAGACGAGGCCGTGGCCATCCTGCGGGATCCGGTCCGCTTCTTCGATCCCGAGCCCTACGCGGGCGCCGTCGATACGATTGACGCCGCCCTTCGCGTGGTCTCGGCGGCGTATACGCCCTTGAACCTGGACTTCACCGCTTATCGCACGCCGTTCGCGCTCACCACGCCAGAGGAGATCGCGCGTGACGCCGAACCCGAGCGGGATCCGTTCGACGGCTACGTCGTGGACCACCTGGCGCCCCGGTTGCGGGCTGCCGGGGTCGGCGCGGTCGGGATCTCGCTGTGCTTCCCCGGACAGCTTCAACCGGCGTTCGCCTTCGGTCACAAGCTGCGGCGGGAGCTGCCCGGCGTGCACTTGACGATCGGCGGCCCGGCGATCACGCAGCTTCTCATCCGGTTGCGTGGCCCCGCCTTGCAGGCGGCCCTCGGACCTTTCGACACGGCGGTGGTGTACGAGGGCGAGCACACGCTGCTGGCGCTGCTCGGCGCGCTGGACGAGCGCGGGGGCGATCCGCGCGCGCTGGCCGCGATCCCGAACGTGGTCCATCGCGATCGCCTGCTGGGGGCGAAGTTCACGCCCGGCGAGGCCAGCGAGGACATGCGGCGTCTGCCGTCTCCCGATTTCGACGGTCTGGCGCTGGACAAGTACTTTTCGCCGCACCTGACGCTGCCGTACGATCCGACGCGCGGTTGCTACTGGGGGAAGTGCACCTTCTGTCATTACGGTCTGGCCGAGGTCGGTACCGCCAGCTACCGCGAGCGCTCGGTCGAGACGGTGGTCGCGCACCTCGCGGCCCTGTCGGCGCGCCACGGGACGCGCCACTTCTATCTGTCGCAGGATTCGGTCGCGCCCAAGACGATCGTGAGACTCGCGGCCGCGCTCGCCGACGCGGGGCTCGATCTCCGCTGGGCCACCGACCTCAAGCCCGAGCGCTATC
>JADGRC010000198.1 GCA_017881245.1 Pseudomonadota bacterium
GCACGGGGCCGGGAAAGACGCCCCTCCGCTTCAACGGGGTGCCGCAGAAGCTGACCAAAGAGGGTTGCCTCGAGATGTCGGTTGACAAGATGGGCAAGGCCTATGTCACGCGCGGCGTCCTCATCGACATGCCGCTCTTGAAAGGTGTGAAGTATCTCGCACCGCACACGCCCGTCTACCCGGAGGACCTCGACGCGTGGGAGAAGTACGCGAAGGTCACGATCGCGCCCGGAGACATCATCTTCCTGCGGACGGGCCGCTGGGCGAAGCGCAACGAATCAGGTCCGTGGGACGCGGCTCGCGAAATCGCGGGTCTGCACGCGTCGACGTTGCCATGGCTCCACAAGCGCGACGTCTCGGGGCTCGGCGGCGAAGGCGTGATCGACGTCCAGCCCTCCGGCACGCCGTGGAATCGCCCGATTCACAGCATCGGCATCTCCATCATGGGCTCGCCGACGATTGACAACGTCTACATGGAGGATGCTGCCGCGATCGCGGCCAGGCTGAAGCGATGGGAGTTCATGCTCTCATGGTCGGCGATGCAGATTCCGGACGGAACGGCCACGCCGTTCACGGCAGTCGGGATCTTCTAAGAGGACAACGAACCGGCCGTTTTGCTTCTGCAGAACGGCCGGTCAGTCTTCGCAAGGTCAAAGGCAAGCTGCAGTCCGATCGTGGTCGACAGTTCCGATGTTGGCCACGATCGGATTCTTCATTTCCACACCATCGCCACGTTCGTCACCGGCGATACCGCGATCGAGACGGTAGTCCCTCCCGCCTGAGACCCCGCCTTCCAGCGCTGCACCACCAGCCACCGTTTCGGCCGACGGTGCTCGTGCGTCGTCGCGACTCCCGCGCGGAAGAATGACGATGTCAGAGAATTGCGATGTCAGATTGCAGGCGACGGTCGCAGCGGAACGTGCGCCATCAGCGCGGCGCCCGGTTGGGCCGCGCCGCCGTGATCAGGAGCTGCTGGAGCGCTTCGAGTTCGCCGTCCAGTTCCTTATCACCAGGAGGGTACGCGTTCGACTTCAGGATGAACGCGATAATGTCCAGATAGGTCTTGTTGGACAAGCCATTGGGACGGTCGCACGGCATCAGCGTTCGGATCCGAACGAGCATCTCGCCGACGCTCGTGTTGTGCCACATCCGCGAAAAACCCGCGCCGACCAGACCCGGCGCCGTGCTGAAGCCGCGAAGATCCTCGGTGTGACACGGGGCGCAGTCCTGCATGTACACCGCCCGTCCGCGCGTCGCCTGTGCCTCGGTGTACACGCCTTCCCACACGGTCCGCGCGGCGTTCGCGTCGATCGCGAGTGTCGTGATAGCCAACCACGCGACTCCGACGCCGACGATGGCCGCCGTGAACTGACGCGTCATCGCGGTGAGGACCCGCTCGTCGAGGCGACGTCGCCAGGGACCGCAAACACGGGCAACATGTTGCCGCCATCGGGCCGACAGATATCCGGACGTGAGATCCTGGACCAGTTCGCGCCGCCGTTCCCCGTCGATAACGCCATGTACTGTCTTCCCCCTGGCGAATAGATGATCGGATTGCCCGGCCCGCCGGTCGGCAGGCCGTCTGCCAGAGAACCGTAAACTCTCGACGGTTCCCGCCTTCCATGTAGCCCTTGCCCACATGGACACCGAGTTCTGTCGGCACGTTACGCCGAGCACTCGGACATTGTCAACGCGAAATAGAACCGTTCCCTCCTCGTAGCCCACAGCCACGATGAATTGCACGGCTGCGAATGGGCGACGTCGCCCAGGGAGGGGGGGGTTGGAACCAGCGGACGGGGATATACTTCGCGCGGGACGCGGGTTGAGCGGTCCCATTGACGGAGTCAGAGGGAGGTCACAATGTCGAGACGCGGAGTCTTGTTCGGTGTCGCGGCGATATGTCTTTTGGCGGTTACTCCGTGGTTGGCACCCGTCAGCGCGCAACGGGGCGCGCAAAACGGCGAGTGGCCGACCTATGGTGGCGATTTGGGCAGCACGAAATACTCGCCCCTTGACCAGATCAACCGCGAGAACTTCAGCAAGCTCAAGATTGCCTGGCGCTGGAAGACGGTCGATGCCTTTCCCACCAAGACCACGCCTGACGGCGGCACCTGGTCGGCGCCGCTGGCGGCGGTCGTCAAGCAACTCGAGGCCGAAACACCCAATCTGTATAGGAAGCAGAGTGGCCCGCTCGCGTCGAACTTCCAGGCCACCCCACTGATGGTCAAAGGCGTGATCTACGTGCTGACGGCGCTCGCTCAGGGGGCCGCGATCGACGCGCGCACCGGCCAGACCCTCTGGGTCTACAACCCGAAGAGTTATGAAGAAGGCACGACGTCGATGAGCCTCAACTGGCGCGAGCGAGGGCTGGCCTACTGGACCGACGGCAAGGACGAGCGGGTGTTCTGGGGCACGGGGAATGCCTACCTGATTTGCGTGGAGGCCAAAACCGGCTACCCCTGCACCGACTTCGGCGTCAAGGGCCGGGTCGACCTCTACGAGGGACTGCCTCACACGAACCGCAAGGACCGCGACTATCTCAATGCCATGACGATGTCCATTCAGTCGCCGCCCCTCGTCGTACGCGATACCGTCATCAATGGGTCCGCGGTGTCCGACCGACGCATCATGAAGGAATCGGTCCCCGGGTGGGTGCGCGCGTGGGACGTGCGCACGGGCAAACACAAGTGGGACTTCCACACCGTGCCGCAGGGGCGCGAGGAAGGCGTGGAGACCTGGGAAAACGAATCGTGGAAATACTCGGGCAACACCAACGTCTGGTCGTTCATGAGTGCCGACGAAGAGCTGGGATATGTCTACCTGCCGGTGTCGACCCCCACAAACGACTACTACGGCGCGAACCGTCTCGGGAATAATCTGTTTGCCGAAAGCCTGGTCTGCGTCGACGTGGAAACGGGCAAGAAGATCTGGCACTACCAGGTCGTACACCACGGGCTCTGGGACTACGATCTCCCGCCGGCCCCGAACCTGATGGACATCACCGTGGACGGCAAACGCATCAAGGCCGTCGCGCAGGCGAGTAAGCAGGGCTTTCTGTATGTGTTCGATCGGGTGACGGGGAAACCGGTGTGGCCCATCGAAGAACGCCCGGTGCCCACCTACACCAACATTCCGGGTGAGGTGGTGTCGCCAACCCAGCCGTTCCCGACCAAGCCAAAAGCCTTCGACTACCAGGGCGTGACGATCGACGACCTGGTGGACTTCACGCCTGAGATCCGGCAGATGGCGATCGAGGCCGTCAAGGGCTTCACGCTCGGCCCGCTGTACACGCCTCCGTTAATGGTCGTTGAGGGCCAGACCAAGGGTGTCATCCGGAGGCCAGGCGGCTGGGCGGCCAACTGGTTCGGCGTGGGCGTCGATCCTGACACCGGTTGGGTGTACATACCGTCATTGAACTCCTTCACCGTCATCAACTACTACGATCCCAAGGACCAGGGAGGCACCCTCCGCTTCACCCATGGCGGCACGGAAGCCGACATGCTGGCTGGGGGAAAGGGGCAAAACTCTCCGCAAATGCCCCGCGGGCTGCCGCTCACCAAGCCGCCCTATTCGCGGATGACGGCGATCAACATGAACACGGGCGAGCACGCGTGGATGAC
>JADGRC010000199.1 GCA_017881245.1 Pseudomonadota bacterium
CCAGGAATACCTCGTGCACGACGTCCTCGATATCGTGCGCGGGCCCCAGCAGCCGCGCCGCCCATCGTGCCACCGCGTCGGCGTGCTGGCCGTAAAGAGTCCCCAGATCTGGCACCGGCGCGTGGTCGAGCGGCGCGGAGTCCGCGTCGAGAATCCCTGTGCGTGGAAAAGGTGTCGCCATCCGTGCGCCGTCCAGAGGTCTGTGGGCCGAGGCCGTTTCGATCTTACACGGATTCGGACCACGGCTCTCGACACCCGGGGCCTGACTCGCCAGGACTGGCTCCGGAAGGCCCGAAAAGTCGGGGTTAGGGGGTTGCGCGACGCTAGCTATTGCTAAAGCTAGTAGCGCCCCGTCCAGAAACTTACGCCCAGCGCCAAACGACCTTCGAAGCGCGGCAAGGTCGCGGAGTAGTCGAGGGGGCGTTCGTAGACGACGTGTGGGAGTAGCCAACCGGTGATCGCCAGATCCATCCATGGCCGCACGTGCCCGCGCCCGATCGTCACTTGTGCGCCCGCCCCAAGACCAGGGTCAAGGTTACCGTCGCTGAAGTTCGAGGCGAAGCCGGTCCCGCGAATCGCGAGCAGGGCCCCCAGGACCTCCGCGTGAAGGTCCAAAACCAAGCCTCGGGAGCCCACCGTGAAGCGGCGGTGCGGACCCAGGGCGAGCGCGAAACGCCGCCACTTGGCGGTGCCCGACGACAACGGGATCGCCCTCTCGGTCGTAACCCAAAAGCCCGAGCGCGCGCCCCATCCGTTGTCGCCGTCCTGGACCGGCGTCCAGCCAACCGACAGCAGTCCACCGGCCGCCGCGCCCGCGTTGGCCGCGTCTCCGACGGGCGCAAGCATGCCGAAGACGGCGGCCCCGACGTCGATTGCCGCCCGCGACGGAATGCGCGAGCTGGTAGGGACCACGGCGGCGCGCGCCGGTGTGCCTTCCACGGCAAGCCGCGGGGCAGCCTGCTGCGCCGACAGCGGTGTCGTAAGAGCCGTGCGACGCGCGGGTGTGGCTACGACAGCCGGTGCGGAAACTACGAAGGACGTCGACGAGGACGGTCTCGGAGCTCGCGGCTCGACCAAGACCGGTGGTGCAAGCGAACCTGACGGCGGAGCCAAGGCCGGCGGTAGAGCCAAGGCCGGCGGTAGAACCAAGGCCGGCGGCGGAGCCAAGGCCGGCGGCAGAGCCAAGGCCGGCGGCGTAGTCGAAGCCCGCGGTGGGGCCGGGTCGGGGCGTGTTGCGGGAGCCTGCTTTAAACCCGGGGCCAGGAGTGCCGGCAACGATGAAGGCAATGGTGACGGTGACGTCGGCCGCGGCGGCTGGGGCGGCGGCGATGGTCGCGGCCAACCGGACGACCGCGACGGCGCTTCAGACGATATCGGCTGCCGCGGCGCTGTCGGACGAGGGGGTGGGCCTGCGGGTACATCCAGCCTGAACTCGGGATGTACGTCGCTCTCCCAGGTCGCAATCACCACGCTCACGGCGGCCGCCAGATCCGCGCAGGAAAATGATCGTTGCAGCAATCGCCGCCCGATCAGATTGCCGTCGGCGCGCCGCAAAGTCACACGCAGCCGCGCCCCATCGTCCTCCAACTCGGCCACGTCGGCCTCGCGCGTCCCCCGGATGGCCGGCAGCACGGAGGTCACGCGCGCCGCCACCTCCTGACGGGTGGGACAACCGGTTTCTCCCTTAACCGTCACAATGGGCCTCGTCAGAATCAGGGGCGCGAAGGCGAGCCAGAGCGGAACGATCACCACCCGCAATTCCTACCCCGAGGCATCCGCATCGGAAAGGGTCGTCCGACTCGACCGCCAGCGGCCAGATCTCCTATAGTGCCGCGAATGCGGGGCACATGGCTCGTGGGCTTCATTCTGCTGGGCGAGGCGTACCGCGGCGGCGAATCGCGCGCGCGAGCCGGAAAAAACGCGCCCCCAGCCGCCGCCGCGGCGATGACGGCAGCGACGACGCCCACGGCGAAGACTGGTCCCGCCGCGGAGCCCGCCACCTTCGAATCGTTGTTGGGGAGCGCGGTTGCGGCGGCTGACATGGCGACGCTGCTGGCGCCGTTCGCGGACAACTGCGGCGGCGAGAAGGGCGAACTCGACCGCGTTCGTTGTCGCACGACGCATGCGTACCTGCGTCAGATGATCCCACACCGTTCGTTCTGGACGATTGTCGACGATCCGCAGGTCATCGCGGTGTCCGAATTCGACGCCGCCATCAAAGGATATCATCTGTCCGTGGCCGGCTGCCTAGCATGCACGCGTCCCATCACGATCGGGCGTTTGAAGGAAAGCCGTCTACTCACGCTGAAGGTCCCAGACAAGGAAGCCGAATCCTTGCGAGCAGCCGTCGAAATCAGTCGCAATTCGGTGGGATTCGACAGCCTCGGCGAAGCCAAGTCGTGGCTGGCCCATAGCCGACCGGAACTGCGGACGCAGTTCGTGTTTCAACCCGGGCAAACCGAATGGACTTTTGGTACGAGCCGGGGCTACGCGATGACACTGCTTGGGTTGCGCGTCTTCAACCGCTGCACGGGTGAGGTTCTGATCTCAAGGCCCCCCTCGACGGGGCTGGCGGACATGCCCGGCATCGACGACGGATGCGGGGAAGACGACGGTGACAGTGACGGTGCCGGTCGTCCGTCGGGAGTCCGTACTGCCGACGACGGCGCGCCACTGTCCAAGGAGGACGTCTCGCGGGCGATGGGCGCCATTCGCCCGGAAGCCTTCGCCTGCTTCCAGAAGTTCAAGGTGCCCGGCCGCGCGGATCTCGATTTCGTGGTTGCCGGAAACGGCAGCGTGAGCGACGTTCGCGTGAATGGCGCGTTTTCGGGCACGCCCACTGGGCTGTGCTTGATCGAAGCGGCCGAGCGCGCCCGCTTTTCCCCGTCCGCGCGGGAGCGGCAACGATTCTCGTATCCATTTTTCCTGCGCCCGTAGACAACGCCGGCGCAGGCACCGCGGGCGCTGCTCTCGCCCTCACGAACGGCGAGGGCGGGCGGCGAGCCAGGTCAGGGCGGCGAGGCAAGCGTACGCAAATAGGTCGCCTATTGTGCGGTACAGGCCACCCCGTTCCAGCAACGCAGCCTTCACCAACAGCGACGCGGGCTGGGGCGGCGGATCGGTGTCGGGATCCACCGCCGGCCCCGACAAGACAACGCGCCCGACGGCGTCGATGTGCGCCGACACGCCGGTGTTGACCGCTCGCACCATGTCCAGGCGATGCTCGACCGAGCGAAACACGGCTAGGGCCAAATGTTGGTACGGTTCCGCGGTCTTCCCGAACCACGCGTCGTTGGTGATGTTGACGAACAGGTTCGGATCGAGCTTCGCCGCCTCCCGGGTAAAACGAGACAGAATGTCCTCGTAACAAATCAAGGGAGCCAGATGGTACTCGCGGTCCCCCACGCGCAGAGGAAATACGGCTGGGTTCGTGCCCCGATTGAAATTGGAGGCATCGGGAAACACGTCCGTGAACCACGGAATGCGTTCGTAGTACGGAATGTATTCCCCGAAGATCAGCAGGAACACTTTGTCGAACCTGCCGGTGATGCGACCCGCATCGTCCAACATGAGCGCCGAGTTATACGGAAACCGTTGCTTCCTCGAACGTGGCTCGGACTCCAAAGTGACCGCGCCAAAGAGCAGCGGTGCCCGAAAGTCGCCGCGGATACGCCGCGCATCACCGAGCGGGAAATCCTGGGCGAGATCGCGGGGCAGCGCGTAGGGATACGATGACTCGGGCCAAACGACTAGGTTCGCGCCACGGCGATCCAGATCGGCCGACTGTTGCTGGTGCAACGTCAAGAGGCGGGCGCTCTCGGCGGGATCCCACTTTTCGCGGATGCCGATGTTGGCCTGGACGATGCCGATAGTCGCCTTCGGGGCCGCGGCGCGGCGTCGATCGATCTGCCGGATCCGGATCGCGCCGTAGAGCAGAGTAAACGCGACCGCGGCCGCGGGGATCGCCAGGCGACGAGCGACCAAGCGCGCGACAGGGATCGGAGGGATCGGAGCGCTACGAGCAGGCGCACGCACGACCCTGGTCGCCGGAATCGCAGCCCCGCGAGCGGGCGCGTGCGCGTGCGTGGTCGCCGTGGTCGGCGAAGAAATGGGTTCGGCGCGCATCGCGGTCCATGCCGCGCGGCCCGCGTCGTACACGCCGCCGGTTACCATCACCATAACGAACGAAACGCCCATCGGACCCGTGAGATCCGCGATTTGGATAACCCTCGGAACCCATGCCTGGGAGATGGCGAGATAGAACGGAAAAATCTGCGGCACCAACAACTCGATCGCGACCATGACCAGTGGCGCCAGCAGCGCCAGCGATACGTCGGGGCGACGACGCGCCAGGCGATGCACGCCCCACGACCACAGGCCGAACTCCAGGCCCTGATAGGTCGTCAGCAACATCATGATCGGGAGCGCCTCCAGGCTGGACATATGCGCGAAGCGCTCCAGGAGGCCCCTCATCCAGAAGAAGGCGGCGGTGTTTCCGATGATGCCTGTGAGCCACCCGTGCAGAAACGCACGCCGAGCCGTCGTCGCCGTCAGGGACACATGGAGGGCCGGCACCAGCGCCACCCACATGAGTGGCCACAAATCGAACGTGGGCACGGACAGCACCATCAGCACCGCCGACAGCGTCGACAATCCCAGGCGAGTTACGAGGCGCATCTTGCGTGGCGGAGGTTACCCCATCGCGCCGCAACAGCGCGCGCGGTCGGATCGGCGCCGGCTGCGCGCCCGGTGCGCGAGGGCCCGAACCGGACTACACTCGGACTGTGAGCCTGTTTGGGCCGATTCTGTCGGCACTGAATGAAGCAAACGCGCGATATATCGTGGTGGGCGGGGTCGCGACGGTCTTGCATGGATTCGCCCGTTTGACGGCGGACATCGATCTCATGGTCGATCTGGCTCCCAAGGAGGCCGGCAAGACGATGGCGGCCCTTTCGTCTATCGGGTTGCGCCCGCGCGCTCCCGTGGAGGCTCGGGCCTTCGCGGATGAAGCTCAGCGACGAGAGTGGATCGATGCGAAGGGGATGCGGGTGTTCTCGCTTTGGGATCCCGCAAATCCCATGCGCGAGGTCGATCTCTTTGTCGAAAATCCCATCTCGTTTTCGGAACTGTGGGCGCGCAGCGAAGTGGTCACTCTCGGGGGAGTCGACGCGCGCATCGCCTCGATCGCCGACCTCATCGCACTCAAGCGCTTGGCCAATCGGCCGTCCGACCTGCAGGATATCGAGGCGCTCACAGCTATCGCGGCGATGAGGTCGGTGCCGTGAAATCGAAAGCGACCCCGCCCCCGACCCCGGAATGCCCCGATGCGACGGCTGCCGAGACCACGCGATCGGATTGGCGGGGCGACGGTTGGGAAGATGCACGCCGGCGCTCTTTGACGCGGGGTCTCGGGGCAACACCGGCGGAGCGCCTCGCCTGGTTGGAAGAGGCGATCGCAATGGCATGGGCGAGCGGCGCGTTGCCCCGACCGCGTCCTTGAAATCACCTCGCGCGATACGACCGCCAACTTGCCAGGTATAGATCCGATCCGGACCAGTCAAGCGACCAGGCGACGCGCGATCCAGGCAGCCGTCGCGGCGATCTGAAGACGCTCCAGGCCGGGCAAGATCGCGCCGGCCACCGTATCGTAAAATGTGAGCGGCAGGCGCTTGCGATCGGGCATGCCTATAGCTCGTTCCTCGTCGTCGAGCTCGGCGATGCTGGATGGGTCCGCGACCCGTCCGCTGAGGTCGCGTTCCAAGACGGCGAACGCATATTCGAGGTAACGGGCCAATCTCACGCGGACATCCGGGTGCTCGTCCAGCCAGGGACACCACGCCTCGAAGTAGAGGAAGCCGAACTGCGCGTGCATCCGTTCGTCCGAGAGAAGCTGTCGCAGAATCTCGCGCATGAAGGGATCCGTGGTGGTCTCAAGCCCGTCGACGAATCGGGCGGCGTTGATCGTTTCGCTGAGGCAGCAGCCATACAACACGCTGCGCAGCGCGCGTTCCTCGGGGCCGCAGTTTTCGCCGCGGCCCGCCAGCTGCGGCGGCTGTGGATCCATCGTGGGCAGTGCCCCAAGCGCCGTGACGGCCCGCGCGCACAGCTCCGCGTGGCGTAGCTCATCGTGCGCCATGCGCAGCACCACGGCGTGCGCATCCAGCGACGCGCCCGCGGCCATCAACAACTGCGCCATGTCCGTGAACACGGCTGTCGATTCGTATTCCGCCTTCATGCGTACAAGCCACAGATCACGCGCCTTCTCGATTGTTCGAGGGCGGTAGATCCCCGCTTCGAACGTGACCGCGATCGGCGCGCATCGACGTAGGGCGGCCTCCTGACGACGATATTCATCCGCCAGAGGTGTCACCGAAAGCGCCGCTGAAAATCGGGGGCTTCGGGAAGGTGGGATTGATCCGTCCATCGCCGTCACGTTGAAACTCTCGCGGTCAAACCTCCGTGGTCGCCCACCACCCGTCCGGCAACTCGGGTGCCGGCTGGGGGCCACCCACGGCGATACGGTCGCCTCCCTGCGCATCAACGGCCACCACACCCGCGTCGGGGGGCATTACCACGACACCCAGGATCCGACCGTCGTAGGCGCCGCGAACATCAGTCGCGACGGCATCGGAGGCCGCCGCGTCCCCTGGCGCGGGAGCTGAACCAACGGGACCCCCGTCATATGGGACGGGCATGCGACCGTCGCGGACATTGCGGTCGCCGCCACGGGCGTCGGCGATCGCCGAGTCTGATGTGGCCGCGTCGCCCGGCGCCGGACGTGAACCGGCCGGGCCCCCGTCGTAGGATATGCCCACCGTATCGAGGGGGCCCCCGTCGTAAGCAGCAACACCGAGGGGAGCACCGTCGTAAGGCGAACCTGTCGCGTCGGCCGGGTGGGAGGCGTCGGTCGCGTTGGGGTTGCCGGCGTCCGGCATGATTTGGATCCCGGGGAAAAAACCATCGTTGCTCGAGGCATCCTCCGCCAGGGTGGCGTCCGCCTTGCCGTCTGACGTCCGCGCGTCGGCGGGAAGGGGCTGGACGCCACTGACCACGACGTCAATCGCGATCTTGGCATCCGGGGCGCGGGTGTCGGTCATGAAGGCGTCGGTCGAAGACTTCTGGCCCGTGTCTCCGCAACTCCACCCGCCCAGAGCAGGGGCCACGCCCGAAGCCAGGGTTAGCGTCCGCGCAAACCGGAGAAAGCGCGGCAAAGGGGGCAGACCGAGAGTCGGTCCGGGAATCACCTTCCGTCCTCGCGGGTTCTTGCGCATGGGCTTGGATAGGGAGCAATAATCACACCAGAAAATTCCTTGAACAAACCGGGCCCCGGTGTCGGTTTTTCGCTGTGGAGAGGCGTCGAGTCTCAGTTTTTCGCGACGCCCCAGGGCGATGTCGGCGGCGACCAGACACCTGCCTTCGGGGCGTCTATCGGCGGGGGGCACCACGGCCCGGCGACCGGGATCGCCGCCCCTCGTCGGACGGCGAGGGAAGGCGACCTCCACCGTCGGGCGGGATGTCGTAGCGCAGGAGTCGAATTTCGAGTGCACCATTGAACAGCCGATGCGAGATCGCGGGCCGGCGCCGCATTTCATCCGTCCACAGCGGATTGCCGGACAACACAACGATCCCCCAGCCGCGAAATCGCTCGAAAGCCTCGCTCATGCCCCGGTAAAGGCCCAGCAACTTCAGCTCCTGGACGTGGGCGTCGCGGGTTGCGGCATCCCAGGCCGGGCTTCCATCCGGCCGCAACGCGGGCGCGCGCGTAGGCGGCAAGCTGGTCCCGCCATCGGGTGCACGTGCGGGCCGCGACCCGGAGGCGACGGCGCGCGTCCTTCCGGAATACGACGACGAGGCACGCTCGTCCTGTCCCGGACGCGGCCCCGGCGACGAGGGCGCGCCACCAGTGGAGGTGCCCTCCCCCATCAGACGCTCGCCGTAGGGCGGGTTGGTGACCAGGTTACCCGCGGGCCATCGGGGGCTGATCTCGCGAACGTCGGCAACCTCGAACGTTAGATCGCGCTCCACCCCGGCGGCGGCTGCATTTTTTCGCGCCGTCTCGACGGCGGCAGAAAATCTCTCGGAGCACACGATGGGCGCGGGCGCGCGGGGCAAGACATCCGCGCGCGCGGCCGCAATCAGGCGATCCCAGGCCCGGCGCACGACGTCGCTCTTGGCGATGGGCCAGCGCTGAAATCCAAAACGACGGGAGAGGCCCGGCGCGATCCGCCGCGCGGCGAGCGCGTGTTCGATCGCCAAAGTTCCCGAACCGCACATTGGATCCACGAACGCCAGGTCGTGATCGACCCGTCCCAGTGACAACACAGCCGCCGCCAGGCTCTCCTTCAGCGGAGCCTCCGTCATCGCCACGCGGTACCCGCGTCTGTGCAAGGGCTCTCCCGCCAGATCCAGGAACAACCGCGCCTCGGACTTCTGGACGTGCAGGCGAATCGCGACGTCGGGATTCCGTGGGTTCACGTCGGGACGCGCGCCCAGCGCGTCGCGCAAGGCATCGACCACGGCGTCCTTCACCTTCAGGGCGGCGAAACCCGAATGCCGCAGGGCTGGAACGTCGCTGACATCCGCCGATACCGACAATGTCGTACGCGACGTCATCCAGTTCTTCCAGTCGACGGCGCGCGCGCCCGTGTACAAGCTATCCGCGTCGTTTGCAACGAATCGTCCCACTTCCAGCAGCACCCGCATGGCGACACGCGCGTGCAGGCACACGGCGAGTCCCATCTCCAGCGGCCCCTCGAACCAAACCCCTCCCATGTCGCCGCGCGCCCCCGCTATCCGCAGGGCGGCGATCTCTCGTCGCAGAGCCCCCTCGGTACCCCGGGCACAGGTCGCGAAGAACCGGTGCTGCCCGGCGGCGAGGCTCATGAACGCGCTCGGTGGATATCGCGCCCCGCCGACCCTGGGGCGGCGCGCGTCCCGTGCGTTCTCACGACGGGGTCGCGCGAGAGGCGGCGCCGATCCGTGCCAGGGACCAATCGCGCCGCACGACCAACTCCTGATGCGACCCGTCGAGCTCGCCCTTCCACGCCGCGAGCCGCGCTTCGCTCTCGCCGAGATCCTTTCGCGCCGCGGCCGGATCGATGGCCGTCGCAGCCTGCGCCTGGTCGACCAACACTAAGACGCGATCAGTAGTCTTCTCCCCGACGAGAGCCGGCGCGACCTGCAAGAACCCCTCGCCGACTGCCAGGATCGTCAAACGATCGGCCGCGCGATAGGTGAGAACTCCCGGCTTCAGCGCAGCCATCATGGGTACGTGCCCCGGCAGCACGCCGAACTCGCCCAGCGTTCCCGGGGCCGTGATCTCGTCAATCTCCGCTTCGACGATGGCGCCGCGGGGGGTTGTAACAGACAGTCGCATGCTGGGCTCGCTTCAGGCGTTCTGCTTGGCGATTTGTTCGGCCTTGACGCGCACGTCGTCGAGGCCCCCCTGCATGTAGAAAGCCTGCTCCGGCAGATCGTCGCACCGTCCCTCCACGATTTCCTTGAACGCGGCGACGGTATCCTTGACCTCGACGTACTTGCCCGGCGTGCCCGTGAAGGTCTCGGCGACGAAGAAGGGCTGCGACAAGAAACGCTCGATCTTTCGGGCACGGGAGACCGCGATGCGATCGTCCTCCGACAACTCATCCATTCCCAAGATCGCGATGATGTCCTGGAGCTCCTTGTACTTTTGCAGGATCTTCTGCACCGCGCGCGCGATCTGGTAGTGCTCGACCCCGACCACGTCGGCCGACAGAATCGTCGACGTGGAATCCAGCGGATCGACCGCGGGGTAGATCCCGAGCTCGGAGATGCGGCGAGATAGAACCGTCGTGGCATCCAGATGCGCGAACGCCGTCGCGGGCGCGGGATCAGTCAAATCGTCCGCCGGCACGTAGATCGCCTGCACGGATGTAATCGAGCCCTTGTTGGTCGACGTGATGCGCTCCTGCAGCGTGCCCATTTCCGTGGCCAGAGTCGGCTGATAGCCGACCGCGGATGGAATGCGCCCGAGGAGCGCCGAGACCTCGGAGCCGGCCTGGGTGAACCGGAAGATGTTGTCGATGAACAACAACACATCCTGTCCTTCGATGTCGCGAAAATATTCGGCCACGGTCAGCGCAGACAACGCGACCCGGGCTCGGGCGCCCGGCGGCTCGTTCATCTGGCCGTAGACCAGCGCGGTCTTGGACAAGACCGACTCGCCGGTCGACAACTTGGACTCGCTCATTTCGTTGTAAAGATCGCGCCCCTCGCGCGTGCGCTCGCCCACGCCGCCGAATACCGAAAATCCGCCGTGCTTCTTGGCGACGTTGTTGATGAGCTCCAGCATCGTGACGGTCTTGCCAACGCCCGCGCCACCGAACAGGCCAATCTTCCCGCCGCGCCGGTACGGCGCCAACAGATCGATGACCTTGATGCCGGTCTCGAACATCTCGACCTTGACCGACTGATCGGCGAACTTCGGCGCCAGGCGGTGAATCGGCATGTATGTCTTCACGTTCACCGGACCGCGTTCATCGACCGGCTCGCCGACGACGTTCAAGATGCGGCCGAGCACCTCGCGGCCCACCGGCATCTGAATCGGCGCGCCCGTGTTTTCGACGGGCATGCCACGAACGAGGCCGTCGGTCGTGTCCATCGAAACGCAACGGACGCCATGCTCCCCCAGATGCTGTGCGACCTCGACGGTCAGATTCCAAGTGCGATCGCTGATCGCGGGATTGGAAATCCTGAGCGCGGTGTTGATCTCGGGCAGTGCGCCACCCTCGAATTCCACGTCGACGACGGGTCCGATGACCTGAAGGACGCGTCCCTGATTGCTGCTGCTGGTGCTGCTGGTCTCCATGGCGATTTTCCTTCGTACTTGGTCGGTCTTCGGTCCCGGTGCGACGACTTCCCTATCCCTTCAGGGCCTCCGCGCCTCCGACGATTTCCATCAATTCCTTGGTAATGGCCGCTTGTCGAGCGCGGTTGTACTGCAACGTATACGACGCAATCATATCGCGCGCATTGGTGGTCGCGTTGTCCATCGCGGTCATGCGCGCCCCGAACTCGGACGCGACGGATTCGAGCAGCGCACGATAAATCTGAGACTGGATGAACAGCGGTATCAGCGTGGACAGCAAGCGCTCCCGATCGGGCTCGTACAAAAAATCGATCTGCGCTGTTCCAGTTCCATCAACCGTCGGCGTCTTGGTCGACGCAGGCGCGACCGGCAGCAGTTGCTCGGCCACGATGCGCTGCACGATGGCCGATTTGAATTCGTTATAGACGAGGTAGATGGCGTCGACCTTCCCATCCTCGAAGGCCTGTACCACCGTTCCCGCCAGTTCCTTGGCCCGGCTGGCCGCTGTTTCGCCCGACGCTCCTGCGAACTCCTGACGAACGATCGAACGGCGGCGTCGGAAGAAATCACGCCCCTTTTTGCCGACCACGAACAAAGAGGTCTCCGTCAGCGACGGGTTCTCCGCCTGAAAACGCGCCACGCGGCGAAATACGTTCGCGTTGAATCCGCCGGCGAGGCCCCGATCCGAGGTGATCGCGATCAGGGCGACCCGCGAGACCGGCCGCGCCTCCATCAAAGGGTGCGCATCCTCACCAGCGCGCGCCACGATCTCCGAGATCGCCATCGCCAACGCGTTGGCGTAGGGACGAGCCGCGACGATCGCGTCCTGGGCGCGACGCAACCGGGCGGCCGACACCAGCTTCATGGCTCGCGTGATCTTCTGGGTCGACTTGACCGACGCGATCCGCGTCCGTATGGCTTTCAGAGATGCCACTATCGCGCCTCGGACGGCATCTAGGTCGTCACGTCCGGAGCGAATTCCTTGCCGAACTCGCCGAGGACGGCCTTCATCTGCGTGACCAGGCCGTCCCACGCCTTGCCGTCGGTTCCCTTGGTCCGGAGGTCCGTCCAAAACGCGGCGTGACGGGCGTCGATGAACGCGAACAATTCACGCTCGTATCGGCCCAAAGAATCAATCGGGAAGCCGTCGGCGTAACCGTTGGTTACGGCATACAAGATCAGGACCTGCTTCTCGACCGGCTGCGGCTGGTACTGTGGCTGCTTCAGGATCTCCGTCATGCGCGCGCCGCGAGCCAGCTGTTGCTGGGTCGCCTTGTCCAGGTCGGAGCCGAACTGCGAAAACGCCGCCAGCTCGCGGTACTGCGCCAATTCCAGACGCAGCTTTCCGGCGACTTTCTTCATGGCCGCGATCTGCGCTGCACCGCCGACACGACTGACGGACAGGCCCGCGTTCACGGCGGGGCGCTGGCCTGAATAAAAGAGATCACTCTCCAAGTAGATTTGTCCGTCGGTGATCGAGATGACGTTGGTCGGGATGTACGCAGACACGTCCCCGGCTTGGGTCTCGATGATCGGCAGCGCCGTCAGTGATCCGGCGCCCTCCTTGTCCGACAACTTGGCCGCTCGTTCCAGCAAGCGCGAATGCAAGTAAAATACGTCGCCGGGGAACGCCTCACGTCCTGGCGGGCGACGCAACAACAGCGAAAGCTGCCGGTACGCGACGGCCTGCTTCGAGAGATCGTCGTAGATGATCAGCGCATGCCGCCCGCTGTCCCGGTAGTACTCGGCCATCGTGACGCCGGTGTAGGGCGCCAGGAACTGCAGGGGGGCCGGCTCGGACGCCGACGCCATGATAATGGTCGTGTATTCCATCGCGCCTTCCGCGCGCAGCTTGTCGACGACGGCGGCGACCGTGGACTGCTTCTGTCCGATCGCCACGTAGAAGCAGAACATGTTCTGCCCCTTCTGATTGATGATCGCGTCAACCGCGACCGCCGTCTTGCCCGTCTGGCGATCGCCGATGATCAGCTCGCGCTGGCCGCGACCGATGGGGATCATCGAATCGATGGCCTTTATCCCCGTCTGCATCGGCTCGTGCACGGACTTACGGGCGATGATGCCGGGGGCCTTGACCTCGATCTTTCGCCGTTCCTTCGTGGCCAGCGGTCCCTTGCCGTCGACCGGCTGTCCGAGCGCGTTCACCACCCGGCCGACCAGCGCGTCACCCACCGGGACTTGCGCAATGGTGCCGGTCCGCTTGACCACGTCGCCCTCGCGCACAGCCTCGAAATTTCCCAGCAGCGCGACACCGACGTTGTCTTCCTCCAAATTCAGGACCAACCCGACGACGTCGTGACCGAAATCGAGCAACTCACCCGCCATTGCCTTCTCCAGGCCGTACACGCGGGCTATGCCGTCTCCGGCCTCAAGAACGGTGCCAGTCTCGACGACCGAGACCTTCTGGTCATAGCCTTCAATTTCCCGGCGGATGATTTGGCTGATTTCTTCGGCGCGGATTTCCATGGGTGAGTTCTTTCTGGCTGACTATTCTCTTGCGATATTCCTGCTTGATCGTCACGAAACTAATTCAACAACCGGCGGCGCATCTCTTCGAGCTGTGACCGAACGCTGCCGTCGAGGACCAGATCCCCGACGCGCGCGACAATACCGCCGATGAGGTCGGGATCCACCTTGGTCTCGACGATGACTTTCCGGCCCGTGCGCTTCTCCAACGCACCACGGACTCGATCCAGATCCGCCGAGCCCAGCGGCGCGGCCGACGTGATCGTGGCGCGCACTTGCCCGGCGCGAGTGTCGGCCAACTCCCGATACGCGCGGGCTATTCCCCGCAGCAGAGGGATGCGACCTCGTTGCAGCAACAACAAAGCAAAGCGCTGCACGGCAGGGGACGGGGCCACACGCGGCAGCATCACCCGCAAGATGGCCAGCTTCTCCGACGGCTTGATAACCGGATTTTCGAGAGCCGACCGCAAATCCGCCGACCCCTCATACATCCGGGCAAGGTCGTCCAGCTCCTGGCCGAAACGATCGTACGTACCTTCGGCGATCCCTAGGCCAAAAAGCGCCTTGGCATACCGGCGCGCGATGGAGCCACCCAAGACCGCCATCAGCTCATTCTCCCGGGGCCCTTTGACGCGCCCGCCGCAATCTGTTCGACGTCGGACACAAACGTGTCGAGCAAACGATGCTGATCGGCGGTCCCGATCGCCCGCCGCAGGATCTCCTCGGCCATCTTCAGAGCAGCGTCGGCGGACTCGCGGCGCAACCGCGCCTCGGCATCACGGACCTGCTGATCCACCAGAAACGTGGTCTCCGCCTTGATGCGCAGCGCCCGTTCCTCGGCCGCGGCGACGAGACGCGCCTTTTCCGCTTCCGCCTCGGCCTTGATTCCACGCCGCATGGCCGCGATCTCAGTCTCAAGGGACGCCAGGCGCGCTTCCTGCCTGCCGAGATTGGCTTCAGCGATCGCGCGCAACTCAGCGGCTGATGCCAGATCCGCCTTCAGCTGCTGGTGCCGCGCGGCCAGAGCTTTGTTTATCGCCCCCCCACCAAACTTGATCAAGATGAACAGGAGGACTGCGAAGTTCAGGAACTGAAGGGCCAGCTTCTTCAGGTCGATGGACGGAACCTGATTGGCATGCCCGGCCTCCTCGGCCTGCCCTGCGTGCTCGCCTTCGTCCGGTTGCCCTTGCCCTTGTACCTGGGCGTGGGTCGGCGCCGCTGCGGAAACCTCGGCGCCCCACGCCGGTAAACATCCGAGCAGCAGCGCCAACAGAAGCGTCGCAGCCCCGGCGATGCATGTGGTAGCCGCCGGCGCGGCCACGGGATTGCGGCGCTCGGTCACGATGCCACCTCGCGCCCCAGTATCCGCCCGGCCACGCGCGTGGCGGTATCACGCGCGCTTGCGTCCAAACGCACCCTTTCACCGGCCACGGTCGCGTCCAAACTCAGGCGAGCGGCCTTCAGCGCGCGCGCGGCTTCGGCTTGAGCCGATGCGATGAGTGTCTGCTCCCGTGCGTGGGCTTCCGCCCGCGCGATGGCGCGCTCACCGCTGCCCAATCGCTTGGCCTCCGCCAGTTCTGTCTCGGCCCGCGCCAGGCGCGCCGCCGCTTCCGATTCCATGCGAGCGGCGTCCTTGCGATATCCATCGACGCGACTGACCCGCTCGCCCCGGACCCGCAGGTAGGGCTTCCACAGCAGCTTGGTCATGATCACGGCCGCCACCACAAACAGTCCGAGCTGGACGAAAAGGGTGCCATCCACGTCCATCAATTGCGGCGCGTGGGCGTGCGGCGCGGAACCGGTTTCGGCGATCAGGGTGATAGTGGTCATTCGATGTAAAACCCGCGCGTCCGCTATCAAATTAGCGGGGGCGCGTCAATAGAAGAGGCACCTCTGACGAGGACGATCGCCGCGTCACGG
>JADGRC010000200.1 GCA_017881245.1 Pseudomonadota bacterium
CGCCCGACCCGTCATTTCGCCTTGTGGCTGAGCGAGGCCACAGATCACCTGCCCCTTCGGCTCGAGGTCCCCGTCGGGATCGCCGACATCGTCATGACGCTGTCCGAGTCTCACACCCTCGCCAACCACGGCACGGCGCCTGAGGACTCGGCATCGCAAAGGGCAGTCGCTCTAGACTAGGCGCCTTACCCGATCGAAATCAGAAGAGACGAGGCAGCCTTTCATCTCCAGCGATCCAGCGGCCGCTCCAAGCACGGGGAGGTCCGGCTTTGCTCCACCCCACGCGATGGGAATCGCGTGAGGACCCCGGGCTGGACCGGCGTCGTCGTCAAGCAACTCCGTGGGGGGCTCGCGGGGGGCCTTCCCAGGCCCCTTGCGGCGCCGAAGGCGCGTTCTTAGCTGACGGGGCCGGTCCCCGGGGCACGCAACTTGTAGCCGACGTGTCGAACGGTTTCGATCATCGCGCTCCCGGGCCCGAGCTTTGCGCGCAGGCGACGCACGTGAATGTCCACGGTGCGCGTCCCGCCCGCGTATCGATAGCCCCATACGCGCGAGAGGAGCTGTTCGCGCGTGAACACGCGACCCGGGCGCTCGGCCAAGAATTTGAGCAGCTGAAACTCCTGGCGTGGGAGCTTCAGCGCGCGACCGCGAAAAGCCGCTTCCACCGCCACAGAGTCGATGACCAGATCACCGATCTTGATGCGGCCAGCCGCGCGGAAGGACGACATGCGCCAGTCCAGCTGCCTGATGCGGGCGTAAAGCTCCGGTGCGACCACCGGCGCCAAAACGAAGTCGTCCGCACCGGCCTCGGGATCCAGGCCCGCGAGCCGCGAAACCTCGACACACAACAAGACCGGCACGTCTGACAGCGAAGCGACCTCGCGCACCCGTCTGATGGCCGCGCGGCCGACCTCCAGATGCGCGCCGGCATCAACCACCACCACGGATGGACGCGCCAACTCGATGTCTTCAGGAAGTTGATCGATGTCGTAA
This sequence comes from Pseudomonadota bacterium, assembly GCA_017881245.1. Classification (GTDB taxonomy): domain Bacteria; phylum Myxococcota_A; class Polyangia; order Fen-1088; family Fen-1088; genus FEN-1088. The sequence goes on from JADGRC010000200.1 coordinate 994, forward strand.
CCGACCGCGATCACCTCACACCCGAGATCGTTCAGCGCGGAGGCGGGCGAATCCGGTTCAGAGACGGCCGTCGTCGGGTTCGACGTGACCACCAAGGCTCTCATTTTCCAGATACACTAACAGGCCCGATGCACTTCACCCCAATAAAACGCATCCAACTCCAGGCCAGCGACGAATCTACCGACAAACACCCCATCGGGCGACGTTTCGTGAAAACTGGGCAGATATTTCCGACCCGAAACATTTCACCCACGGCGCTTGGCGTCGCCGGGTCGGGGTGTAATACTGGACGGTGATGGACGATTTCCACTGTTCCTTCTGTGGGAAGCGGCGACGAGAGGTGCGCAAGCTCATCTCTGGTCCCCGCGTGTTCATCTGTGATGAATGTGTGGCGCTCTGCAACGACATCATCGCGAAGGAAGAGGCCGCGGAGCGACCGAAATACCCGCGCCCTCGGGAGATCTACGACGAGCTCAACCGATATGTCGTCGGCCAGGACCGCGCGAAGAAGGCCCTGGCGGTTTCAGTGTTCAACCACTACAAGCGCGTCGGCCAGCACGGCAAGGCGGGCGATGTCGAAATTCAAAAGGGCAACATCCTGTTGCTCGGTCCCACCGGATGCGGCAAGACGCTGTTGGTCCAGACACTGGCCAAGAAGCTGGACGTCCCATTCGCGATGGCCGACGCCACCACGCTGACCGAAGCCGGTTACGTCGGCGAGGACGTGGACAGTGTCATAAAGGCGCTGTATCGAAACGCGGGCAACGACGCCGAGAAGGCCAGCCGCGGGATCGTCTGCATCGACGAGATAGACAAGATTGCCCGCAAGGGTGGCGGCCCCTCCGTCACGCGCGACGTGTCAGGCGAGGGCGTCCAACAGGCGCTGCTCAAGATTCTGGAGGGCAAGCAAGCGTCGATCACGCCGGACGGCGCCCGTAACCGCCCCCAGCAGGAGCTGATCCAGGTCGATACGACGGACATCCTGTTCGTGTGCACGGGGGCTTTCAACGGCGTCGAGGAGTTGGTCCGCCGCCGCGTGGGCCAGCGGGGCCTGGGATTCGGCGCCAGCATCGAGAAATCCGAACAGTCCAAGAACGAGCTGCGCGCCATGACCCGAACCGAGGATCTGATTAAGTTCGGCATGATTCCCGAGTTCATGGGCCGGCTGCCCATCATCGTCGCCGCGGACGATCTGGACGTGGATATGCTGATCGAGATCCTGTGGAAGCCCAAGAACGCGCTGGCACGCCAGTACGAACGCCTGTTCGAGATGGAGGGCGTCAAGCTTCGTTTCACGGAAGACGCCCTTGCCAGCGTGGCCGAGGAGGCCGCGCGACGGAAGTCGGGCGCCCGGGGGCTGCGCGCGATTCTGGAAGAAGTCATGCTTGACGTGATGTACGAGATCCCCTCTCTGACCGGCGTCAGCGAGTGCGTTGTCACGCGAGATGTGGTGGTTTCGCGTGGCCGGCCTCAGCTGGTCCGTGAGAAGAAAGCGTCCTGATCGTCCGAGCGCGTCCATCGTCGTCGTTCTGGTCTTGATTCTTGACCGTTCCGAGCCCATATTGCGCCCCTCGAAATCGCGTCTAGCGTGCCGTAATCCCCTATTGGGCGCCCCGCCCCGAGGTCCCATCGATGCTGAACCAGAAAGAAAAGAATGAGATCCGCCGCGTTCTGGAAGACGAGCACAAGCGTCTTTCCCGCACCAGCCAGAACGCGCTGGCGTACTCGATGAATCACGAACGCAACATCGGGCGAGATTCGATTGACGAATCGATGGAGGAGGAGATTTTCTCGACGGAGATGCGCCTGCACGAGCGCGAGAAGTTCTTGCTGAACAAGGTCACGAAACAGCTGGCCAGGCTGGACTCCAACGAGATAGACGTCTGCGAGGAGTGCGGTGAGTCGATTTCCTTTCGGCGCCTCATGGCCCGACCGGTCACCACACTGTGCATCGACTGCAAGGAACAGGCGGAGCGGGAAGAGGCTGCGGCGGTCCAGACTGGACGCGGGGGACTTGGTGATGCCGACCTGGGCGGTGGCGACGGCGAAAAGTCGCCGGCCGGTATCGAAGACTGACCTGCCTTCCGAATATTGTGATTTGTGTGATGGCGCGCTTGTCGCGTGCGAACGGGCGTGGGACGCGCGGGACTCACGCAATTGCCGTGACCGCGCAACTGAGGTAGGTTTCGTCACCGACGGCGGACGTCATGGCCGATAGCCGATATCGCATCACCGAGCGTGTGGCCTCGGGTGGCATGGCCGAGGTCTTTCGGGGAGTCGCGGAGTCGCTGCAAGGCTTCCGGAAGAATATCGCGATTAAGCGCATCTTGCCGGCTCTGACCCAGAACAAGAAGTTCGTCGCGATGTTCCTGGACGAGGCGCGCCTGTCCCTGTCCCTGCAGCACGCGAACATCGTCCAGGTGTTCGACATTGGCCATTCGGAAGACACCTACTTCATCGTCATGGAGTACGTGGACGGCGTCGATCTGAAGGGCCTCATCGAATGGCGGCGTCGGATTGGCAAGAAGCTGCCCATCGCCGCCTCGCTGTACATCGTCAACGAAGTCTGCAAGGGCTTGGCCTACGCGCACGAGATGATGAATCCAGAAACTGGGCACCCCCTCGGCATCGTGCATCGTGACATCTCGCCGCCGAATGTGCTCATTTCGAAACAGGGTGAGGTCAAGGTGGTCGACTTTGGTCTCGCGAAAGCGACCAGTCAGCTTGAGACGACCGATCCCGGTGTCGTGAAGGGCAAGATGAGTTACCTGTCGCCCGAAGCCGCGCGTGGCGACGAGGTCGACAACCGCGCCGACATTTTCTCGGTGGGGATCCTCCTCTATGAGCTCTTGACCGGAAAGCGGTTGTTCTACGGCGAGACGGACTATCAAACCGTCGAGCTGGTGCGCAACGCGAAAATACCGCCCATCAAGGCTCAGAACCCCGAGGTCGAACAAGAGCTGGAGATCACCGTTCGCAAGGCATTGGCCAAGCGAAAGGAGGACCGGTACCAAACCGCGACCGACCTGCAGGATGCCCTTGCGCATTACAGCTACTCGCGCGGTCTGAAAGTGATCGCGCGCGACGTCGCGGACCTCGTCCGCCAATGCTTGGAAGACAAGGCAGCCGACTCGGGTGGTAAGCGGCGCGCGGGGAACATCCTGGACACCCTGTTGCAGGACGAAATCAACAAATTCACGTCCGTGGATTTCGAGGAACCGGGCGCGCGCCCGGTATTACCCGGCGAACTGTCGTCCGCCGGAGGCGGAGGTGGCGACTTCGTGGATCCCCGCGCTTGGGCCGTAGAAACCACCAACAACCCGCTTGTCCCCGGACATCGGCCGACGGGATCCTTGCCCCTTGGGGCCGCACCCGTGGGCGCCAGGGACGATGGGCGCCCCACCTTGCCGGACTCAAGTCCCATGGACCGAGAAGCTCTGCAAGCGGTTCAATCGGCGCGGATGGAACGTGGGAAGCCCGCGACGAGGCCCGTGGACGATGCGATTGTGAGTCCGACGCCGGGTCCCGAAACGCTCGCGGCCGTGCTGGAGCCGTCGCCCGAGCCTTCACTGAGGAAACCCGGCACGGCGGCTCCGCGGTCGTCGCGCACCGTCATCATCGTGGCTGTGGCGGCGTTCGTCGTCCTCGGCTCCGCAGTGCTCGCGGTCGTGCTTTTCAAGCGGCAATCGGCGACGCGGGCGGCCGGGAACGCGACCCAGGTACAGGGCCTCCACTGACAG
>JADGRC010000201.1 GCA_017881245.1 Pseudomonadota bacterium
CGGTTGACACGCTCTTTCGTTTCTCCTAGGGTTCCCGCGGCTTAACGACATGTCGCTCGAATTTTCCGCGCAGGCGAGGCAGCGCATCGAACGACTGCTGACCCAATATCCCACCGCCCAGGCCGCACTCTTGCCCGTGCTGCATCTGGCGCAGGACGAGTTCGGGCACTTGTCGGACGAGGCACTGCATCTGGTCGCCGATACGTTGAAGCTGCCACCCGCGCACGTGTTCGGCGTGATCACGTTCTATACGATGTTCCACCGCGAGAACACCGGACGGAACGAGCTGATGGTTTGTACCAACGTCTCGTGCATGTTGCGGGGCGGCTACGACATTCTTCATCACATCGAGAGCCGCCTGGGCATCAAGGCCGGGCAGAGCACGCCGGACGGTTGTTTTCATCTGGTCGAGGAGGAATGTCTCGCGGCCTGCGCGAACGCGCCCATGATGATCTGCGGCCCGGAGTATCACCTGGATCTGACGCCGCAGAAGGTGGACACGATCCTCGACGATTTGCGACGCCGCTGGCAGGAGCGCGCCAAGCAGGCGGTTCCGGCGGGCGGCATTTCTGGCACGTCGTCCGGGCCCGTGGGGACCAAGACAATCATGGGCATTGGTCCCGGTCCCGGTCACAAGAGTTGAAAGGCGCCGTGATGACAGCTTCGGCGAGTTCGACAACATCGACAACCTCGGCAGGTTCGGGCTGGCAAGGCGCGAGCAACGTCAAGATCGTCACCAAGAATTTCGGCGTGGCCGACAGTCACAAGTTGGCGACGTATCGTGCGCGCGGCGGCTGGGAAGGTTTTCGCAAGGCATCGGGCATGGCGCCGGTCGAGATCGTGGACGAGGTGAAAAAGTCCAACCTGCGCGGTCGCGGCGGCGCGGGCTTCCCGACTGGAATGAAGTGGTCGTTCGTCCCCAAGGAAGCGCGGACGGTTTATCTGGTCGTCAACGCCGATGAATCCGAGCCGGGCACCTGCAAGGATCGCGAGCTTCTGGCGTACGATCCGCATCTGTTGATTGAAGGCATGGCGATTGCGTCGTACGCGATCGGCTGCAAGCACGCCTACATCTACATTCGCGGCGAGATGATGCGCGAGGCGAAGATCGTCCAGGCGGCCATTGACGAGGCTTACGCAGCCGGGCTGCTGGGCAGCGATCATCCCGTCGCTGGCGGGCGAACCTTTCGATTCGACGTGACCTTGCACCGGGGCGCGGGCGCCTATATCTGTGGCGAGGAGACGGCGCTCCTGAATTCGCTGGAAGGCAAACGGGGCTGGCCGCGATTGAAGCCGCCGTTTCCCGCGGTGAAGGGTCTGTTTCAGCAGGCTACCGTGGTCAACAACGTCGAAACGCTGATGAACGTGCCGGAGATCGTGCAGAAGGGTGGGGCGTGGTTCGCGGGCCTGGGGCTCGGCAAATCGGGTGGGACGCGGATCGTCTGCGTGTCAGGGCACGTCAAGAAGCCTGGCGTGTACGAGCTGCCCATGGGGATCCCCATGCGCAATCTGATTCAGGACGTGTGCGGAGGTATTCCCGGTGGCCGCGCGGTCAAAGGCGTGATTCCTGGGGGGACGTCGATGCCGCCTCTCGATGCCAGCGAGCTCGACATCCCGATCGAATTCGACGCCCTGATGACCGACGCGCGCATAAAGGACGTCGAGGTGCAGCGCGGCCTTCCGTTCGATCTTGGGAATGGCCGTCGGTTGAAGACGATGGCGGGGTCGGGGGGGATCGTTGTTTTCGACGACAGCACCGACGTCGTGGCGCTTTGCGCCCGCATCATGCGCTTCTACGCGCACGAATCTTGCGGCCAGTGCACTCCCTGTCGCGAGGGTACCGGATGGCTGGCGCGTGTTTGCACGCGTTTGGCTGACGGCGACGGCAAGCCGGGCGACGTCGAGTTGCTCGGCAACGTGGCCAACGGCATCGCCGGCAACACGATCTGCGCGCTCGGCGAGGCGGCCGCTTGGCCGATGATGGGCTTTCTGACGAAGTTCCGTTCCGATTTCGAAGCCAAGGTCAGCAAGATCGGGACAGTGGCCTGATGGCGGACGTGGCGAACAACGCGGGCAGCATGGCTCCGGTGGGCGATCTGCTCGCACCGCTTGCCTCGGGCGAGGGTGTCGTCTTCCTGATCCTGTCCCTGGGCGTGGTGGCCATGTCCGTCGTCTGCATGACCCGCAAGAACCCGGTGAGCGCGGTCATGAGCTTGGTCGGAACCTTTTTTGGTCTGGCCGGACTTTACGCGACGCTGTCCGCGCACTTCCTGGCGGTTCTGCAGGTTCTGGTCTACGCGGGCGCGATCATGGTGCTTTTTATCTTCGTGGTCATGATCGTGAACCGGGAGGAATCCACCCGCGTGTCTTTCCGCGGCATAATCTTGCGACTGTGCGGCGTCGCGGCCGGTTTCTACCTCCTTCGGGTTTTCGCGGGCATCGTGATTCCCAATCAGGTCCCGGCGCCTCTACCGGTACTCCCCGAGACGTTTGGCACGGTAGCGGCGATCGGCGATGTGCTCTTCCGTCAGTTCTTGTTCCCCTTCGAGGCAATTTCGCTTCTGTTGTTGGTGGCGATCGTGGGCGGCGTGGTGGTATCGCGATCCGCGCGAAAAGAATCGGACGCAAATTCCGCGGCCGACAAGCGCATCGCGGTTGCTCACCTCAGCTTGCACGATTCGCCCGAGGGGCTCGAAGGCGGCGACCCCGAAGCGGGTGCGGGCTCCCATGGCCCTGGTACCCACGCGGCTGGGGGGCATCACTAGCCGTGCCAACCTTCTACTACCTTGTCTTGTCGTTCGTGCTGTTCCTGATCGGGACGACGGGCGTTCTGTTGAGGAAGAACGCCCTGATTGTACTAATGGGGATCGAGCTGCAGCTGAACGCGGGAAACCTGGCCATGCTGGCCTACGCGCGGGCGCTGGGGGACCTAAAGGGGCACGTGTTCGCGTTTTTGATTATCGCGCTGGCGGCGGCCGAGGCGGCTGTGGGCCTGGCCATTCTGGTCGGGCTTTTCCGGAACCGACAGACGATCAATCTCGATGAAGCCAACCTGATGAAGCGCTAGTCCCTGCCGCCCACCTTCCCAACGAGTCGCACGGCCAACCAGGACCAAGCCAACACAAACCAAAACGATGCCTGCTTCAGAAACCCTCTTCAACCTGCGGCTGATTCCGCTGCTGCCCTTCCTGGGCGCGGCCGCGTTGATTCTGTTCGGCCGCCGCTGGAAGCGCGAAACGGTCTTGGCTGTCGCCGCGGGTGCTATCGGCGGCTCGGCCCTGGTGGCGTTCGAGGCCTTCTTCACGAGGTTGCCCGCCGTGGCCGAGGAGGGCGGCCTCCGCGATGTCGTTTGGACCTGGATGTCCACGGGGAACCTATCGGTCGACCTGGCGTTCCGGATGGACGCGCTGTCAGGGTTGTTGTGTTTGATCATCACGTTCATCGGCTTCCTCATTCATGTCTATTCCGCCGGCTACATGGAGCACGACCCCGACTATCCGCGCTTTTTCGCGTACTTGAATCTATTCTGCGGGTCGATGCTGGTGCTGGTGCTGGGCGACAGCATGCCGGTGATGTTCGTGGGTTGGGAGGGCGTCGGCCTTTGCAGTTATCTGCTGATTGGTTTTTGGTATCACGAGACGCCGAACGCCGACGCCGGCAAAAAGGCGTTCATCACGAACCGCATCGGCGACTTCGGTTTTCTGATCGGTATCTTTCTGACGTTCCAGGCGACGGGAACCCTGCGGTTTTCAGAAATCAGCTCGTTGGCGACGGCTGGATCGGCGCTGACCGCGCCGTACTGGCTGGACATGCCCATGGCGTTCTGGATTGGGACGTTCCTGTTCATCGGCGCGGCCGGAAAGTCGGCGCAGATCCCGCTTTATGTTTGGCTCCCGGACGCCATGGCGGGGCCGACGCCGGTTTCGGCCTTGATTCACGCCGCCACCATGGTGACGGCTGGGGTCTACATGGTCGCGCGTATGCACGCCGTTTACGTGCTGTCGCCGGCGGCGCTGGCGATCGTGGCGCTGGTCGGCGCCGCGACCGCTCTGTTCGCCGCGATCATCGGATTCGCGCAGAACGACTTCAAGAAAGTGCTGGCCTATTCCACGGTCAGCCAGCTGGGGTTCATGTTCGCGGGTGTCGGCACCGCCAACTTCGCGAGCGGCGTGTTCCACCTGTACACGCACGCTTTCTTCAAAGCGGGCTTGTTCCTGTGCGCGGGTTCCATCATGCACGCCATGAGCGGCTCCGGGGACATCCGCAAGATGGGCGGTCTGCGCAAGCTGACGCCGTGGACCCACGCGGTGTTCGTCGTATGTTGGTTGGCCATCTGCGGTGTTCCCATCTTCTCGGGATTCTTCTCCAAGGACGCCATCGTCGCGGGCGCCTTCGCTACGGGTGCTTTCGGCGAGGGGCTGGCCTGGGTCGGACCGACGGTCGGAGCGATGCTGTTGCTCGCGGCGCTGGGCACGGCGTTCTACATGTCGCGCCTGTACTTTCTGGTCTTCTCGGGGCCGTCGCGCGCCGATGCCCATACGCAACACCACATTCACGAATCGCCACCCAGCATGGTCGGACCACTGGTCGTGCTGGCGGTCGGCGCTGGTCTGGGGGGCCTCGTCGGTGTCCCTGGGGGCCTGTTCGGCCATCCCGAGTGGAACCTGCTTGGCCACACGCTGGAGACCGCCGTCGGTCCCGAGCTCGACGTGCCGCACAACACCGAGATCTTGTTCATGGTCATTTCCACGGTCCTCGCGCTGATTGGCATCGCGCTCGCGAACGTCTTCTACGGCGGCGGTTATCGCTCGCCCGCTGAGAAATTCGCCGCCGCGTTTCCGGGCTTCGTGCAGCTGGTGCGCGACAAGTTCCGCGTCGATGAGTTCTACGGGGCGGCGATCATTCGACCGTTGCGCAAGTTTTCGGTGGCGTTGTTTCGTGTGGTCGATCGTGTGTTGATCGACCAGATTCTGGTCGGAGGCACTGCCGCCCTGGTCGATCTTCTGGGTCGGCTGGCTCGCGTTTTCCAGTCGGGCGATGCCCAGCGCTACATGGCGTCCTTCGCCATCGGAGCGGCGATTCTGGTGTTCTTCGCGACACGCCCCACGGCCCCCTCCACGCTGAAAATCGAAATCACGGGCACGACCGTGTCGGTGGATGCCAGCCGCGCCGGTAAGGCCTCCCCTCGCGGCTTGACGTATGAGTTCGATTTCGACGACGACGGGCGGCCCGAGATTTCGGGGCCAAAGGCAGATGCCCGGTACACCTACGATAAGGCCGGTCCGCACACGATTCGGGTTACGGTGACCGACCCACGCTGGAACACGCATAGCAAAATCAAGCAGAAGATCGATTTGTCGGCGGGGGAGCGGAAGTGATGGGCGTTCTGGCATGGATCACCTTGATGCCGCTCGCGGGCGCCATCCTGACGATGTTGGTTCCGCGCGAAGAAGAAGCCATTCACCGCGGGATTGGCCTCGGAACCACTATCGTGACGTTTCTGGCGTCCTTGTTCATTTTGGGTGATTTCGACTCTGGCAAGGCGGGCTTCCAGCTCGTGGTGGACAAGGTGTGGGTGGAATCGCTTGGGATCCATTTTCACCTGGGCATCGACGGCATCTCGTTGTGGCTGGTTATGCTAACGACGTTCCTGATGCCGGTGACGATGCTGTCGCCACAGGCCATCGGCACCCGCAACATCCGTGTGCGCGAATTCGTGATCGCGATGCTGGCGCTGGAAGCGGGAATGATCGGCGCCTTTGTCGCGCTGGATCTTTTCGTCTTCTATGTCTTCTGGGAGCTGATGCTGATCCCGATGTACTTCATCATCGGCGTATGGGGCGGAGAACGGCGCCTATACGCCAGCATCAAGTTCGTCATCTACACGCTGGTCGGATCGCTCCTGATGCTGGTCGCGATCTTGTACCTCTACGCGCAATATCACGCGGCGACGGGAACCTTCAGCTTCGACTATGTCGCGTTGTCACGGCTTACGTTGCCGTACGATCCTCAACTGCTGTGCTTCCTGGCGTTCGGGCTGGCGTTCGCGACCAAGATTCCCCTGTTTCCGCTGCACACGTGGCTTCCGGACGCGCACGTCGAGGCGCCCACGGGCGGCTCCGTGATTCTGGCCGGCGTCATGCTGAAATTCGGCACGTACGGGTTCCTCCGGTTCGCCCTGCCCATGTTTCCGCTGGCGGCGCAAGCGATGGCGCCTTTGATCGTCGCGCTGGCGGTGATTGGGATCATCTTTGGCGCGTTGATGGCCTACGTACAGAACGACGCGAAGAAACTGGTGGCGTATTCGTCCGTGTCGCACCTGGGCTTCGTGGTCCTTGGGATCATGACGCTGGGGCAGGTGGCCGTGCAGGGCGCGATGTATCAGATGCTGGCGCACGGCATCTCGACGGGTGGCCTGTTCCTGGGTGTCGGTTTGCTCTACGACCGCAGACACACGCGTAAGCTGGACGACTTCGGTGGGTTGTGGAAGAAGATCCCGATCTTCTCCGCGTGTTTCTTGGTGATCGTGCTGGCCTCGGTCGGCCTTCCCGGGCTGTGTGGGTTCGTTGGTGAGTTCTTGATCTTGATCGGGACGTTCAACGCGCCCGCCGGGGCGTTGTTTTCGTCACAGAAGATGTTGGCGATTTTTTCGGCGAGCGCCGTCATTCTGGCCGCGATGTACCTGCTGACCATGTATCAGAAGATCTTCTTTGGGCCGCTTGACAAGCCCGAGAACAAAGACCCTCACGTGCGTGACATCCACGGCCGCGAGCGCTGGGTGTTTGGGTTCATAATCGTGGCGGCGCTGGTAATGGGGATCTACCCGCAGCCCATTCTGTCTCGGTCCGAAAAATCGGTCGCGGCGCTGATCTCGGGATTTCAAGAGCGATTGAAAGATTCGGCCGCAAATCCGGACGCCCCCGCTCACCTGTTTCCAAATACGCCTGGTGGCACGGGCACTGGCTCACCCACGAACTCCGGCAAACTCTGATTGAACGCGTCATGACTTTCGACAGCAACCAAGTCCTCGCCTACCTGCCCATGCTGATCCTGATCGGCATGGGTTGCATCATTCTGCTCGCGGAGACCTTCGCCACCGCGGGCAGCCGCAGCGGCCTCGCGTGGCTGGGTGTCGGCGGGTGTATTGCGTCGGCCGGCGCTCTCGTCGCCCAGTGGGGCGATGCCGGGCAGTTGGCCACGCATTTTCAGGGCATGCTGGTGGTGGATCGCATGGCGCTGTATCTGGACGGCGCGTTCCTATCGGCGGCCATGCTGACACTGCTCTTCGCGCCCCCGTTCTTGCGCGAGCACGGCTTCGAATTCGGCGAGTTCTACGCGATGGTGTTGTTCGCGGCCGCCGGCATGATGATGGTTGTCCACGCGTCGCACCTGGTGACCTTGCTGATCGGCATCGAGACGATGTCCCTGGCCGCGTACATCTTGACCGGGTGCTGGCGACGTAATCTGCGCAGTTCCGAAGGCGCGATGAAGTATTTCCTGATGGGCGCCTTCGCCACCGGATTCTTGGTCTACGGCACGGCCCTGGTCTACGGAACCACGGGCGGCGAGTTGTCGTATGCCGGTATCGCGAGCAAGGTTCCCGAGGCCGTCAAGACCCCGGTCTTCTACTTCGGGGAATACTTCATTCTGATAGCGCTGGCGTTCAAGGTTGCCGCGGTGCCTTTTCACATGTGGGCGCCCGATGCTTATGAGGGCGCGCCGACCCCCGTCACCGGTTTCATGGCGGCGGGCGTGAAGGCGGCGGCCTTCGGCGGCATCTTGCGTCTTCTCGAAACCGCTTTCGGCAACCCGCTGTTGGTGTTCGATTTCACCGGTTGGGCCAACATCATCGTCGTCCTGGCGGCGGCCACCATGATTCTGGGAAATTTGGCGGCGTTGCGGCAGGACAACATCAAGCGATTGCTCGCGTACTCGTCCATCGGCCACGCGGGTTACATCCTGGTGGGCGTCGCGGCGATGGGCCTCGGCGTGACCACGGCGAAGCCCGCCGTCTTGTTCTATCTGTTGTCGTATACGTTCACGACGCTGGGCTCATTCGGGGTGATCGCGTGGATCGGCAACCGCCGTGATGAGCGCCTGTTCATCGGAGATTGGGCGGGCGTCGCGCAGTCGCGGCCGGGCGTGGCCATGGCCATGACGCTGTTTCTTCTATCGCTGGGGGGCGTTCCTCCGACGGGCGGGTTCTTCGCCAAGTTCTTCCTGTTTCGCGCCGCGATGGAAAGCCCGCAGCTGTACTGGTTGGTTGTCATCGGCGTGCTGACCAGCGTGGTCAGCATCTACTACTACCTGCGCGTGGTCATCGCGATGTACTTCCGCGATCCGTTGCGCCCGTTGGAGCCGACCGACGCGGCGTCGACGCGGGCCGCGTTGATCTTGACCGCGATGGCGGTCTTGTTGCTGGGCATCTTGCCCGGCTCGTTCATCGAATGGGCGGGCCCGGTTCTCGGGAAGTAGCCTTCGAGTGCGGCGATGCTGCGGCGACGTGACCGTACGCCCGTCGTTCCCCCCCCGGCGTTTGACGGTTTCAGGGTCGCGGTTCTCGTGAACGCGGAGCCCGCGTGACCAAGGGGCGTCTCGAGGCGTTCAGCGACGGCGTGATCGCGGTTCTGATCACGATCCTGGTCCTCGAGTTGAAGGTTCCGCATGGCGGTGACTGGGACGCGCTTGGTCCCCTCGTGCCCGTGACGTGCGGTTACGTGCTCAGCTTCATCTTTCTTGGCATCTACTGGAACAATCACCACCACATGCTCCACGTTACGGATCGGATCAACGGAAAGATCCTCTGGGCGAACCTGCACTTGCTGTTCTGGTTGTCGTTGATCCCGTTCGCCACCGGTTGGATGGGCGAGAGCCACATGGCCCCAGCGCCGACGGCGTTCTACGGCGCCGTGCTGCTGCTGGCGGGCGTCGCCTACTTGATTCTGCAAACAGCGATCATCGCTCACCAAGGCCCGAAATCGAAGTTGGCGGCGGCCGTGGGCCGTGATCTCAAGGGCAAGCTCTCGGCGGTGCTTTATGCCGTCGCTATCCCCGTGGCGTTGTTACGTCCCTGGGTCGCCGCGGGCATTTACCTAGTCGTCGCGCTTACGTGGCTGGTGCCTGATAGACGGATCGAAGCCACGATTGAGCGTTGAGTGCGACTCGCTTGCCCGATTCCGACTGATTCAAGTCAGGGGAGCGGCCTGGAATCGCGCCACCTCGGCGGCGGGATTCTCCACTTCGACGATCAGCCGTTGATAGGGCTCGCCCTCCAAATCGACGACGATGGCGCGCGCCGGATCGCCGACATCCCAGAAAGTCCGCCGGCCGTCCTTGTAGAACGTCCCGGCGCAGATGATTCCGGGGACGTGGGTACCGGGAAATCGAATGCCCTTCCACCATTCGCGCAATGCGTTTGGGTCGGCGGCCCGTACGTCCGTCACGTGCGCCAATGGAATCTCCAGACGTGTCTTGAACGCCCACAAGCGATGCAGGCCCATGACCGCGAAGATCGCCGTTGAACCCTGAATCGATACGCTGACCACTGTTACTTCTCCCCGGGGCGACCGCTGTTGGTTCGCGTCGGGGCAACACCGGTGCTCGCGTCGGGGGCAACAGAGGTGTTCGCGTCGGGGGCAGCACCCGTGCTCCCGTCGGCGGTTTCAGTCCTGACCGCGTCCGAATCGCTCGCCGCTGTCGACGCGGTAGCCGCCGCTTCGGGCGATTTGTCCAGGAACCTCAAGATGACCGCCTCGGCGATCTGTCCTGACAGCCCCCCGAAGACGAAATCGAAGCCGTGCTGCGCGTAGGGAATGATCAGAGTCTCATAGGGGACGGCGGCCGCCTGCAGCTTGTCGGCCAACAGGTCCACGTGCTGCCGGCCGATGAACTGGTCGCGCCCCCCGTGGATCAATAGCGTGCGCGGAGCGTGTGCCGTTACGCGCTCGGTGGGCGACAAGATTCGGTATAGATCACCGGTCGACTCTGGCGGCCCGCCCACGAAGCGGCGCAGTCTCTCGGAGCTGTCGTAGACGCGCTCACGGGCCGGATGCGCGTAACCCCACACCAGATCGGTCGGCGCATAGAACGCCACCACCGATTCGACGGACGTGTCGCCAGCGTCGCAACTGGCGGGCAACCGCGCATCGGCCGGGGTGTACGCGGCGAGTAACGCCAGGTGGCCGCCCGCCGACCGACCGAGCAACGTGATCTTGCGCGGGTCAATGTTCCAGTCGGGCGTGACCGCGTGTTGCTTGATCCACCCGATGGCGCACTTCATCTCGCCGGTCGCGGTTTTCCAGTTGGGTTGTGGCGCGGTCCGGTATTCCACGTCGAAGACGGTGAAGCCGTGATCGGCGAGCCACTGGCTGGCCAGCGACGCGTCGCCCTTGTCCCCCGACGACCAGCCGCCTCCATGCGCCACGACAATCGCGCGGGTGGGTTGCGCGGGTGCCACCCGAGGCAAGTACACGTCCAAGCCCAAGGCGCGACCGTCGACGGTCGCATATGTGACCGTCTTTCCGGTCCGGACGGGACCCTCGGTGTCGATCCGGGCGCGCAGGTAGCGGGAAAAATCCAGGTCCACGCGCTGTTCACTGGCCAGGCGCAGCCCTTGTGCCAGCGGGACCAAGGCCACCACCACGGCGCCCAATCCGACCAGAATCGCAAGCACACCCCAAAACCGCGTTCCGGGTTGCATGCCAAGCAACGCCAAAACTACAGCCGCGGCCCCGGCCCCGATGATGAACACGCTCCTTTCGCCGGCGGCGATGGCCAGGAACGCGAACAGCTTTGAGGGCGCGGGTAGAACAATCAGAGCCGCCGCCGCTGCCGCCACAAGGGCCAGCAGAATGGCCAATACCAGTGCCGCCCGAGACATGCGACGACCCTACAACGACGCGTCGCACGTCGCCAAGGCGCGTGGTTGAGGCGAAGCAAGAGCAATCGCCTTCCACGTTTCGGCCGCCCGAAAAAGCGGTGTAAGTTCTCGTCATGGCCGATGAACCCGGCAATCCCGCGAACCACGATTTGGCGCAGATTCGCGCCGAGATCGACAGGGCCGACGACGAGATCTTGCGCCTACTGAACCAGCGGGCGCGCTTCGTGGCCCGTGTCGCCGAGCTGAAGGAAGAGATGCAAGTGCCGTTCTATGTTCCGTCGCGGGAGCGGCAGATCATCGATCGACTCTCGGCCGCCAACACCGGACCGTTCCCGGTCGAGGCGATTCGGGCCGTTTTTCAGGAGGTCTTCAGCGCCTGCCTATCGCTCGAGAAGACCGTCAAGGTTGCCTATCTCGGCCCCGAGGGAACATTTTCCCATATGGCGGTCAAGCGCCAGTTCGGCCTGTCGGCCCGCGCGATCCCGATCAAGACCATCGCCGCGGTCTTCGAGGAGGTGGAGCGGGGAGGGGCCGATCTCGGCGTGGTGCCCGTCGAGAACTCGACCGAGGGAATGATCAATCACACCCTCGACAGCTTCGTCGACAGCGATTTGAAGATCAGCTCCGAGATAGTGCTCAGAATCTCGTTGTGCTTGTTGGCGCGCGCCGAGGTCGACCTGGAACGCGTGGAGCGTGTCTATTCCATTCCCGTGGCGCTCGCGCAGTGTCGTCGCTGGTTGGCGACGCACCTTCCGCGGGCCACCGTGGTCGAATCACCGTCGACGGCCGAAGCCGCTCGTTCGGCGCACGGGGACGCGCACGGGGTGGCCGTCGCGTCCGAGATGGCGGCGAAGTTGTATGACCTGCGGATCCTGAAGCGGAACATCGAGGATCTGACTCAAAACGTCACCCGCTTTCTGGTCCTCGGCCGCCAGCAGGCCGAGCCGACCGGTAGGGACAAGACTTCCGTCTTGCTGACCACACGCGACCAACCCGGCATTCTGTACAAGGTCCTCGGAGGCTTCGCCGAACGTGGTCTGAACATGACTAAGATAGAAAGCCGACCGTCCCGTCGTCGGGCCTGGGAGTATGTCTTCTTCGTCGATGTCGACGGCCACGAACGCGATCCCGCCGTTGCCGCCGCGCTGGATGCGGTCCGCCGGTGTTGCGAATCGATGAAGGTCCTGGGCTCGTATCCGAAAGGCGAACCGGAATAGTGCCGATAGATGGGGTGTGACGTTCCGCCCCTTCTTCACGGTTCCTGGACGATATGCTCTTGCCGGCGTGATCGTCGGCATGATCGTCGGAGTGGGCGCGCCGGCCGCGGCCTACGTGCGCGCCCGGACGACCGACACCTTCATGCCCATTTTTTGGTCGGATCCCCGCAAAGTGTTGGAGGTCGCTCGGCCGCCCGACGGCTTGGGGATCTCGACCGACGACCTGCGTGGCGCCGCGCAGGCTGCCGTCGGCAGCTGGAGCAATTCGTCGATCGCGTGCACGGGCGTTGCCCTTCGGCTGGCGTCCCAAACCACCGACAGCCAGGTCGCCGCACGCGACGGAAGGAATCGCATCATAATGCGTACGGGCAGTTGGTGCCGCGATCCGGTCACCCAGGCCCATTGTCACGATCCGGCGGCCGTGGCTCTGACGACGGTGTTCTCGCGATCGAGGCCCGGCGCGCCCGACGACGGCGAGATGCTGGAGGCCGACATCGAGGTGAACGCAGCCAGCTCCTTTCAGTGGGGCATCGTCCCGGAGGGCCCGATCTCTGGACGTGATTTCGCGAACACCTACGATCTGACGAGCGCGTTGACCCACGAGACCGGCCACTTCATCGGCCTTGATCACACCTGCATCACGCCTGGCGCGATATCGCTCGTGGACGATCGCGGCACTGAAACCTTCAGTTGCGGGACCGTGCCCGCCACCGAGCAGTCTTTAGTCGAGGACGCGACGATGTATCCGTTCATGAATCCCGCCGATATCAGCCTGCGAACGCTGAGCGCGGACGACGCCCGGGCGGCGTGCGACATCTACCCGATCGCAGCGGTTCCAGACGACGAATGGGTGGGCGCAGGCGGATGTTCCGAGGCGCCGGGTTCCCCGCCGCCCGCACCGGGGCGGGTGCTCGTCACGATTGTCCTGCTCACGGCGATGGGGCGTTTTTTGCGGATTGCGCGGCGGCCCAGCCGCTCGAGCGGCGCTTCCGATTCCCTTCCAACTCCGCGCAACATGCGGAACTCCTAGAGTTCCGTCGGACTGTTGCTCGCGCGGCAACACCGCGGAACGACTCAAGAACCTCAAGGGCGTTGCCTGGACCACCGATGGAATCTGTGCCGATGCGAGGACGAATACTACTGGTCGACGGTGACACCTCCGTGCAAGCCACGCTGGTGAATTTCCTATCGGGCATCGGATACGAGAGCGTGTTGGCTTTCAGCGGTGCCGAGGCGGTGGCGCGCCTGCGTGACGGGCGATTCGACCTGTGCATCACCGACGTGCGCCTCCCTGGTCCGGATATTCCGATGTTGGACGGCTACGCGGTTTTGCGCGAGGCCCGTCGGCAAACGCCTGCCGTGCCCGTTGTCATGCTGACGTCCCAGGCGACGATCGTCGACGCGGTCAACGCCCTGCGGGCGGGCGCGGCGAGCTTTCTTCCCAAGCCGTTTCATCCCTCAGCCGTCGAGGAGATCTTGCGCCGCACCCTGGAAACGCCTCCAGGTCGTGCGCCGCGCCGCGATCATACGCCCGAAGCGGCGGTCATTGGCGAGCACCCCGCGATGCGGGCCGTACTGGATCGAATCAACCGCGTCGCGGACACCGACGCCAGCGTCCTCATCCGTGGCGAAACGGGAACCGGCAAGGAAGTCATCGCCCGGTTGATACACGCGTCCAGCACCCGATCGTCGGGTCCGTTCGTGGCGGTCAACATGGCCGCGATTCCGGATTCCCTGGCCGAATCGGAATTGTTCGGACACGTGCGCGGCGCTTTCACGGGTGCCGACAGGCCTCGTGTGGGGCGGTTTCTGTCGGCTCACCTCGGGACGCTTTTCTTCGATGAGATTGGGGAAATGCCGCGGAATTTGCAGGCAAAGTTGTTGCGTGTCTTGCAGGATCGCGAGGTGACTCCGCTCGGGAGCGCGCAACAGATTCCGGCCGACGTCCGCGTGATCGCCGCGACCCATCGCAATCTCGAGGAGATGGTGCGAGACGGGACGTTTCGCGAGGATCTCTACTATCGCCTAGAGGTGGTCCCGATCGAGGTGCCCCCGCTGCGGGCACGCCGTGACGACATCCCGGCCCTGGTCGAGCATTTTCGTCGTGAGGTCAACGCGCGGGAAGGGCGAACGGTGCCGGGGTTCGCGCCCGAGGTGACCGATCGGCTGTGCGCGCACGATTGGCCCGGCAACGTCCGGGAGCTCGAGAACCTGGTCCAGCGCTTGGTCGTGGTGGCCGCAAATCGAGAGGTGACACTGACGGACCTGCCCTCACATCTGCGCCTGGATCTGGTCGACCTCGACTCAGGACACCTGGATCTGCCGTCGTCGGGGCTGGACTTGAGAATGCTTCTCAACCAACTCGAGGATCGCTTGATCGGCCAGGCGCTCTCGCGCACTGGCGGAAACAAGAATCGCGCCGCCGAATTGTTGGGCATGAATCGCACCACGCTGGTGGAAAAGCTTCGCCGGAGGAACGTCGCATAATCGCTTACCCGCGCCTGGTCACGGCGATAGGCAAGCCGGGCAGCTCGCACGCGTGTCCACCGTCAGCCGGTTGACGGCGTCAAAATACCTCGACCGCCATTCCGTTGACGGTCGGGTTTCCTGACGCGCAAATGGCCGCGGAATCTCGCGGGCTTGCCGTCGTGCCTGCGTGGCATGGGGCATGCTGCAGAACCGGGACATGGCGATCACAAAGCGTAAGAAGGCCGACAGTTTCCAGGGCGTTTCCAGGACGGCGAGGACGAACGGCACCAAGCGCTCGGAAGGTAGGGCCGCCGCGAAAGTGTCCGCGAAGGTGTCCACGAGACTGTCGGTGACGCCGGCGAAGAAGCCATCGAAGAAGGACCTGATCGCGCGTCGCAACGAGTATGCCGCCAAGTTCTTTCCCTACATCGAGAAGGTGGCCCGCCGTCTGGCCCGCCGTCTACCGGCGCACGTCGAGATTGACGATCTCATCTCGTCGGGGGTCATCGGTCTCATGGAAGCGGCCGAGCGGTTCGACCCGAGCCGCGTGGATCGGTTCGAAGCGTTCGCCGAGTTCCGCATCCGTGGCGCGATGCTGGATGATTTGCGATCCCGGGATACGCTGTCCCGCGACATGCGTCGCCTCTCCAACGAGCTGCGCGATGCAACCCGTCGGCTCGAAGCTCAGCTCGGCCGCACCCCCGACCAGGAAGAGATCGCCAAGCGGCTAGGCGTCGGTGTCGACGAGCTGTACGCGCGTCAGCAGAAGCTGTCGGGCTCGTCCGTGGTGGGCATTGATGACGCGGGTCCTGACCTGCTCGAGCGCACCGGCGACCACGCTGCCGTCGACCCATTCGAGCAGGCATCCAAGCACGAGATGACCGACCAGCTCGTGTCCGGAATCGGCCACCTGCCCGAAAAGATGCAGCAAGTCCTGTCGCTGTACTACTGCGACAACCTGAACCTGAAAGAGATCGGCGCCGTTTTGGGCGTGACCGAATCGCGGGTCTGTCAGATTCACGGAGAGGCGACACGGCGCTTGCGGGATTCGCTGTCCGAGATGGCGAGCGAAGCCGCCGCGTAAACCTTTTGCACATGAAGCACGAATTTTTAAAAAAAACTTAAGTAATTTCAACTACTTGTAGTTTTTTAGAGACTGGGTCTTAAGATTTTTGGGGCGCCTCCGATGATGTGGGTATGGCCAACACGCCCAAGTACACCGCCCCCGGTCACACCTCACACCGCTCCGCTCCGATTCCGGTCGTAACGGATCCGAGCGCGGCATTCGATTCGCGCCTCTCACCCCGTGTCGAGGCGCTTCGCAAACTGGTCGCAGCGGGCCAGTATCAGGTCAGCCCTCGCTACCTGGCCCACCGGATTCTGCGCGCCGCCGGATTCAAACTGGAGTAGGTCGGCTCTTCGAGTCACGAGCTGCGATCTCGCGCAGCTCGGTCAATCCTCGGGCTCCGCGACCTCGACGCGATTGCGGCCGTTCGATTTGGCGCGGTACATCGACGCGTCCGCCAGCCGCAACAAGACGTTTTCCCGTTTTCGGGCGGTTCCGCCCGGCGCGAGGTGGTCACGGTACGACGCTACCCCCAGTGACACAGTCACATTGGGCAGCGGGTGCTGGCCCGTGGAATCGAAGGGGTCGAGGCTCGAGGCAGTCTCGATCGCGCGTCGCAGGCTCTCGGCCGCCTGAACGGCCTGTGCCAGTTTCGCGCCAGGCAGGATCGCGACGAATTCGTCGCCGCCGTAACGCGCCAGGATGGACCCCGGTGGGGAATTCTCGGTCATCACTCTGGCCACGTCTCGCAGGACGGCGCTGCCTGCGATGTGCCCGAAGCGATCGTTGACCGATTTGAGCTGGTCGAGATCGATAAACAGAATCGACAGCTCACCGCCGTCCCGATCGGCGCGACTCAGCTCGTCGCCGAGACGGATGTGAAAATATCGGCTGTTGTACAGCCCGGTCAGGTCGTCGATTCGCGCGAGCGTCCGGTTGCGAATGGCGTCGAGCGCATTTTGAATCGACGACGACATGTAAGCGGCAAAGATGCGTAGCAGCTCCTGGTCGCGCGCTGTGTACGGACTGCCGGACAGGCGGTTGGTCAATTCGAGGACACCGCAGATGGAATCGCGCACGATAACCGGCACGGCCAGGATGGACAGGGGCGACAGTCTGGCGGCGACTCTGACATCGTTGGTTCCGCTTTCCGGGGACGGCGCAGGGGGCGCCACCGACGGACGCGCGCCTTCAGTCGCGCCGAGCGAACCCGCCGAGATCAGGGGATCATCTTCCGCGAGCGCGTCGGTGGCGAAGGGCTGCCCCGTTCGATAGACGTGTCCGCAGATCCCGTGGTCACTCGGCAGGCGCTGGCCCAAGCTCTCGGCGGCGCCCGGCCCAAATGCGGCGATGAACGTCAGACGCGGTGCCGGCGCCCCCGCCATCTTGGCGCGCGGATCATCAAGCAGGATTCCGCCCGATTCGGACGGCACGAAATCATTGGCCCGTTCCAGAATTTCTCTAAGGGCGGCGTCGAGGCGCACTTCCCAGCGCTCACTGTCCTGGTCTCGCCGAATGCGCACGAAGAAATGGCCGATGTCGTCGGACGAGAGGGTCAGGATGGTTTGGCCGGGCCGCGCGGGAGGCGATGATTCCTCCGAGTTCGGTGGCGCGAGGGTGTCAACGCGATGGCCCCCATCGTCGACTGGTTCGCGATTCGCGCCGGTCACGGGCCCCGTCAGGGGCGTCGTCGCTTTTTCGAGCGCCGCGGGCATCGCGGTCTCGCGGTGGGGCGGCAGGCGAGGTTCCGACACGGGGTTGAAGGTAGCTCAGCCTGCCGACGCGTCAAAACGCGCCGGTTATCGCGAGGACCGTCCGCCTACCAACTGATGCTGTCCAAGTAGACGGTGTCGGTCCAGACCCCCGTCGATTCGAACTGAACACCCATCCGCAGGATCGCCGCGGCGCCCGTGGGAACGGTGACGTTGATGGTGGTCCACGCGTCACGGGCGATGTTCGCCGCCAGGGTACGGGCGCCCGTGAAGCGAAACGAACCGGTTTCGAGAACGTAGGGTTGTACTGCTCCAAGCATCGCGGAGCTGGGAACAAACACATGAAACGTCACCACAACCCCAGCCGGAATGGCGGGGGTGGGTGGCGAGACCTCCAGGATGTAGATCTTCCCCGCGACCGCCGACACTGATCCGGCCAGTGACGCATCTCCCGCGAAAGACTGAGCCGTGCTCTGCGTAATCGCGGTGAGAGGGGCGCCGCCCGCGGCCATTTTCCAGGACTGCCCCGACGCTTCGAAGTTGTACTGGGCTCCGTCCCCTGGACCACCCATGACAACGGCGCCGCCGGAACTTCCCATTCCCGCGCCGCCGGCTGCCGCACCGCCGGTTGCCGCGCCGCCCGTGCCCGCGCCGCCCGTGCCCGCGCCGCCGGTTGCCGCGCCGCCGGTCTGAGCCCCACCAGTGCCGGCACCACCCGATCCGCGCCCTCCATTCGCCGCCGTCGACCCCGCTCCCCCGGCGCCGCCGGTTCCCCCCGCATCAATTCCGCCCTTGCCACCGCTCCCACCGGAAACCAGTCTCCCTCCGGTTCCCGTGCCACCCGTGGAGCCCGATTCGGTCAGAGTACCCGTATCGAGACCACCGTCGGGATCTCCCGCCCAAAGGGCGCCGCGTGAATAAACAGCCGACCCACACGCCGTCGCTGAAACCAGCAATCCCAGTAGGGCCCAGAGGGCAACGCGACCCGACGATGAGGAATCCGTGGAGGGTGCCATTTTGACTTGACGCCGGAGGCTGGTGCGGCAACGACGCCGCTCTCCCGAACATCGCCAGGTCGGTCGAACCCCTTTAGTTTTGGGTGCGGGATAACGCCCCGCGCGCTCAGAACTTCCGTACCGGCGGTTCACCAGGACTGGCATCCGGCGCGCCGCGTGGCAACAACCGGCGGACCCGCGCCAGTTCCAGGTCCGGTTGCACTACCTTTCGAATCATCACAGGAACGCGTTTGCCCGACCGCAAGACGCGACGTTCGGGCGGGGCCCGCCCGGAATCCGACGGAGCCGTCGGATCCAAACGACGCGACAGGCGCCCGACCACTTCGACGACATCGCCGGCCGAAATCGCAATCTCCGCGGCCCGCACCTCGCGGTCTCGGATCCGCAACTGCGTCAAGAACGGGTGATCGATATCCAGCAGCGTCGTGTTGCGAAACTGCACGCGCCGGTCGGCGGTGAAGCGGTCGATGAGCATTCCGCCGGCGACTTCGATCCAGATGGGTTCGTCGGTCCCGTCCGCGATCATGAAATCGAAGGCTACTTCGTGAAAGAAGGCGCGACCGAGAGGGGGCCGCCCACGGCGAAAGCGCGTCAACGACCACACGATGGCGCGGCTGTCCAAGGGAGAAGCCGCTGTTCGAACGGCCAAGACCACCCCTCGGACGGCCACCGCGCGCCGATCGGGTAGTCCCCGCAGCTCCGAGATCCGAAAACGGCGGCTGAGCGCGACCAGTCGGTGTAACCGATTTGCCATGCGAACGCCTATGGGTCCGGCCGAGGCGGCCAGTCCCAGGCCGGCGGCGATCGCCGCCGCTCCCGGGGCGTAGCTGTAGCCCGCGAAGACGACCAGTCCCCAGATTCCGAGGCCGAGGGCCACTGCGGACGTGGCCGCTGTGGTCGTGCGCACGGCGCGCGGAAAAGAGATCCAGCGCGCGATCGGACCCCCGGTCCGCGACAGAGCGAGGGCGTCGGCCGGAATGTCGCTCGCAACCGCCCGCCTGGCGCCAAAATCCAGGAACCGCGCGACCGCGTGCGCAACGCGCCCGCCGATCCACGCGCGCGCGGCGCCGATAGCCGGTAACCCCGCGGTAGGGTGCACCGACAATTCGGTGGTGGTGCCAGAATCAAGATCGTGCGCCCCGGCGTCGTTCCGAAAATCGTCGGGCTGGCTGATCTCGTCCGTCATGAGGCCCCGCGGGCACTTCAATATTAGCCGCGCATCGCCACAAACGCGTCCGAAAGAACCGGTGGCCGCGATCTAAGTTAGCGCGATCCAACCACAGCGGGGCCCGACCCACCTCGGACCCACCAACGACTTCCGATTTGGAGTACAATAAAAAAACGCCTTATGGTGACGAGCGCGGATTCTCGGGCCAGTCTGGACCTTCTGCGCGCGGCGGCTCGTGGTGGTGAGAGGCGCTTCTTGCTGGGACTGCCCGATGCAACGGATCGAGAGCGGATCGCCCACGCCCTGGCCGGGGAAGGATCGATTGTCGAGACGACGTCCATCGCGGCGGCGTTGGTGCGCCTGGCGGATGAATCGTTTGACATTGCGTTTCTGACCGCGGACCCCACCGCGAACGACAGCGGCGCCGCGAGCGATCCTCTTGCCGCGTGGCGCGAGTTGCGGCCGTTCACGGATCTGGTCTTGGTCGCGCCGAGCGATCCCTGCCGTTGTGCGGAAGCATTCGCGCGAGAGGTCGCCGCCGTGTTTCCGCTCCCCTTGCCCGATGTCGCTGTGCTCCTGCGGGCGCACGTGAAGCGCCTGGTCGCGTCCCGCCAGGTCCGCACGCGGGGCCTACTGGTCCTGAACGCATTCAGCCGGGTTCGAGACGTACTGACCAAAGCAGAGCCGGCCTTGGCGTCAACCCTTTCGGCCTTGCTCGCCACTTCGAGGGCCGAGCCAGAGATCGCCGTTATCGGCGATGCTGATCTGGCCGGTCACCTGGGTGGAGCTCCGTCGGTCACGGCGCCGGACGCGGTCGTTGTTGGTTTGCCGGCGGGCGAATCGCCCGATCAGTTGCTGCAAGAGGCCCGTGATCGCGCGTCGGGAGCGGCGCTGATTGTCGTTGACGCCGCTCCGACGGTCGATCGCCTGCGTGAAACCATCTACGGTGGCGTTCGCGCATACATCCCGCGGGCACAGGTCGGGCTACTGGGCAGGATTGCCGCCTCGGTGGCGTTTCGACGGCGCGCCGAGACGGTGGGCCTGGAATTGATGGAGACGTTGTCCAATTCCGGCATCCTGACCGATCAGGAGCCCGATGCTTCCGCCCACGTGGGCCATGATGTCGACGCGCGCCTGATAGCCGACGCAACGTCGGCGAAACCATCGACGCCCATCATTCCCACCGGCCATGAAGTCCTGGTCGTGGACGACGAGGCGGTCGTCCTGACCGTCTTGCGCGAAGCGTTGCGTCGGGGCGGGTACCGCGTGACGACCGCCGCGTCGGCCGAAGAGGCCATCGACCTAATGCAAAAACGGCGGTTCGATCTTGTGCTGACCGACAAGAACCTTCCGGGGGCATCCGGGATGGAAGTCATGCGCGTCGCGCGATCGTTAACCCCGTCGCCGGCGATTGTGATGATCACCGGATACTCGTCGCTCGATTCGGCGGTGGAGGCGCTCGATATGGGCGCGCTCGACTACATCGAAAAGCCCATCCACGACGTGGAAGACCTGAGGATGCGGATCCGACGCGCTCTCACGCGGAGGGATGAATTGCTGGCGCGTCCACGCGTGGCTCCCACGGGTCGAACCGGCCGCGTGCTGCTGGTAGAGGCGGAAGGGACCAGACGACAGCTGATCGCCGAGTATCTCGGACGTAGCTACCAGATTATCGCCGCGGAGGACGGGGACGAGGCGCTCCAAAAGTTGCAAGGAGAACACTTCGATCTGGTCCTGGCCGATCGGCATCTTCCGGGAATATCGGGTTTGCGCGTGATTGAACACGCGCAGCGCCTGCTTCCTCATTGCGCATCCGTCCTTTACACCGGGTATCCGTCGTTCGAGTCCGTGAAAGAAGCGTTCGCTACCGGCGTGGACGCGTATCTTATCAGGCCGAGCGAGGACCTAAAGAAGCTGGGTGAGAAGGTGGGCGAGGCCCTGGATGGGCGTGGCGGGATCCTTTTAGGGTAGTTGGGACTCACGCCATCTTAAAACCTTCAACGCGCGCGGTGGAACCTGTTAGGGTTGGCACGCGCGCAGGGTCGCGGCAGGGCCACGCCATATGAGGATCGCGTTCACCCACAATCTTCGACTGACGGACAACGAGGACGAGGCCGAATTCGACACGGTGGAGACCGTGGACGCCGTTGCGGACGGATTGCGGTCAGGCGGTCACGAGGTGGAAAAGGTCGAGGTCACGGGACCCGCGTCGCACCTGGCTGCACGCATAGAATCGATCGGTCCGGATCTGATTTTCAACACGGCCGAGGGGCGCCGGGGCCGGGCACGCGAGGCCTTCTATCCGGCCTTGTTCGAGGAGCTGGGGTTTTCGTATACGGGTTCGGACGCATACGTTTTGACGGTGACGTTGGACAAATGGCTGACCAAGCTGGTGCTGGCGAATCAGGGCGTGGACACGCCGCGCGGCCGGTTGGTTACGCCCGACGATCTGCGGCGCATGAAGGAGCCTGGGACGTTGGGTCTTGCGATGCCGGTGATCGTCAAACCGAACTACGAGGGATCGTCGAAGGGTATCGGGGATGAAGCGATCGCGCGGGATGCCCGTCAACTGGCAGACATGTTGCCGCGGGCGCTGCGCAGCTACCCGACCGGCGTGTTGGTCGAGGAATTCGTGCCCGGCAGCGATCTGACCGTGCCTTTCCTTGAAGGGTATGGCGACGAGGGCGTGCTGTTGCCGGTGGACTACGACGTGGAACCGGCCGCGCGCAGCCGATTCAATCTTTACGACTATCGACTGAAGTCCGCCGACTCGGGCTCGGTATCGGTGCGGTGCCCCCCGGATCTGCCACGAGACGTCGTGGCCCGGGTTCGCGCCATCACCAAGTCGGCCGTGCGATCGCTCGGCGTGCGCGATCTGGGGCGGGTCGACTTTCGCCTGGGCGACGATGGGCGGCTGTATCTGCTGGAGGTCAATGCGCTGCCGTCCCTGGAACGCGGGGCCAGTACGTTTGCGGCCGCGGCGCGAGAAGGTTTGGACTACGCCGACACGTTGCAGGCCATCGTGCAGAGCGCCGCCCGGCGGCAGGGGCTGATCGTCAAGACGGGGAACAAGAAACGTCGTCCGCCCGAGCCGTTGCGCATCGGGTTCACGTTCAACGTCAAGCGCGTGGATTCGAAGCACGGGAACGACGCCGAGGCCGAGTACGATGCGCCCGAAACCATCGATTCCATCCGCGACGCGCTGGAGAGCCACGGCCATCAGGTCTTGCTGTTCGAGGCCACCGCCGAGTTGCCGCGTCAGTTGATGGAGACTCCGGTGGATCTGGTGTTCAACATCGCGGAGGGAGTGGCCGGACGCAACCGCGAGGCCGCTGTCCCGGCGCTGTGCGAGCTGATGGGGATCCCGTACACAGGGTCGGACGCCGCCACGTTGTCCATCGCGCTCGACAAGGCCCTGTCCAAGCGGGTGCTGCTGCAACACGGGATCCTGACCGCCGAGTTCCAGGTCATGGAGACGGGCCGGGAACGGCTGTCCCCGAAGCTGAAGTTTCCGTTGATCATCAAACCCAACCAGGAAGGGTCATCGAAAGGCGTGAGCGCCCACGCGTCGGTCGTCGACGACGAGACGGCGTTGCGGGCCGTCGTGCGCGAGTTGATCGAACGCTACGAGCAGCCGGCGCTGATCGAGGCTTATATCTCGGGCCGCGAATTCACGGTTGGACTGCTCGGCGACCGGCGGCCCCGCGCGCTGCCTCCCATGGAGATCATCTTCAAGGACACCAACAATCCGCGACCCGTCTACGACTATCAAATCAAGCAGGAATGGGAGAAACACGTCTCCTACCAATGCCCCGCGCACTTGTCGCCGGCTGAGTTGAAGGCCGTCGAACGGGTCGCCCGCGACACGTTCGAGGCGCTCGACTGCCGCGACGTCGCGCGTGTCGATTTGCGCATGACGGCCAAAGGCGAGATCTACGTCATCGAGGTCAATCCGCTGCCGGGCCTGACTCCGGGGTATTCCGACCTGTGCCTGATCGCGACGGCGGCGGGGATCGACTATCGAACCCTGATCGGTGAAATTCTGGCGGGCGGTCTGAAGCGCCTGCGGGAAAAGCGGCGCGCCGACGCGGCCCGCAGCGCCGAGGCGCAGGCCCACGGTCGTGAAGCCAAGGGAGACGGAAAGGGAGAAGGAAAGACTGATCCCAGGGCCGATGGACGTTCCGACGATCGCCAGCTTGCGATTCCGAGGGTGGGGGTGAACGGAGGTGAACGCGCCGAGCGCACCGAACGACCGGACCGCGCGGATCGTGCCGACCGCGCGGATCGCGCCGAGCAGCGGGCATACCGCCCCGAGCCTCCGCCCACTTCATCCTCCGCAACCACCCCTGTCGCCGTCATGGTCGCCGCCGGTGTCGTGCCCGGCGCGGCCAACGCCGCACCCGCGAACGAGGCGGCATCAATGACCGCCCCGCCGGTATCGCCAGCATCGCCGCTCGAATGAGGCGACGACTCCGTGACCTTGGATTTCGCATCGGCCACATCCAGACGGGGCCGCTCAACGCTATCACCGACGTGCCCGGCGTACGCGTAGGTCACACCACGCTCATCGAGGGTGATGGGCCGCTGGTCGTCGGGGAAGGTCCTGTGCGCACGGGCGTCACGGCCGTGCTGCCACACGACGACATATTCTACAACCGCGTGATCGCGGGTTCCTTCGTCCTGAACGGCGCCGGCGAAGTGTCCGGGCTGACGCAGGTCGCGGAGTGGGGCTTGCTCGAGACGCCGATTCTGCTCACCAATACGCTGGCCGTCGGCAAGGTCTCGGACGCCGCGGTGAAATGGATGACCCGGCGATTCCCCGGTATCGGCACCGCCTACGACGTGATCATCCCGCTCGTCGGCGAATGCGATGATTCATGGCTGAATGACACCGTCGGACGTCACGTGCGATCCGAGCACGTGTATCGGGCCATCGAACAGGCGACGAGCGGTCCGGTCCCCGAGGGATCGGTCGGTGCCGGTACGGGCATGATCACGTGCGATTTCAAAGCGGGTATCGGCACCAGCTCGCGCCGCGTGGCCGTCGGTCCCGACGGGGTGACGGGCACGTATACGCTCGGCGTCCTGGTGGTCTCGAACTTCGGCGTCATGCGATCCTTGCGTGTCGATGGGGTACCCGTCGGGGAGATCCTGGAGCCGCGGCTGACTGGCCACGACAAACGCACGAAGAACGCGGGATCGATCATCGTTATCGTCGCGACGGACGCGCCTTTGCTGTCGTCACAGTTGGTACGTCTGTGCAAGCGCGCAGCGCTGGGGATCGGCCGCGTGGGCTCTTTCGCCGCGCACGGTTCGGGGGAAATTTTGGTGGGATTCTCGACGGCCAACAAGGTGCCACGGGTGACGTCCCGGATGACGGCGGCCATCGAGGTCCTGCTCGACGACGCCTGCGATGGTCTTTACGAGGCCATAGTGGAGTGCACCGAGGAAGCCATCGTCAATTCCCTGTGCATGGCCGACGAGATGCGGGGCCCCACCGGGCATGTGGCGCCCGCCTTGCCACTCGACCAGTTGACCGGGATACTGACGGCCCACCGCGGCGCCGCCGCTTTGTCGACCTGACCCCTTGGACGCGTTCCTAGCAAGACGGCCCGGAATTCGGGCCCACCGACACTGCATACCGCACGCCCTTAGGCTACGGTCCTCCACCGCCACTTCCCACGGCTCTCCACCCGGGATTGCAAACATGCGCATCTGTTTTGTCGTCGCCGACGTGCGGGCTCAACTACCCACGTTCGCCGGGATCTACTTGGCCCACGCCGCTCATCGGCGCGGATCCGACGTTCGATTCGCGTCCGTGGACGATCTGTCGTTCCTCGACAACAACACGATCTTGGCCACCACCCGACGGGTTCGTCACGGCGACTACGCGCGGCCGGCGGATTACGCGCGCGCCTTGTCCTCCGACGACGCGGTCGTCGAAGAGGACAACCTCGGAAGTTTCGACGTCATATTCTTGCGCTACAACCCGGGTCGCGACGGATCGGGCCGCGTCGGCGCGCCGCTCATCGATTTTGCCTGGCGTCTGAGGTTGGGGGGGACGCTGGTCGTCAATGACCCCGAAGGCTTGTCCCGGGCCGGCAGCCGCATGTATCTGAGCGAGTTTCCCGCCGACATCAGGGCCAAGACGCTGGTGTCGCGGTCACCCCGCCAGTTGAAGGCATGGATGGGGGCGTTGCCGGGACCGGCGGTGTTGAAACCGTTGCAGCCGCGCGGCGGGGAGCACGTCTTCCTGGTCAAACGCCGCCAGGTGTCCAATCTGAACCAGATCATCACCGCTGTCACCAAGCACGGTTACGCCATCGCCCAGGAATACGTTCCCGAGATCGAAGAGGGTGAAAAGCGCCTGCTGCTGCTCGGCGCCGAGCCGATTCGCGTCGGGAACAAGGTCGCGATCTACAGGCGTCACACCGCCATCGGAAACCCCGAGACGACGGTGACGGAGTCGGCGGCGACGCGTTCCCGCTGCGAGTTTGGTCCCGCCGAGATCCGCATCTGCGATCTTTTGCGGCCGAAATTATTGGCCGACGGCCTCTATTTCGTGGGGGTGGACATCGTCGGGGACAAGGTCCTCGAGGTGAACGTCTTCACGCCGGGTGGCATCCATTCCATACACGAGCTTTACGGAATCGACGTCGCCGACATCGTCATTCGCGATCTGGACCGCCGTGTTCGGCTGCGCGCGGCGTATCGGACGACCTTCGATCCCGAAGCGGCCGACGTGGTTTGACTCTACTGCCAGGGGAACCAGCCGTTGGTCTTCATGAGTGAGATGGCCTGGGTCGCCCAGATCTGGTGCCCCGTCATGTTGAAATGATGGTCGTCCTCGTAGTCCTCGCGCGGGATCATATCCGTGGGGACCAGCGCGAACCTCGACGTGATGACCATGGGAAGCATCCGGGTCAGCGGTAGAATGACCATGCCCACCGCGCCCGTGGGGGCAAGATCCCCAGTCGCGTTTAGCTCATAGTCGCAATACAGCACGGGAATGTCCGCTTCGCCGGGAGCCTGCAGATCCGTTCGTATGTCTGAAAGCAGCTGTTTGACGCGCATCGGGTAACCCGGTTGTTGCGCCGTCGGCAGATGTCGTTCGGTGATACCCAGCATCACGAAGATAGCTCCGAAGGTGACCTTACCCTTCAGTTGTACAGCCCGATCCGTGACAAAGGACTTGTACAGCGCTCCGGGGACGCCCCCGATGGTCTTCTGATAGTCCGCGGTCGTGAACGTGCTAACGCCCCGACCTATGGAGATGAACTGATATCCGCCAGCGGCGGATGCCGCGGCGGCGGCCGTCTTCAACAACGCAGTCCCGGGCCCGGCTGCCATGATATTGCCCTCCGGAGCTGTCGGCTCCTTGGCAAGGACGAAGGTCGTTCCGCCTTGATAGCTCCAAAGACCCGGTTGGGTGTCGTAGAAATACGAATGCAGGGTGGCCGGATTCACTGCCAGACCGCGCATGTTCGAATGCCCAAAATGAATGAAGACGATCGCCTTTTCCTTGGGTACGAATGTTCCGTTGATCACAATCCCGGCGCCGCTCGCAGCAACCACACCCTGACCACCCGTTCCCACACTCTGACCACCCGTTCCCACGCCCTGACCACCCGTTCCCACGCCCTGACCACCCGTTCCCACGCCCTGACCACCACTCGCCGTCACCCGTCCGCCGGTTCCCGTCCCCGATACTTGCCCGCCCGTGCCTGGAGTTTGCGTGCCGGTTCCGGGCGCCTGACCTCCGGCTCCCTGAACGCCGCATCCAATCGCCACGACCCAGGCGCATGAGGTACACCAAAGTACCAATCGGCGAGCGCTAAATTGTGCCGAATGCCTTGCATCCATTGTCGTACCTCCTTCGCGGACGAAATACCACATCCTGTTCGTGTCGGGTCGATTGACGCTTTCGTCAAAATGGCGAAAGCGCAACGCCAAAACGCTAACAAAACAGGGATCCGAGCCGCGGAAATGCTATCCGACAAGGGTAATGCCCGCCGCTGCGATCGCCGGGCTGCTTTGATCCCGCGCCCTGGCGCCGGTCTTGGACCTGATCTTGGAAGTGGTCTTGGACCTGGTCTTGGACCGTACTGTTTAAAGGGGTGCTTGCGGAGCAACCCGAGCGTCGGGGAATGGTTCGCCGAGATACCGTCCTCGCAGCGCCAGGAACGGCCTTTCGATCAAGGCGTACGTGAACCCCGAGAAGACCAGCGTCACCGGCAACAGGACCAGCGTCGAGCCCAGGAAGGCATTCCAGTTTGGGTTGGCGGCAAAATGGGGATACCAACCGTACGTCTGAAAGACCACCGCCACGAGATAGTGCAAAAGATATGTTGAATAGCCGAGTTCCCCGACCATTCAGGAAAGGAAGTAGTTGCTCGCGGAGTCGGCTCGACGGCGGTCGAATACGGCCGACACTGGATGGTTTCCTTTTCTTCTTGTTCGAGATCTGGGTTCCCGTGTACG
>JADGRC010000019.1 GCA_017881245.1 Pseudomonadota bacterium
ACATCAGACTACGTACACCGATATAGGCGTCAAGTTTTTCTGCCCGGCACTAGCCAGACCGCGGTCAGCATGATGCATCGCATCGCGCCCGAGTTCAGCGCCAGAAGCCGGCGCAACCGCCGAACACCCGATCTGGATCTCGGCGGCCCGACGGCCGGACAGGGCCTGGGCGGTTGGCCCACAACAAACCGGAAAGGCGCCTTGTCGTTAGGGATAGCGTGCTTGCGAAAGAAACGTCGGGAGCATCGACGGCATTACTTCCCCCCGTCGCCGCCTGCGCGAGCCGCCATCTTCGTGTCCAGCTCGCGGAAGCGATCCGCAAGCGCCATTACGAATTTTCCCAACCAGGTGTCGCTGCCCAACTCGCCCCGAAACAGTTCGCGCGTCACCATCTTCGTCGTAACCTCATCAACGGCCTGGACCGTCGCCGTCCTGACGTTTCCGGACAGGATTCCAGTTTCACCGAAAACTTCACCCGTCTCCAAGGTTCGAAGCACCCGTCGTTCTCCGTCGATGATCTTGGAAACCTCGCAGCGCCCCCGAACGATGATGTACGCGGCGTCCGCCCAGTCACCCTCGGCCACGATCACGGCGCCGGGCGAGAAGACCTTCGTGGGCAGACTCCAGTCACTTTGCAATACCCCGCTGACGCTGTTACGAAGCTCGATCACGCTCTCGTAACGGTCCCGCGGATCGCGCGCCATGGCCTTGCGAACGATTCGAGCCAGGCCTGGTGGCGGCGGCACCGGGGCCGCGTCCTCCGAATCCTTGTAACGACCGGCCTTGGCGTGGGCCAGAGCCTGCGTCGCGGTCTTGCCCTCGAATGGTGCCCGTCCGGTCAGAATGAAATAGAGGACCGCGCCCAAACCGAACACATCGGTTCGCTGGGTGACGTCTGACACGCGTCCCTCGGCCTGTTCCGGCGACATGAAGGCCGGGGTACCCCTGACGCTTCGTCTGGGCGTCGACACGGGAGCCTCCGTGCCGTCGGGCTGTCGGGAGGCAATTCCCCAATCCATCAGGTAAACCTCACCAAATTCCCCAACCATGATGTTCGCCGGTTTGAGATCACAGTGAACGATTCGCCGGCTGTGGGCGAACGCCAGAGCGTCGCATACCTTCAGAAACACCGAGATGTGGCCGTGAAGCGGGCTGATTCCGCCCGAATCACTCGGCTGATTCTCGACGATCGCCTCCAGCGTGCGCCCGCGCACCAGCTTCATGGTGAAGTACGCGGTCTTGCGCTCGTCGACCAGGAGATCGTGCACGGGCACGATGTTCGGGTGATCCAACAGCGCCATCAGGCGCGCCTCCTCGACGAACCGGCGCAAATTTCCGGGGCTCTTCACCAGCTCGGGAGACAACACCTTCGTCGCCACCACCCGACGGAGATTCGGATCGTAGGACTTTCGCACCGACCCCGACCCACCGGCCCCGATTTCGCCCTCGTCGACCAGGGGCCCCTTCTCGTCGGGTGTCGCCAGAACCGCGACGGCCTCCCCCTTCGGCGCGGTATCAGTCGCCAGCATGGTCGCGGCCATGGGAGGTGCCTTTCTGGGCGACGTCCTCGGGGTCCTCCGCTCGACCATTTGTGCCGCATCGTACCACGACGGAGTACGAGTGGACCAAAACGACCAGAGAGCGAAGCGGTAGACTTCTGCTGCACGGCGTGATACCACCGCACGAGATGGGAGGGGGGGCGCACATGTCGACTGATGGCCGCACGCGGGCGCAGGCGGGTGTACTGGCGGCGACACTTGCAAGACAGACGGCGCGGGTGGGTGCGGCGCCGTGGCCCGCTGCCTTGTTTCCGCGGCTGACCCCACCCTCCGTCGGTGGACTTCCCGCCTTGTTCGACTGGAACGGACAGAACGACGGGGACAAAGAGATCAAGAATGCCCGCGCCACCGCGGTCGCATTGCTCAATACGGTGCCGGAATCGTTCGACGACGGGCTGCTCGATTCGTTGCTCACCAAGAAAGAAAAAGAGTCCCGGGTCCTCGCCGACCATCGAGAGAAAATTCGGACCCTTGGCAAGGACCAGAAGATCTGTCGCTATTGCGACCTGAAGAACAGCCTGATCTACGGAAAGGACAGCAAGAATTGGAACGCTGTCAGCATCAATCACGACGCCAACATCACGGCGCGCTTTGACCCCAGGACTTGCGTTTCCACGGGCAAAATCGCGAATTTTCAAGTCCTGGTTCCGAATCTCGCCGCGGCCCAGGAGATCGTGCGGAGGGCACACCCTCTTCAATGGGCGGAAGCGGCGCCCACGCTTTTCATCCGATCGGACGCCGCGGAGCCCAGAGGCAATGAGTGGCTCACCCTGCCCCAGAGCCGCGACACGTCGATCGCGGAATGGCGAAAAAAGAGCAAGGCGGACCCACGCTACGTGTACGAATCGGTCAGTTGGCCTTGGAACGAATATGCGGCCGCGGCGGTTGAGAACATCATCAAGATCTCTGGGTTCGTTGACGACGCCGGAAAAACCCTCTCCTATGACTATTCGTTGGAATCATGTATTCGCAGCAGCTTCGGTGTCGCCTGGGAGGATGGAGGCCTCGATGTCGACGCTGGAAGCTACAGCGCCAACATTTCGGCTTTGAACACCGCCGGAGGCGATCTGGTTCTCAACCAAGGGTATTCCGATAAGACGGGCGCGCTGACTCGGCCCGCTGACACTCTGCAGAGACTCGCCGAGAGCCTCGACTGGTCAGACGCCCACCTCGTCACGATTAGCGCCTCTAAGGCCTTGCGTTACACGATGCCCAAGAATTCCCCTCCCGAGATGCGCGGGTTCCTGAATGCGACCGCGCCCGCTTTGATCTCCACGTTTCTCACCCGATCTTTTTGCGACTCCGTCTACATGATCTAGTGCATGTGGGCTGGGCGCCATCCAGAGGATGCCTTGTCGTCGGCCTCCGCAAATAGGAGAACTTCCATGAACAAATTTTCGACTTCTGAAGTCAGCGAGCTCAGCAAAGCGCTAAGGACAGTGGCAGACCTTCTTCCGAAATTGGGGACAGGTGACAATGTGAGTTCCCCCACTAAGGAGAACCCGCCCGGGCTCTCGTACGCTCAACGAGTTGCGGCCGCGTGGGGTTCGGCGGCGTTGGCAATGACAGAAACCTACAATCGTAGCTGGAACGAGGTTAGGGCCGGGACATACGACCTAGGTAGCCTCATGAGGACGTGGGCGACCGTCTACGAAACGTACTCTGATGTGGCCGTCGAGGCGCTGAAGGGGCCATCATTCAGATCGGGTCCGGAATGGCTTCACATTCAATATGACAAGAAGACCAGGACCCCTGACAGTCTTTCAGGAATCGCTACACTCGACAGGAAGTATGGCCAAGATGCGGTGCCGCAGAAGACGCCCTTCGAGCGACTTGGGTCGATCGCAGCCAAGTCGGTCTCGCCTGGGCCGGACCTGGAGCTCTTCAAAAACACCCCCTTTTGGACCGATAGCCTTCGCAGAGACGCGATCCGCGTGCTCCTTGACAAGGACAAGGTCCAAAATCTGGACGCTGGCCATTATGTCGGCTTCGTCCTCGTGCAGGGTGTTACGGCCGCGCCACCTCTGGTTATCGTGCTATTGCGGGTCACAGACTGACGCGACGGAGCGGTTCGGCCGCCCGACCAGATCGACCTACGCCGCGAGTCCCCAGGCCCACTCCGCGCTATCCGAAGGAAAAATGGTGTGGTAAACACCAAGAATCCGAGGGTTTTGTTTGAGGTTTCGGCCTCAAAACGAGCGAATGCGCAACCTGAATGGCTCTATTCCCGGCATCGATGAAACTTGGTTTCGCGCCTGGGGTGTGACGGACTTTGGTTTGGCGTTAAACGGGGTCGTCATGTGGGACGGTTCCTTCTTCAGCGTGGCGAGAGAGAACACGTCTGGCGAGCCTGCGATAGGGCCAACCCCTCTTGCCTAGCGGCTCGGATTCTGTTGGTCCGGACTCGGCCGAGCGCCGCCAGATCACGGTGCTTTTTTGTGACGTCGTCAGTTCGAGCGCCATGTCGCAAAAACTGGATCCGGAGGACTACCGAGATGTCCTGCGGCAATACCAAGGCGTGTGCTCGACCATCGTGGAACGGTATGACGGGCACATTGCGCAGTACCTGGGTGATGGCGTCCTGGTCTATTTCGGATATCCGAAGGCACACGAAGACACGCCCCAACGTGCCGTGCGCGCCGGTCTGGCGATCATCCAGGCGATTCAAAGGCTAAGTCCGGGACTGCAGGAGTCGCGCGCCGTGACCCTAAGAGTTCGTGTTGGCATCCACACTGGCACGGTCGTGGTTGGACAGATGGGCGATACCCCCCGGCATGATTCCTTGGCGGTAGGGGAGACGCCCAACATGGCCGCGGGCATCCAGCAGACCGCAGCCCCAGACTCGGTCGTAGTCAGTGAAACCACCTACAGGCAAGCAAGGGGTTTCTTCACCTTCCGCGACATTGGCCCCCAAATTCTCAAGGGGTTCCCCCGGCCCGCGCACCTTTATCAAGCCCTGAGCGAGACCGACGCGCGCACCAGATTGGACGTGGCTGCCACCGGCGGTCTGACCCCCTTCGTGGGTCGCGACAAAGAGATGGCGGTGCTGTTGGAGAAATGGAAGGAAGCAAAGTCCGGCAAAGCACCGGTGGTGTTGCTGAGTGGCGAGCCGGGCATCGGTAAGTCCCGACACGTTCGGGTGCTGAAGGACAATCTGGCCGGCGAGGCTCACACGATTGTCGAGTGTTTCTGTTCCCCCTTCTTTCAGAGCACCGCGCTGCAACCGATCGTGGAGATGATCGAACGGCGGCTCGTATTCGCCCGGGACGTAACCCCGGACCAAAAGCTGAGGAGGATCGAATCCGAGTTGGTCGGCCTGGGCTTCGAGATCTCCATCGCCGTTCCCGTTATCGCGTCGCTGCTGTCCGTTCCCGTTGGGGATCGGTGTCTCCCTGCCGACTTGCTTCCACCCAAGCAACGACAGCTGACCTTCGACATCTTGCTGGCCTGGGTCCATGAGAGGACTAGACACGAGCCAGTTCTGCTGGTCTTCGAAGATCTCCACTGGGCCGACCCGTCCACCTTGGAGTTCGTCGGCTTGCTGATTCAGCGTGATACTCCTGGTGCGCTGCTGACGCTGCTGACCCACCGCCCGGACTTCCGTCCACCCTGGAGCTCGCCTCGACTTTCCGGGTTTTCCCTCGGCAGGCTGCCCCTCAGCGAGACCAAGAAGATGTTGATCGGCGTCGCGCGGGAAAAGATTCTACCCGCCGAAGTTGTTGACCGGGTTCTCGCGAAGGCTGACGGTGTCCCCCTTTACGTCGAGGAGATCACGAAGGCCGTTCTGGAATCGAGTCCCATCAGTCGAACGAGCCAAACCGACGCGGCAGCCGCATCGGCCGACATCCAAATTCCCTCCACGATTCAGGATTCGCTGGTTGGTCGTCTGGATCGGCTCGGGACCGGCAAGGCGGTGGCGCAGTGGGCGGCGACCATCGGACGAACCTGTCGCTTCGAGCTGCTTCACGCGGTTTGCGGAATGGAAGAGGAACCGCTCCGGTCCGAGCTGGATCGACTTGTCAGCGCGGAGTTGATGTTTCGGCGCGGCGAGCCGCCGAACGAGACCTACATCTTCAAGCACGCCCTGATCCAAGACGCCGCTTACGAATCACTTCTCCGGAGCACGCGCCAAAACTTCCACCGTAAGATCGCGCAAGCGCTTAACGAACGTTTGCCCGAGTTGGCCAACGCTCAGCCGGAGCTCCTAGCGCAGCACTTCGGTGGCGCCGGTATGACCGAGCAGGCCGCCGACCAGTGGGCACTGGCCGGTCAGCACGCGATTGCGCGTTCCGCATACTCCGAAGCGATCGAGGCCTTCGGGCGGGCCCTGAATCAGATGCTGACGTTACCGGAGTCCACGGATCGTGACCGAAAAGAAGCCGAATTGCTGTGTGGACTCGGCTTGGCGTTCATCTCTGTCAAGGGCTGGTCAACCAAGGAGGTCGAGGAAACCTACGGCCGTGCGTACGAGTTGCGTCGTCGCCTGGGCGAGCTCCCGATCCGTGTCCTTTTCGGTGTATGGGCCGTGTATATCGTGCGCGGTGATCGGGAGCGCACGGCGGAGCTGGTTCCCCACGTACGGCATGTTCTCGAGAACTCCAAGGACCCGAACGACCTCCTGATTGTGAACGCCCTTTTGGGAGCAAGGTCATTTTGGAGCGGGGAGTATCGCGCGGCCGTGCCCCTCTTGACGGCTGGCAAGCAGTATTGCGATCGCCGGGATCCCCGACGCCAGGCGATCGATCTCCTCTCCAACTATGGTTACGAAGGGCAGCTTTATCCGCATGTTTTTCTGGCCTGGACCGATATCGTTCAGGGTCGGGCACGCCAGGCGGCACAAGGCATCGAGGATGCCATCACGATCGCCCGAGCAACTGCACACCCGTACGTAGAGGCCGTCGCGTTGTCCTTCGGAGCCGCGGTTGCGCACGAGATGGGCGACGTGGTCAAGGTTGAGGAACGCGGCAACGAGCTCACCGCGTTGGCCTTGCGACACGGATTCCCATTCTTCTCTGCGAATGGCCTGTCCTTCAAAGGTTGGGTGGCCCTTCAAAGGGGGGACATCGAGGGCGCTCTGAAGGACCTATCGGACGCCATTGGAATCTATCGAGCTCTGGGGGCGGAAGTCGTCGTCGCCTACTATCTTTCGTATTTGGTGGAAGCCTACATCGGGGCGAACAAGCCTGACGACGGCTTGAAGGTCGTAGAGGACGCTCTTCGCCTCGTCGAAACGAATCTCGCCGCCTTCTGCGAACCCGAGTTGCATCGATTGAGGGGTGACCTTCTCATCCTCAAGGGTGACGTGGACGGGGCCCGCCTTGCCTTCCACCGAGCCCACACCGTGGCGCGTCAGCAAGGCGCCGTGCTTTTCGAGGCGCGAGCAGTCCTCTCGATGGCGCGATCGGCGCGGCCGTTCGATGACAAGGATGAGTTGCGGCAATCCATAACCCACGTCCTCCAGGCCCTTCCCGGGGACGACTTACTGGCCGAGCACAAACAACTCTTGGATCTGGCCGCGACGCTCAACCATACGGCCTGATCCCTCTCTGTGGGCGCCGCGCAATGAGAGCGGCCTCGGGTGACCTTCACGCTCGTTCAATAACCCACGGCACCAGCGCCTTGAGAAACCGCTTGTCACGGGAGTCTGGCAAATCGGCGTACGCGGACTGAAACTCGTGTAGGGCGGCCCCTGCAAGACCGTGTGCTACCTGCCGCGCGTACTCGATGCAACCGTGGGCGTCGAGGCGCTCCCGAATCCAACGGACGTCGTCGTGTGTCCGCCGCTCGCGCTCAAGGCCCAGAACCCGGCGCAATTCAATGCGCTCTTCGGGTGACGCCTGCTGAAGCAGGCGAATGATCATCAAGGTGCGCTTGCCCTCCCAGACGTCGCCCCCGATCTCCTTGCCGTAGCGCGCGTGATCTCCGACGAGATTCAAGAGATCGTCCTGGATTTGGAATGCCGCGCCCAGAAAAAATCCGAATCGCATGTGGCGATCTAGATCGACGCGGTCGCGGGTCCCGATAAGAGCACCCACGCGGCACGGATAGATCGTCGTGTACCAACATGTCTTCTTGAGGATCATGCGTAGGTAATCAGCATCCTGAAGGTCCACCGCGTTGTGGCGCCGCCAGGCAAGCTCAATCGCCTGCCCCTCGACCGATTCTCGTGCCATGCGCTCGGCCTCTTCCAGAATCCGGAGAGTCAGCCGGGAGCCGAGCTTCGCCCGGTTGGCGATCAGGGGACGTAGGCTGAGCACCGCCAGCGCGTCGCCGACGTTGACGGCGATAGGAACGCCATGAAGCAGATGCATCGTCGGCCGACCGCGCCGCTCCTCGCTGCCATCCTCGATGTCATCGTGAACCAGGAAGGCGTTGTGAAGCAGCTCCAAGGCAACCGCCGAGTTAATGGCTTCTTCCTGCGAAGCGCCAAAGGCGCGCGCGGACGAAATACACAAGCTTGCTCGCAGGGAGCGGCCCCCCCGATCCGGATAGTCGGCCGCCAGATCATAGATCTCGCTTCGGGGCTCCGGCGGTCGCAAGAACTCCCGCAGCGCGGTTCGAGACATGGCGCCGTACTCCTCCAGCACCGAGCGAACCAAGTCAGATGCTGCTGTCGCGACCATCGGGTCAGGTTCGCTCAGTCGAATACCCGGACCGACAATGTCCCGCGGGGCAGGTTCGTGGCGTCGTCGACGACCAACCCGCTGTAGGTGCCCGCCGGCTGCTTCGGCGGAATCTTCACGCGCACGGCGACCCGATTCTCGGATGGATGTGTTTCGCACACGATTCCTCCGATTCGGGGCAATGTCGAATCGGTCGCACGCAGATCATGGGCGGCCAACTTGAGCTGCGCCGCCCCAGGCTTGAGATCGACGAACAACTCGGCGCGTTTCTTGGAGTCAATCTCTACTGATAC
This sequence comes from Pseudomonadota bacterium, assembly GCA_017881245.1. Lineage (GTDB taxonomy): Bacteria > Myxococcota_A > Polyangia > Fen-1088 > Fen-1088 > FEN-1088. The sequence goes on from JADGRC010000019.1 coordinate 8,476, forward strand.
TACGGGCGAGCTGGCGGATTCACCGGTCGCGGCGTCTTGCTTTACACCACCGCCCGCCGGCTGGCTGGACCCGATGTCAAAGCCTCCGACGGGGCCTTCGGGGCGCGGGGGGGTCGCGGCGCTCGTCGCCGTGGCAAAGGGCGCCGTTGGCATCGCGGTCTGCATGAACTGAAGCCAACCGGACGCCAGATCGGATGCCGACTGGAACATCCGTTCCGTCAGCTTCTGCGGATCCGCGCCCAGCCCTCCCACGGAACCCAGGGGCGCCCAAACCTTCTGAGCGAATTCCTGTCCCTGTCGAACGTATTCGTCGATCACACGGTACCCGGTCTCAACGCCGCTCGAAACGGCGTCGTTTCCGACGGGAGACCCGGGCTTCGGTGCCGTCGGTGGCCCGAACAGGGTGGACCAATTTCGTATCGGCTGCGACCGATCGAGCTCGGGTCTCTTCGGGCGATCTCGGCTCGACATGGTGGGCTCCTCTTGTTTCATGGGTGATCGAACCCGACGATCTCTTCGAGCGGGGGCGACTGGGAAATGGCGTGGGCGGCCAATCGTCCAGACATCACGGCCGCCTCGACACATCCCTCGTTGAAACCACAGTCCGTCCAGTCGCCCGCGATGGTCAGGTTGTCGTAGGTGTGATCGAGAGGTGAGATCCGATAGCGGAGACTCCCCGGCAGTGACAACGCGTAGCGGTCGGTGGGGTTCACGTTCGCGCGCCAATATTGGGTGTCGAATCGAACCTGGTCCTCGGTCACACTGGGGGCATCGGAACTTCGCGGGTCGGCGAGAATCTCCCAGCGAAATCCGCGACCGCCATCACGAACCGCTTTCGGCCACAGGTGGGCGATGTCGCGATCCAGAAAACGGATCGCACCGTGTTTGACCTCATCGAGTCTCTGCCGCGGGTAGGACGCGGCCTCACGTACATCACCCGGGGCATCCGGAAGTGCACTGCAAAAATAAGCGATAGCGCGAACGTTCTGCCGAAAGTTCTCTTGCACGGACAAGTGGCTCATGTCCGCCCATGTGTCGAAGGGCTCCACGAACCCCGAAATGTTGACCGGTCCGTGTTCCCACCCAAGTGACGCCATGTCTTCGGTCATCCACAGTTGGAAGGCCTGTGTGGGCACGGACTTCACATGTTCGACCATGGCGCGCCAGCGCGGGTCTCGGGCGACGATCTCCTTGCAGATATAAGGAATGGCTCCGATCCCAACGCCCAGCACCACCAGGTCGAAGTCCACGGCGACCCGCAACACCCTGCTCCTGACCTTGCGACGGTCCCAGTGTGACTCAAAGTCCCTGGCCTCGCCTTTCAGCGTTTCGCCGTCGAGCAACCGGTTCCAAATGGGCTCGGACGGCCAGCAGGGAAGACCCTTGATATCCACCAGGGGGTGGTACTCGGTCTCGCCCGCAACCGGCTCGGCCTGAACGTCGAATTCCAGTTGCTCGACGTAAGGCCGCTCCGCCGACCCGCCCTCGGCGATCTTCACGTTCTCCAACCGATGAAAGAATTCGAAGCGAACGCCCCGTTTCTTCAGAACCTCGTAAAAAGGCGCGAAGACGACATCGCCCATCCCCGCGCGCATCTTCCAGAAGAACGCGCCCCGGTACGTGAAGAACGCCCGAACGGCACCGCGCAATGCCTGGCCAGCGGCGATGCGGGGACGACCTACGTCCCCATCCTCATACGCAAACGCGAGATCGTAGAGCGCACGAACGAAAGCGCTGTTGATCGCGCGTTCCGAAGCACCGTTCATCCGCAGCCATTCGCGACAGTCGTATTGGTCGATGCCATCGAAGCCGCGTGGATCGGTCATGAGTCCGTGTCGGATGGAACCCCGGATCACGGCAAGGGTCAGGTCGGCTATTTCCCAAAGCCGGCGCAGCTCATCGTCACGCGTGATCAGAAGCTCGATCTGACTCCGCACCGCGGTCGAGATGGCCTCGTGAAACTGAAGGACGAGACTTTTGGGATACTGAGGGAACGCCGCCAGGGCCACTTCCATGAAACGGAGGGCTTCGTTGAGAGCACCGAAGGTCGCGAGCTGACCAATCCGAAGGAACCGCGAGATCCCTTCTACGACCGACGCGGTGGTCGTGGGGTAAGGCCGCGATTCCACCGCCGACCCTGGCGGCACTGCACCAGCCCGCACCTGGATGGCATCGAGCAGGGTTCGAAGGAGAATGACCGTGCGAGACATGTAGTCACCCACGGTCCAGGGGCGCTGCTTCTCGACCGGATCGCCCGGGAAACCCGGCAGCGGGGGAAGCTCAACCTTCCACGGCAACCAGTCGCCGCTCGGTGATTTGTCCGCCACGGCGTTGAAATGGTCAGGGGAAAAGGCGTCGCGCCAGTCCGCGATGGGGGTTGTTTTGGGATTGCGATTCGCTTCTGCGTAGCACTCGCGCATCAGGCGGAAAGCGTTTTCATAGAAGCCCATCCACAGGTGAAGGCCATGCTCCTCGATCCGGTCGGCGGGACCACGACCCGACGCGCCCTTCCCACCAAGCCGCCAGCCAAGCTGATAAACCGTGACGCGATACTTTCCCCTGTGCTCGGCTCGAGTGAGCTCGAACGCGGCCGCCATGGAAGCGCACCCGCCTCCGATCACCGCCACTTCTATAGGTCTGTCCACGGTCCTGGGCCCCAACGTGGCGGCATGATAGCCAATCCGGACATCCGTGCCTACCTCGTGGGATGTGGGGGATCTACTGGGTGCACTGGGTAAGTCACTCTTACTGGCAAGTGGACGGTCTGGAACGCGCCCATCGGGCGATCCGCGGACAATGGCCCCAATTCGAACTCACCCTTGGATACCAAACCCAAAAGGTCAGATGGAATCTCCAACCGGCCGAATGCGGGCACCACCCGCGCCCCTCGGTCATCGAGAATCCGATCCAGATAACTCACAGCAAAGCGCCCATCTCCGAGGTGACCAAGCAGGGGCTGCGCAAACCACTTGCGGTAGGTTTCCAGCCCCGTTTCTTCAGCTGCCTCTCGCCATCCTTGTCCCTCCGCCGGGCCAGAGACTGCCGAAAGAATTATCGCTGCATCCTTGTCCCGTACCTCGTAGGTTGCCAATCCGTCACAGACGATGTTGGCGGGGCGTTTTTGATACCCGCAGCGCAAGGTCCGGTCACCCCAAATTGATACTGAGCTATCGCTGAACATTCCAAGAACGAAAACATATTTACGACCACGCCCCCCGGGACGGAGGACGTTGGGGACGCCGACCAATACCTCGTTGTAGGTCCCGAGCGCGCGTGAGGTCGTTTCGCTCCATTCACGACCAACTCTCAGCCCAGCGCCGGCGGCCCGCGCAGCTCCCGTCGCGGTACCCAGCACACCGCCAAGAGCTGTTCCCGTGAGCCAGCCCGCCGCCGCCCCCCACCACCACCCGACCGGGCCGAACCTCTCTCCCATCCGGCCGCCCATGGCGGCTCCTCCTATACCGCCAAGGCTAACCCCTGAAGCCGCCCCGAACGCGCCGCCCACCGCAGCTCCCAGCGCCGCGCCGGTGGTCTGGGACCATGTGTGCTGGTCGATCTCCGCCGATTCGATCCGACCATCCCGCACGTGCCAAAGATCGACACAAACCGGATGCAGGCCTGATGGTGCGCCCGCTGCCTCGGCAAGCTGAAGTCCCATGGTCCCAAGCTTCAGGCGCAGACGATCGGCGTCCAGCAGCAAGACGGCCGTGGTCCCGGAGATCGTGGCTCGACTGTTGTGCAGTCGCCGCTCGTCGAAGTCGGTCATAGGTCTTCTCGCGAGACCTCGGGGAAGGAGAGGATGAAATCGGAGCCGAACACGCGTGAGGGCGTCTGGAAACCGGGTTCCCAGTCTCCCGCAAGGACCCTGCCGGCGATCTCGGTGGCCGTCCGACTGGTCAGCGTGTACGCCTCCGGACTCCGCAACCGCGACCGCGCGACTCGGCCGTCCTCACCTTCGATCTCGGCGACGATCACCGCGGAACGCCGTGCACGCTCCGCCGCGGTGGGACCCTCGGGAAGGAAGTCGGCGCCCATCTTGAGCCAGGCTTGCCAGGGCGTAAACGGAATCACACCCGCGAACGCACGGACCAAGTTGCCGTGGACGCGAACGGCCGCAGTCGCCTCGAAGTAGGCCGTCACATCGGGCACGCCGGTGCTGTAGTAGGCAGACGCCACGTCGCCCCAACTAACCACGAGGCTAGGGGATGGCCCCGAGCCGAAATCGAATGAACGCTCCAAAGAGGCATGAGGAACCTGTCGTAGCTTCCCAAAGCGTCTCACCCAGACCGGATCGGCGATCTGGTCGATCATCGTCAACGCCGATCCCCGTGACAGAAGGCTGAGACCAGAGACACCCAGAAATATGCGTTTCGGACGAGAAATCCGTCGGGTAACGTGAGACAGGAGACAATCCGAAGGCACAACATCGAATCCAACGCCCGCCATGAGCATGAGGCCTCGTTTCTTGGCCTCGGCGCCACGACTCGCGGCGGCCTCGATCGTGAGAACCTCGCCGCTGATGTCCAGGTAATGAGCGCCGCCACGCAGGCAGGCGTCGATCAGAGGCGAGGAGGTCAGCGAAAAAGGGCCGGCGGCGTTGAGGACAACCACCATCCCCCGTAGGGCCTCGTCCAACCGCTCGGGGCTCTCGAGATTCGCTATGCGAAAGTCCAGGTTCAGATCATTCGCGAGAGCCCGAAGCTTGTCCCCGTTCCGTCCGGCCAAAACGGGGCGAATTCCCCGGTCACGAGCCGCCCTCGCGAGCAGCGCCCCCGTGTAACCCGTCGCCCCATAGATAAGGAGTTCCGACATCCGCCGCCCCCTGGAAGGAAGCGCAGTGTACCCAGGGAGACCGGTCGATCCACAGTGAAATCTGCTCCCGGTCGGCCGAGGCTCCGGATCACCGCGATGGCATGCCTGCGTCCACGGTTCTCGGCACACTGTGTTCCGTCACCTGTTTCTCCTGGTCCGTCCCGAGATCGTCATCATCCTCAACCTCGGCGAACGCGTTTTCGAGAGCCTCCTCCTCGGCGTCGTCGGGTGATTCGGCCCCGGTGCCACCGGTGGCCGGATCGGCGCTCGGCGTTCCTCCGCGGCCCGCCGCGCCCAATCCGTCCCGCGACACGGTGTCCTCTTGCGACCCCTCATCCGCCGTCGTGACGCCGGCGTCGGGGCTGGCACCGACGGCACCCAGACAGCCAAACACGGCCGCCGCCGACTTGGACGTCATTCCGGGCACGGCCGCCAATTCCTCGATCGTCGCGTCGCGAATCTTCTTCAAGCTTCCGAAGTGGCGCAGCAACAGGCGCTGCCGCTGGGGACCGATCCCGGGCACGTCGCCGAGGGCCGACCGCAAGGTCAGGTTGCCGCGGCGACGGCGATGGAAACTGACCGCGAATCGGTGCGCCTCGTCGCGCAGATGCTGCAGAACGAACATCTCGGCGCTGCTCGGCCGTATGGGAATCGCGTCCTTGGCGTGAGGCAGAAAGACGCGGTCCGGGCGTCGGGCATCCTTCGCCGATCGATTCGCCGCGCGACCGCGACGACCCCCGCCCTGGGGCGACGACGCGACCGGGGTCCCGACAGGGGACGGATTCGCGCTCGCGGCGATCTCGGTCTTGTCGGCGACGGGTGTCGCCTGGGCCAAATGCGCCGTGTCGGTCGCCGATTCCATGTCCGACGCCGCCCCGCCTGTCGGGGCCGCCGCAATCGGGGTCTCGGCGGGCGCCATACCCGCGGTCCCAGCCTCCGCGGTCGAACCCATCGCACCGGCGGACATCCCCGGCGCCGACTCCGGCCCCGACCCAGGCCCAGCCACGTCAGCGTCCGGCTCGACATCGCGTTCCTTGGCCAGACCGACCAGCGCCAATCCCTGGCCCGGGCGAACGTCGATGCCCACGTCACGCGCTGCGGCCAGCGCCATCCCAAGCTGGCCCTTGCCTCCGTCGATCACGACGAGGTCGGGCAGCTCCCAGCCGGCGTCACCCTCGCGGGCGCGCCGGAAGCGCCGCGACAGCACCTCGTACATCGACGCGAAATCGTCGTTCCCGCGGCGAGCGCCCGATCCCTCGGCACCGCGCACGCGATATGTGCGGTAGCGGGAGCGCTCCGGCCGACCGTCTACGAACACCACCATGGACGCGACGGGCGCAAAGCCCTGAATGTGCGAGATGTCGTAGCATTCGATCACGCGCGGCAGTTTGGCCAGGCGCAGCTTCCTCTGCAGCTTGGCCAACATGATCTCGACGTCCTCACGCGCGTCGCGCCGGCTGGCGAAGCTGACCTGGGCGTTCTTCTGCGCCAGATCCGAGAGGCGTTTTCGATCGCCACGCTGCGGGACCAACACCTCCACGCGCCGCCGGCCGGGCCGCCGTTCGGTCAGCCATTCCGATTTCAGGTCGGCGTCGTCGATCGGAAGCGGCAACAACAATTCGTCGGGAATAGAGGCCGCGGGCGAGTCGTACAGCAACCCGATAAAAGACGACAGCAGCTCGCTGTCGGGGAACTCCTGACCGCCGAAAGAGAAAGCACGGCTACCGACCAGCTTGCCCTGGCGAATCGCCATCACGACGATCTCCAGCGACATCCCCTCGCGGTGAAGACCGATAATGTCCTGGTCGACGAAATCCCGGGAGACCACGCGTTGCGCCTGCAACGTAACCTCGAGGGCGCGCAGTTGATCGCGGATCGCGGCCGCCTGCTCGAAGTGGGTTTGCGCCGCCGCGTCCTTCATTCGCCCCGCGAGCCGCGCGACCAGCTCGTCGTCCTTGCCTTCCAGAAACAGACGCACGTCGCGCACTTGATCGGCGTACTGGTCCCGGTCGACGGGCAGCACGCACGGCGCCGGACACCGCTTGATCTGGTATTGCAGGCACGGCCGGCGGCGGTTGGCGAGCACGTGGTCGGTACAGGTGCGCAGCTGGAAATGACGGTTGACCACCCGCAGCGCCTCGCGACACGACGTGGCCGAATGGTAGGGACCGAAATGATACGCCCCATCGTCGGAGATCTTCCTGACCACCTCCAGGCGCGGCCAGTTCGCTTGCGGGTCCAGGCGCAAGACCAGGTAGTTCTTGTCGTCGCGCAGGTTCACGTTGAAACGAGGCTGGTGACGCTTGATCAGCGTGTTTTCCAGCAACAACGCTTCTTTCTCGTTGGTCGTGACGACGGTGTCGATGTCCGCGACGATCCCTTCCAGCAGCGGCACGAACAAGCGGCTGTCGCCGGAGGCGGGTTGGAAGTACTGGCGAACGCGCGCGCGCAGGTTGCCGGCCTTGCCGATATAGACGGCCTTGCCGCGACGATCTTTCATCAGATAGACGCCCGGGTCGGTCGGCAGGCGGTCCAATATCTCGGCAATCGTCAGCCGAGCCGGTTCGACCGTCGATTCGCGCATCAGGGTCGACGTGGGCCCATCGGGCTCGGTCGCGTCCGGTTTGTCGTCCGGTCCTGCGTCCGGTCGCGCGGCCGGTGTCGCCGAGATCGGGACGCCGGTGCTATCGGCGTCGGGGCCCGGCGGCGGTGGCGACTGATGCTCGGACATTCGTCCAAGCATAGCGGATGGATTTCGCGCTAGGTTGTGGCGTTGCCCGCTACTCCCTCATCGGACCCTCTCGGGTCTTCACGAACGCCGACGCCGCAACCCGATCCCGGCGCGGCACGGCGCGCGGCCTTGACGCTGCTCATTTCGTCGACGCTGTTCGCGGTCATGGCCGCCGGAACCAAACTGGCCACCCGGCGTCTACCCGGCGCCGAGGTCGCGCTGGTGCGTTTCCTGGCCGGAATCGTGGTGACCGCCGCCGCCGTCGGCGTCGGTGCGGCGCGGATCCGGCCCAGCCGCTGGGGTTGGCTGGTGGCGCGCGGGTTCTTCGGGGGCGTGGCGGTCGTGATGTACTTTGCGTCCATTCAGGCGGTTCCTGTCGGCGTGGCGACGCTGCTGAATCAGACCCAACCGATCTACACGATGCTGTTCTCGTGGGCGCTGCTCGGTGAGCGGCCCCGACGGGCGGCCCTGGGCGCGCTCGGTCTGGCCCTGGCGGGGGTGACCGTTATCGTGCTCGCGCGGAATCACGCGAACCCGGCCCACTTGGCGCTCGCCTGGGGCGGTTCGCGGGGCGAATTGCTTGGTGTCGTCTCGGCGGTGACCTCGGGCATCGCCGTGACGTCCATCCGAGCCGCCCGCAGGGATCTCGGGGACGGAAGCGTGTCCGAGAGCGCGTGGAGCGTATTTTTTTCCTTCTCCGTGGTGGGCGCTCTGGTCTGCCTGCCGTGGGTGCTGCCGCCCTTTGGTCACTGGACGCCCCCTGCGCCGGCCGACTGGGCGTTGCTGGCGGCCGTGGGCCTCGTCAGCACGGTGGCGCAGGTGATCATGTCAGCCTCCCTGCGCCACCTCACGGGCGTGCAAAGTGGAATCATCGCGCAGTTGACAGTTCCCATCACCGTCGTGTTCGGAATCGGGTTCCTGGGTGAAACGTTGTCAGCCGCCTTTGTGTTGGGCGCCGCGCTGACGGTGATGGGTGTCCTGTTGACCATCATACGAGCATCCCCGAGCCCGGGCACGAGCCCAGCCACGCCCGTCGCGTCCGCTCAACGCTGAATAACGAGCAGGTGCCGTCGACCCACGAACGGCCGCGCTATATTGGGAGGGTGCTCAAACGACCGTCGCATCCTCGAGTCGCCATCGCGCTCCTGGTGTTCGTTCACGCGATCGCCGTTGGAGGCGCGACTTCCTGGGCAACTGATGCCGGCGCAGCCGCCGCGCCCTCCAAGGTCACGCTGACTTGGCTGGGCCAGTCGTGCTTCGTTCTGGCGACAGCGGCCGGCACACGCGTCGTCATCGACCCGATCCCCAAGGGGATCGGTTACGAGCTTCCGGTCGGATTACGCGCCGACGTGGTGACGATCAGCCACGAACACTTCGATCACAACAACGCGGGCTTGGTCGCGGGTCACCCGCGCGTTCTGCGCGGATTGACCGCCGACAAAAAGGGCTGGACGAAGGTCAACGAAAAGGTGAAGGACATCGCCATTCGAACGGTGGGCGTCTACCACGACGACAAACAGGGCGCGGAGCGCGGCCTCAACACCGTGTTCATCTTCGAGGTCGCCGGCCTGCGCATCGCCCACCTAGGCGATCTCGGTCATCTACTGGACGACAAACAACTGTCGGCGATCGGGTCGGTGGACGTTGTGCTGGTGCCTGTCGGAGGGGGGTTCACGATCGACGCCGACCGCGCCACGCGCGTCATCGATCAACTGCGGCCGCGCTTGGTAGTCGTGCCGATGCACTACCGGACGACCGTATCGACAATTTCACAGCTGGCGCCGCTCGACGAGTTCCTGGTGGGAAAGGCTAACGTACGGCGCCCTCCCGGGAACGTGTTGCCCCTGACCACGGTGAAATCGCGGCCGGCGGCCGAAGTCGTGGTGATGGGGTACAAGTGACCGTGGAACCGCTGCGTCCGAACGGGCACGGCGAAGGACCGACGCGCCCGGCCCGGCGAGGGTCACCGCGGCCGAGGGGACGAGCGTCGCGAAGGAGGTGGCGTTCTCATTTTTGCCATGAGCGACTCCAGCTCCGACGGCGCGAGCTCTCCGACCAAACTGGCGCGCAACTTACCGGCCCGGTCGAATGCAAACAGGGCGGGGATCGAGCCTTCCCACGACCGAGAAAATATCGACATGAACTGGCCGGGATCCTGGAAACGGGCCACGAACGTCGTCAGACCGGGTGCACGCGCGCGCAGGACGGCCGGCACCCCGGCCACACCGCGCGCGTCATTGTCTAGTGACACCGAAATCACCGTGGCGCCGCGGGCACGCGCCGCCCGGGCGAATCGATTCATGAGCGGCAGCTCTTCCAGGCAGGGCCCGCACCAGCTGGCCCACAGGTGCATGAACAGCACGCGACCTCGCGCTTTACGCATCTCGCGGCGAATCTCACCCATATCCAACCATCGGGGCCCAATCTCGCCTTTCACCCTGCCGGTGACCACCGGTGGTGCGTCCCCCACCCGCGACGCCGATCCCAGCGAAGGCAGCGACGAGACCAACGACGTGCGCGCGGATGACGGTTCGGCGTCCGCATGGCGCACACCGAACGCGATCACCAACAGGAAGACCCGAACGAGCAATCCCCAAGTGAAGGCCCCCGGGGCGAGCACCTCGGGCGGCCGGCGCATCACGGCCTTCGCTTGATGGTGCAACCGAAGGCCTTGGCTTCCGATTTCGCGACCATCCGCCCGGCCGTGAAATCACCCAGGGCAGCCCCGAGATCGGCGACGCCGCCGTGGTACCGGATCACACCCTTGGCGTCGATCAGAAAGACCTCCGGCGTCCGTTCCGCCCCGTACAGATCGGCCACCTTGGATCCTTGGTCACGCAGGATGGAGAATGGAAAGTTGTAAGCGGCGTCGTTCTTGACGTCGTCGGCGCTTTCGTTCTGATTCGAATTGAGGCCGGCGAAGGCCACCGTGCCGCCATACTGCCTGAAAAGGTCCCCAAGCGGCTGACGCGCCTGCGCGACGTAAGGGCAACGGGCCGATATGAACACCAGAACCGCACCGCGTCTGTCAGGCGCATGAATCAGATCGATCAGCGATCGCGGATCGGCCTTGTCGACGGTTTTCAGAACGAAGGTGGGAGCTTGGTCCCCCACGCGCGGGCGCGTGGCGGACGAAGGCGGCGTCGCGGTCGCCGTCGCCGCCTTCAGGGGCACGCCCCCGACGACACAAAACGCGGCCATGACCAGAAGAACGCCTGAGCGCCGCGCCGCTCGGGTCGTCCGCGCGGCACACGCTGAGTCCTTGAGGTAGGGATTCATGGTTCCCGAGCATGACCCGAAGTGGCGCCCCCGCCAAGGGTGGCGCGATTGATTGCGCTCCGGCGACCCGCAAGTTGCTTGCCAACCTCCTCGGGAACGTAGTTGCCGCCCGAAATCAACATCTTGAAAGCGACACGCGCCGGCAGGTCCAGCGTCACGCATTCCCGCGACGGCACGAAATACAGGCGCCCCGTCGTGGGATTGGGCGATCCCGGAACGAACACGCAAACGGTCTCGGGATCTCCGTCGATCGGCTTGCGCGTCGAGAACCCCATCATCTGCATCCGCCCTGTCTCGTCGGGAATCAACACCACGCGCGCAAAGATGCCCTCGTCGCCTTCCGGAGAAAAGGCCATCTGTTTCCATGACTGGTACAAAGCCCGCAAGCCCGGGATATGTCCCAGCAGCGTGTCGGTGACGGACAAGATCCAGCGGCCAATCAGGCTGGTGACGAACAGACCGAGCACGTAAAGCCCACCGATGGAGACCACGAGACCCAACACGGGATATCGGATGTCAAACAGCGCGCGCGCCTTGGCGTCCAGGTACCAAAGGATGAACGCGGTGACCGCCACGGGAATCGCCGCCAACGCCCCGGCGACCAACTTGTTCCGGACATGCGACTGGATGCGCCCCATGTGCTGAGGGTATCTCAGTCCGAAGCCTCAGCCCAACGGCGACCTCGGGGTTCCGGCCCCCAGGAGTTCAGTCGAGAACGAGCAGAGTTCCCACGGACCCGGGGGCTGTCAAGGCCGTGCCGATTTCTCCGGGGGCGACGATGTGAACCATGCCCACGCCGGCGTCGAGTGACGACAGGGCCTCTTGCAGTTTCGGGATCATGCCGCCCTGGACAGCGCCTGAATCGAGGGCCGCCCGCGCTTCCGCTGCGGTCAATCTGTCCATCCGCGTGGTCGGATCGTTCCGGTCGCGGCGAACTCCGCCCACGGCCGTCACCGCCACAAGGGCCGGGGCACCCACGGCTGCGGCCAGTTGGCTGGCCACGGTATCGGCGTTGATGTTCAGCACCACGCCCGACGGTGCCAAGCCCAGGCACCCGAGGACGGGACAAAAGCCCGCATTGACCAACAGTCCGAGCAACGACAGGTCGAACGCTTCAACGACGCCGACCAGGCCAAAATCGATCGGGAGATCTCCCCCACCCGCGACGACCGTGGGCGGTCGACGCCGTGACCGCACGATGCCGCTCGCACCGCTGAGGCCCAGGGCCGGCACGCCGTGAGCGCGCATCGCCGCGACCAGATCGACGTTGACCTGCCCCGAGACGATCATCTTCATAACGTCCAGGGTCTGCTGGTCGGTGACTCGACGCCCGGCGACCAGACGGGGCGTCATGCCCAATCGTTCCGACAAGCGCGTGGCCTGCGGGCCACCCCCGTGAACCACCAGCAGCCGATGCCGGCCAGATTTCCACACCTCACCCAGATCCGCGGCGCACAGGGCCAGCGCGGGTCCCTCCAGGACGTCACCGCCCAACTTCACGACCACGGGCGCTCGCCCGCTATCGGCGGCTCCCGCCGTCAAGGCCACGGCCCGGAATCTTCCAGCGAAAGCGTCTCGGATAAACCGAGCATCAGGTTCATGTTCTGAATCGCCTGCCCCGCTCCACCCTTGATCAAGTTGTCGGTGGCGCTGACCACGACCAGCGTCCGCGCGCCGCCGTCGGATTCCGGCTCGCCGAGCGCGAAGCCCACCTCTGCGAAGTTCGACCCCGACACGGCCGCCACCTCAGGCAATCGATCGCGCACAAAACGCACGAAAGGTTCACTCGCATATGCCCGTTCATACAGGTCGGAGATCGAGGCCGTCGTCTCGACGGCGGGTACCTGGACGAAACAGGTCGCCAGGATCCCGCGCGACAGCGGCGCCGACACGGGCACGAATCGAAGCTGAATCCCGGGCGCACCGGCCGCGGCCAGCGTCTCTAGGATTTCCGGCGTGTGCTGGTGGTCGAGCACCCGGTAGGTCTTCAGGTTCACCGCCCGGACAGGGTGATGCGTGCCGATGGACGGCGTCACTCCACTTCCAGACGAGCCCGTGATGCCGGTGACCTGCACGACTCCGCGCAATTTTCCGGCGCGGGCGAGCGGCAACAAGCCAAGCTCGATCGTGGTGGCGAAACACCCAGGCGAGGCGACGGCCCGCGCGCCGCGAATCTGGGCTCGGTTCAATTCGGGCAGACCGTAAACGAACGATCCCAGTAGATCCGGGCGCGGATGGGGGGTGCCGTAATATCGCGCGTACGCGGATCCGTCGCGCAGGCGAAAATCGCCCGACATATCGACGATCCTCACGCCCGTGTCGAGGACCGCCGGAACCTTTTGAGCGCTTACTTTATGTGGCAGGCCCATGAACACGATATCGCAGCCCGCGGCCGCTTCGGCGGGAGCCAGATCCTCGAACCTGAGATCGGTCCGGCCCGCCAGCGGCAAGTGAACCGCGCCGAGCGGCTGACCGACATGATCGATGCTGGCCACACGCGCCAGTTCAACCTCGGGATGGATCAATAGACGCCGGATGATCTCGGCGCCACCGTAACCGCTACCGCCGATGATCGCCGCGCGGTACCGCTTCATCAATCGATGACGATGGTCCCGGTATCGGTCACGCCCGCGTCGGCTCTTTTCGCTGCTTCTGTCGCGAGCCGATCCTGCTCCGATTGATCTCTGTCGATCTTCGCTTGCTCGCACGTCTTGTGCTGTTCGTAGCAGTACGGCTGTTGGGGCCCGCAGGCGACGCCGACGGCCGCCAAGACACATGCGAAAACGAATACGACCGAGACCAACTTCATAGGGGAGCCTCCCTGGGCTGTCTTTAATATCCGCTGCCGCCTTCTGGGTGTCAATCAGGTCCAGGGGGGTCGAAGGGGGGGCCAGGTGTGCATTTGTTACGGGGTGGGTCTGTTACTGTAAATGCCTGTGTCCCGCGCACTGTCCTCAACAACCACAACCACGCTGCGTGTCTTGGCGGCGGCGTTGTCGGTTCTGCCTTGTGCGGGGGCATCGTCGGCCCCGACGTCCGCCCCCCTTCAACGGGTCCCAGGCACGGCGGCGGGGGTTGGGCCGGCGGCCACCAGCCCACGCGCAAGCATTCCGGCGGGAGCCCCGCCCAAGATCCTGCCGTTGTCCGAAGTGCGCGCCGGGATGGTCGGCGAAGCCCTGACCGTATTTCAAGGCACGAAACCCGAGGCTTTCAAGATCCGCGTGATTTCCATCATGCGCCAGTTTCTGCCCAAACAGGACATCATTTTGATCCGTGCCGAGGACCCGCGTGTGGAGTTTTCCGGCATCGTCGCCGGCATGTCGGGCAGTCCGGTCTACGTTGGCGGCCGCCTGATGGGCGCCATCGCGTACGGCTGGAGCTTTTCGAAGGAGCCCATCGGGGGAGTGACGCCGATCGAAACCATGCTGGCCGAACGGGATCGCCCCCGTCGCACCAGCAGTGATTTGGCAACGGAAACCGGTGGCGACGACATCAGAACCCTGACCTTGGCCGAGGGTGGACGGACCCCGGGATCCCAAATGGACTCGTCGGCGCGTCGAGATGCGCGCGAGGCGGGCGGGAGCCCCTTTGGTGAACCCCACCTGGTTCCAGTCGCGGTGCCCCTGTCGGTCTCGGGCTTTAGCCCGCGCGTGCTCGCGGACATCAGCGGCGAATTCCGCCTTGAGGGCCTCGTGCCCGTGCGCGCGGCCGGTGGAGGAAACCCGACATCCCGCGCCGGTGGACGAGCCACAGCCGGTCACGTCGAGCCCGGCTCCGCGATTGGCATCGAACTGGTGCGGGGCGACATGAGCATGGTCGGGACCGGGACGGTCACTTACGTCGATCGCGATGGCGTGCTGGCGTTTGGGCATCCCATGTTCGGTGCGGGGGAAATCTATCTACCGCTTGTGGATGCGGAGATTCATACGATCGTATCCAGCGTTTCGCAGTCCATGAAGCTGTCGTCTCCCTTGCACGAGGTGGGCGCGCTGCTTCAGGATCGTCAGTCGTGCGTCATCGGCGATCTGGGCGCGCGTGCCACAATGGTGCCCGTTACCGTGCGGGTGAGCGGGCCCGGCGCCCCGCCCCGCGTCTTCCACGCCGAGGTGGCGCGCAATCGGCGGTTGACCCCCACACTGGTCTCGCTGGTGGTCGGTAACGCGCTCGTGGACGCCGAGCCGGACGCCTCCGACATGATCGTGCGCGTGATCTCGAAAATCAGCCTGAGGGGACACCCTCCCTTTGAATTGAGAGACGAGATCTTCGCACCCGAGGGAATCTCGCGTCAGTCATTGACGGGGACACGCGGCCTGCGCGCGATCGGCGATCTGCTGTCGAACGCGTTCGAACCTGTCGTGATTGACGGCCTGGATGTCGATGTCCGGGTCGAATATCGGCGGGACGTGGTCGAGATCGTCGCTGTTTCCCTGCCGGGGGACGTGGTGCGACCCGGTCAAACGATCGCGCTGCGCGTCTCCCTGCGACCTTACGACGGCCCCGAATACGCGGAAACGATTCCGATCTCGATTCCCCGATCCCTTGGCGGTGACATCGCCCGGATCGAGGTGGCATCCGGCAGTGTCGCAAAACCGGAAATGCCCACTGCCGAATCGCTCCCCATGGTCCTCGCCAACCTACAACGCTATTTCCCATCGACCTCCATCGTCGTCACCGTGCAAACGCCCGATGATGGCGCGGCGTTGCACGGCCGCATGCTGTCCGATCTGCCCGCGGCGGCCGCGGACACCCTGCGTCCTGGAAATCAAACCAGACGAGCCGATTCGTTCCGCGTCGCGGAGCGCACGGTTCACCCGACCAAGAAAGTCGTCCTCGGAAAACAGGACATCAGCGTCACCGTGCGTGACGACAGTCTGGGCGCGGCCAGAATCTCTGGTTCCGCGGACTGACGTGTCTAGGGTTTTTGGGCCCGCGCCACCAGACCAAGTCCCAGCGGCAAGGGCGCGAGCAGCCAATCCACGATGCGGGCGACACCGACCACCCGATTGAAGAGCGCGATGGCGTCGGAAGGTAGAGCGGTCATCTTCAAGATTCGCCCACTCATCACCCAAGCCAAAAGACCCAGCCGGTTCATGTAGCGTGGCGGGGGCAGAACCAGACCGGATTGCCGCAACAACGTCTCCAACGTGGCCGCGGTGTACCTTCGGCGGTGCCCAAGCGCCACATCCAGCGAGCCGAAGGCCCATGGACAGGCGGGTACGTACACGAGGAGACACCCCCCCGGACGCAACAAGGTTGCCAGGCCGCGAACGACGCCGTGATCGTCGCTCAGGTGCTCGATGACATTGACGGCGACGATGGCGTCGAACCGGGGGCCGTCCACGGTCAGCGCGGAAGGGGGAGGCTCGTTCAGATTCCACTTGACGATCTCGGCGCGGGGATCGGCGCCCCATCTTCGGCGGAGCGTATCCAGATACGTCGGTTCCGTGTCGGTGAGAACCACCCGGCGAGCATCCATGAGAACCAGGCGAGACAGGTTGCCAATGCCACTGCCGACTTCCATCACATCGCCGTGAATGGCATCGCGAAACTTCCCGTAGATCCAAGCGTTGAAATCTGGTGCCCGCGCGAATCCCTCGAGGGTGGCGGGCCCCACGCGAGCCTTGGTCGGGCGATCCGCGGGTCCCCCCCCGCCTGGCGCGCGAGGTTCGCGGTCCATGCCCCAGACTCTACAGCCCGACCGACCGGAGCGCACACGCGACGACAATGGCACGAAGTTGTCGCTTTTGGATGTGCGCTCCTTCCGACAGGGGCGGTACAATCTCGAACGCTATGCGTATCGCAGCCCTCGACGTCGGATCCAACTCGTTCCACTTGATCGTGGTGCAGGTGACGACCGGCGGCCATTTCGAAGTACTCGACCGCGCCAAGGAGATGGTGCGACTCGGCGAAAGCTCGTTGCGTACAGGAATCATTCCACCGGAGGTCTTCCGGCGGGGGCTCGACGCTTTGGCATCGCTGTGCCGCCTGGCGGAGCGTCACCAGCCCGACGCGTTGATTGCCGTCGCCACCAGCGCCGTGCGCGAGGCGCAAAACGGCGGTGAATTCGTTCGTGCCGCGCGCGATGAAATCGGTGTCGACATTCAGGTCGTGCGTGGCCAAGAAGAGGCGCGCCTCATCTACCTGGGCGCGCGGGGAACGTTGGACCTGGACGGTCGGCGCGCCGTCCTGTTCGATCTGGGCGGCGGATCGCTCGAAGTGATTCTGGCCGATTCTCGCGAGTGCTACTTCACCGACTCCGCCAAACTGGGCGTCATTCGCCTGACCGAGGAATGGGCCCCCTCCGATCCCCCGACGACGCGCGAACTGGTCGCCCTGCGCACGCGCGTACGCCGCACGCTCGAGCCCGTGATCGCGCGCGTGCGATCGATGGGCTTCGATTTCGCCGCGGTGAGCTCCGGAACGGCGTTGGCCTTGGCGACGATGATCCGAAACGAACGGGGCGGCAAGGGTGGGGATCACGAGGACGATCCGTCAGAGCTGACCGTGGAATCCCTGGCCGAGATCGAGCAAAAGCTGGCCGGGTTGACCCTGAACCAACGCGCTCGACTGCCAGGTCTCGATGCCCGGCGCGCCGACACGATCCTGGCGGGTGCCATCGTCCTGCGAACCGCGTTGGAGTTGTGTGGCGCCGACGAGGCGACGGTCTGCGAGGCATCGCTGCGCGAGGGCATCGTCGCCGACTACATCGCCACGCATCGCCCCGGCATGTTGCTGGTCGAGGAATTTCCCGACTTGCGTCGGCGCAGCGTAATGGAACTTTGCCGGCGGTGTCAGTTCGACGAGGCACACGCGCAACACGTCGCCCGCTTGGCCCTGTCTTTATTCGATCAGACTCGCGAGTTGCACAAGACCCATTCCGTCGACGACAACGACGGCGAGCTGTTGGAATTCGCGGCGTTGCTTCATGACGTCGGCTTCTATATCTCCCCAAGCGGCCATCACCGTCACAGTCAGTATTTGATTCAGACCCACGACATGGTGGGATTTTC
>JADGRC010000202.1 GCA_017881245.1 Pseudomonadota bacterium
CGACGACCTGGCGCGTTTGCGCGAGATCTTGGAAGAGGTGCGGCAGGGTGCAAATAGGGTGGCGGCCGTGGTTAAGCAGCTGCGAGCGACATCCCGACCCGAAACCCAAGAGCGTGGCGCCGTCGATTTGGGGCAGGCGCTTCAGTCCGCGTTGCGCATGGCGGGTAACGAGATTCGCCATTGTGCCCGGCTAACTACGGCGCTGCAGGTGACGCCCGCCGTCGAGGGAAGCGCCCAGCGCTTGGAGCAGGTCTTTCTCAACCTGCTGGTGAACGCGGCCCACGCTTTACCCGAGGGACGGCCAGAAAATGAAATCAGTGTGACTCTCGAGTCCGCGCCCGGCGACATGGTAGCGGTGGAGATCGCTGATAACGGCATGGGTATTTCGCCCGACATCCTGCCACGCATTTTTGATCCATTCTTCACCACCAAGGCGGTCGGGGTGGGCCTGGGCCTGGGCCTGTCCATTTGTCATGGCATCGTGACCGCGCACGGGGGAACCATCGGTGTGCAAAGCGAGCCGGGGCGTGGAACGCGTTTTCGCGTCATGTTACCCATCAGCAGAAATGCGATCCCGACGGAGATTCCGGCGGAGCGCTCGGCGCCGTTCGTTGTCCCAGTCGGTCGCCGCCGACGTATCCTCGTGGTGGATGACGAGCCCGCGCTTGGCGGCATGATTGAACGGATGCTCGCGGAGGACTTCGATGTCGATGTCGTGACCGACGGGCGGCAGGGTCTGACGCGCCTGTGCGAGGGCAGCGAGTATCAGACGATCCTGTGCGACATTATGATGCCCGAAATGACGGGTATGGAGCTTTACGCCCTGGCGGCGCAGAAGCGTCCGGGCCTCGAGCGGCGTTTCGTCTTCATGACGGGTGGCGCGTTTACTCCGCGCGCCACCGAGTTTCTCGCGACGGTGCGCAACCGTCGACTAGAGAAGCCGTTTGATCTGGCGGCGCTGCGCGCGATTGTCGACAGGTCGTAGGATAGGTACGGGGACGCCCCATGGACCTGTTCTCCCGGGCGGCAATCCGTGACAGGCGCGGTCAACCTCTGGCGGAGCGCATGCGTCCGCGAACCCTGGCTGAGTTCGTCGGCCAGACGCACGTGCTCGGACCTGGAAAGCTGCTCCGCCGGGTGCTGGACGCCAAGGATTTGCCGTCCCTGATTTTGTGGGGCCCACCCGGGACCGGCAAGACCACGCTGGGGCGTTTGCTGGCGGCGGAGGCCGGCGCGGATTTCGTCGCGTTGTCCGCGGTGATGGCGGGGGTGAAGGATCTGCGCGAGGCCGTGGCGGAAGCCGCAGTGCGCCGCGATCAGCGAGGCGCGCGCACGGTGCTGTTCGTCGATGAGATTCATCGGTTCAACAAGGCCCAACAGGATGCGCTACTGCCGCATGTCGAGGCGGGGACCGTGACGCTCATCGGTGCGACGACGGAGAACCCATCGTTCGAGGTCAACGCGGCGCTGTTGTCGCGAACCAAGGTGGTCGTCTTACACGCGCTCGCGGAGGTTCACCTGCGTGAATTGATTGACCGGGCGCTCGCGGATCGGGAGCGGGGACTCGGAGCGTTGCCGCTGGACGTGGCCGACGACGTGAGAAACCTGCTGGCGCGCGAGGCGCGAGGGGACGCGCGCCGAGCCCTTGCGGCGCTGGAGGCCGCGGCGGCCGTCGCGGGTGGGCCCCCCGATCCCGTCGGTGTCGGGGTTTTTGATGCCACCGGATCTGCGGCTGCGGCTGCCGGTGCCGGTACCGCTGCTGTTGGCGATAGCGTTGCCGCTGGTATCGGCGCCGACGCTGCGAGGGGCGCTTCGACGATGACCCCGGTGCCGGTCGCGGCGAGCGGA
The DNA here is from genome assembly GCA_017881245.1 of Pseudomonadota bacterium. GTDB lineage: Bacteria > Myxococcota_A > Polyangia > Fen-1088 > Fen-1088 > FEN-1088. The sequence goes on from JADGRC010000202.1 coordinate 1,849, forward strand.
AGCCGGCGGATCATCGATCGCCCCGCCGTCGAGGAGGCGCTGCAGCGACGCACTCTGCTTTACGACAAGGCTGGCGATGAGCACTACGGTGTCGTGAGCGCGTTCATCAAGAGCATGCGCGGAAGCGATCCCGACGCGGCGGTCTACTGGATGGCTCGGATGCTGGAGGCGGGCGAGGATCCTTTGTTCGTCTTGCGCCGGATGGTGATTTTCGCGGCCGAGGACGTCGGGTTGGCGGATCCACAGGCGTTGTCCGTCGCGATCGCGGCGTTGGACGCGTTTCGGTTCGTCGGACTGCCCGAGGGCGTGTTGCCCCTGACCCAGGCGGTGGTGTACCTGGCGAGCGCGCCGAAGAGCAACACGGCGGTGACGACGTACGCCGCGGCCAAGGCCGATGTGGATGCGCGCGGGGCGTTGCCCGTGCCCGCTCACATTCGAAATGCAACGACGGGTCTCGGCAAGAGCCTGGGTTGGGGCGTTGGCTATCAATATCCGCATGACCACCCCGGCCATCACGTGGCCGCGAACTATCTGCCCGACGAACTACGCGGCCGTCGCTATTATCAGCCGAGCGCCGAGGGCCACGAAAAAGAGATCGCCGAGAGGTTGGAAACACTTCGGGCGCTCGCCAAAGGCCCGGACAAGGGGAAAGGCGAAAGATGAACGAACGTCGCGGTCGCGTAACGTCGACAGGGCCAGGATTGCGGCTTCCCGACCGGCGCGACCTCTTGAAATGCATGGCCGCTTCCGCCGCCGGAGCGGCCGTCGATCTGCCGGCCCGTCTTTCCGACGCCACACCGGCGACCCGCGTCGCTCTCCCGGCGGCATTGCCGCGCGCGTTCCCAGACGACTTTTTGTGGGGAGCGGCCACCGCCGCCTATCAGGTCGAAGGGGCGGTGGCGGAAGAGGGCCGTGGCCCTTGCATCTGGGACATGCTTTGCCGCAAGCCGGGGAAGGTCTGGCGCGATCAATGTCCGGATCGCTCCGCTGACCACTATCACCGCGTGAAGGAAGACGTCGCGCTGATGAAGGCCATGGGCCTGCCCGCCTATCGCTTCAGCATTTCCTGGTCGCGCGTTCTGCCCGAAGGAACCGGCGCCATCAACGCGAAGGGCCTCGACTTCTACGATCGCCTGGTGGACGAATTGCTGGCCGCCGGGATCGCGCCCTGGGCCACGCTGTATCACTGGGATCTGCCCCTCGGCGTTTACCACCGCGGCGGTTTTCTGAATCGCGACGTGGCGGACTGGTTCGGCGACTTCACGAAGGTGGTCGCGCGCAAATTGTCCGATCGCGTGATCGCGTGGATGCCGCTGAACGAGCCGCAGGTTTTCATCGGTTCAGGAATGCAGGTTGGCCGTCACGCCCCGGGCGATCAGTTGCGCTTCACGGAGGTGATGCTCGCGGCCCACAACACCCTTCGTTGTCATGGCCGCGCCGTGCAGACGTTGCGCGCGGAAGGAAGACAAAAACTTCAAATCGGTACGGCGCAGGCGGGCGTCAACAAAATCCCAGCGACGGAGAAAATTGAGGACATCCAGGCGGCGCGCGAGGCCGCCCTGGGCGTGGAGCCGGAGACCATGTACAGCAACACGCTGTGGCTGGATGCCATGATGCTTGGCCGCTACCCGGACGCGTATTTGAGGTTGAACGCGAAACATCTGCCAGCGTTGTTCGGGACGCGCGCGCTCGCCGAGGATCTGGCGGTGATCGGACAGCCGCTCGATTTCCTGGGGGTCAACCAGTACCAAGCCGATCGAGTTCGCCGCGGCAAAGACGGCAAGGTCGAAGTCGTGCCCTGGCCAGACGGATTTCCCATCACGGCCAGTTTTGAATGGGCCGTGGCGCCTGAGACCATGTACTGGATGCCCAAGTTCCTGTACGAGCGTTACCGCAAGCCCATCTACATCACCGAAAACGGGATCTCGGTGCGCGATTGGGTGAGCCTCGACGGCAAGTGTCACGATCCGACGCGAATCGATTTCACCACGCGCTACCTGCGCGAGCTCGGCCGCGCGATCGCGGACGGCGTTCCCGTGCGCGGCTATTTCCACTGGTCCCTGCTCGACAACTTCGAATGGGCCGAGGGTTTCAAACACCGTTTCGGCCTGGTTCACGTCGACTACCAGACTGGTAAACGGACGCCCAAGGATTCGGCCGCGTGGTACCGCGAAGTGATCGCGTCACGGGGACGAGTGATCTTCACTTGACCAGAGCGGGGCGCAAGAACGTCCGGCCTGCGGGACTGCTTCGAGCTACGGCCAAAGACGTCGAAACGTTCCGAGGTCGAGCCGCGTCGCCCAGTGTTTGGCGGCCTTGGCCATGATTTTCGCCTTGTCGCGCCGGCCGATCGTCGGGCGCGTCGTGAAGACGTCGTAGTCGGCGTCCTCGATCTTGTCGAGGATCTCGTTGCCCACCAGCCAGATCAACGCGAGCTCCATCTTCAGATCGTTGCCGAGCTTGCTCAGCAGGGGACGGCCCCGCTCGTAGAGGGCCCGCGTGCGCGCGACCTGAAAGCGCAGGAGATCGCGGATCGCCTTCGTGGGTTTCAGCGCCTTGATGTCCAGCTCTGTAACCCCAAAAAAATGCATGTCCTCGTCAGGCAAGTAGATATGATCACGCGCGGCATCGGCCGCCACGTCTTGCCAGAAACTGGTCAGCTGCAACGCCGTCGAGATCTCGTCGGCGAAGCGCACCAATTCGGGCTGCCGGTAACCGAATAGCGCCAGCAGCAATCGTCCGGCCGACTCCGCCGAGCGTGCCGTGTATCCGCGCAGGGCCGCGAAGGTGGCGTAGCGACGTACGTCCATGTCCATCCTGAAGGCCGCCAGCAAATCCTCGAGCGGTGGCACCGGAAGTTCCCGCTTTTCGATCGTGTCGCCCAGCGCGACGAACACGGGATGCGTGGCCTCCCCGTGCGCGGCCAGGTGTAGCTCGTTCTCCCAGCGAGACAGGGCCTCCTGCCGCTGTCCCTCGTATTCCGGCTCATCGGCGAAATCGTCCGCGCTGCGCGCGAAGGCGTAGACCGCCATCAGGTGCGGGCGGATGGCCGCCGGCACTAGGCGCGACGCCACCGGGTAGATCTCGTGATGCGCTCGCACGAACTCCTCGCAGTAGCCGTAGGCGCGCTCCAACGCCCACGGTCCTGGCGGCGGGTCCAACCACCGCGCCGGATTTCGGGGGGAGCCGGTGGAAGGGCCACGCGGAATGTGGTCGATGGCCTCCGAAGATCCCAGGTCGGCGGAACGCCCGCCCTTCAAGACTTGTCTAATCATGTGAGTCCACCTTGCCCGGGTCCGTTACCGGAGGGATTCTTCGCCCCCAATGCTGCAAGCCTTGCCGGTGCCGCGCGCTCAACGCCCGTTTCGCCTATCCAGCGGCCGTGCAGCGCCATGTGTCCCCGCTGGATTCCGTCCGTACAGAGCGCCCGCAGTGCCGCCAGATTCGACGCCAGACCCGCACTGCCGATGATCATGGCCAGTTCGCCAGCAGAGGTCACGGTCGGGCCGAGAATCCGCTGCGCCAGGCGCGCTCCTGCGTGAGCCTTGACGCTGCCGCCGACCGTACCGACCGGCATGGGCATCTCCAACCGTCCGAGCAGATCGCCGCCTTCGGAAACTCGCCACACGGCCAGCGGGCGATAGCGGCCCGTCGTCGCCGCGAAAGCGTGCGCTCCCGCCTCGACGCCCCGCCAGTCGTTGCCGGTTGCCATCACGACCGCGTCGACCCCGTTCATGATGCCCTTATTATGAGTGGCCGCCCGATACGGATCGTCCTCGGCGAAACGGGACGCAGCCACAATCCCATCGCGCACGGCGGCTCCATCGAGATCCACCGTCGCCAGAGCGGCCGCGGGGACGCGCGTTCGCACTCGGACGAGGCGTCGGTCGCACAGGTTGGTCAGAATGCGCAAACCCGATCGCCCGCCTGTCAGCACCGCCAGGCGTTCCGCCACTGTTTCAGCCGCGGTGTTCACCATGTTCGCTCCCATGGCGTCTCGACAGTCGATGTGCAGATGCACGATCACGCGAGCCGGATGATAGGACGTGCGCACGTCGAGGCCGCGCGGACCGCCCCCGCGTTCGGTCAGGCGGGGCAGGGCGGCGTTGACCAGCGCCAGTAATTCATCTGTGGCAGCTGAAATTCGCGCACGCGCGCGCGGCAGATCGGCGATTCCCAGCAATTCCACTTGAGCGGTCATTATGGGATCGTCGGCGTCCGCCTCGAATCCGCCGCCTTGGCGGGCCATGCGCGCGGCGTTCGATGCCGCGGCGATAACCGACGGTTCTTCGACCGCCATCGGAACCAGCACATCCCGGCCGTTCACACGGAAGTTCAGGCCCAGGCCCAGGGGGAGGGCGTAAATGCCTACGACGTTCTCAACCACGCGATCGGCCGCAACGGTATCCAACCCTCCAGATTCCAACGCCAGAAGATCATCCTCGGTGAGATCGGCGCGCAACCGCAGAAGATGTCGCCTTTCTTGAATCGAAAGTTTGTAGAAACCGGGGATGCGTGATGAGGATTCGGACATTGTCACCCATCATTGTTTGGGATGATTGTTTGATGCCGGCAATCGCCGGTGGACGCCATTCGAATCGAGTGCGACGTCGATAATCTGCAGGCCGAGCTGCGTCAGTCGAGCCGCAAATGTTCTGGCCGCGGCGGCGTCGCCGAACAGACCGATACCAATATCGCCGCCACCCGCGCCCGATGGCTTGGCGACACCGCCCAGATTTCTCGCCAGTTCCGAGGCCAGTTCGAAGCGCGGGGTGACGATGGGACTTTCGCTGCGGGCACCGAGGTCCATCAGACCCGTACCGTAGGCACGCGCGGCTTCCAGCATTTCCGCCACGCGTCCGGCGGCCAGCTCTTCCACGAACAGCTCCGCCTGTTCGCGCAACGGAGCCATGATCTCCGCGTAGCCCGCCGGATCTTTTGTGATGTAGGCCTGAACCGCCCGGACCAGATCCGGGGTGGATGCGGGATTGCCCTCGGCGAACACGACCAGGCGTAGACTGGCCGGCAGGCGCATCTTTTCGACCACCGGGTAGCCGCCCGGGGGCCTGCGGTACTGGATGAGGCCGCCGTGTACCGACGCCGCGACGTCGGCGCCGGAGCCGGCGCCGCCCTGCGCCGCGCGGTGGGCCCGTTCCGCCAGCGAGAAGCAAAGCTCCCGGTTGACCGCGATTGGGAGCCCCGCCAGCTCCAGCACCGCCGCGACGGATGCCGTCACGACCGCCGCGCTCGACCCGAGGCCAAGCTTTTTGCCGTTCATGCTCAAAGCCGAGCTATCGACCATGACGGACCCGACGGGCAGGGCCGAGGCGTGATCACCGATGCCCGCGAGCGCGGCCTGTACCGCCTCCGCCACGAACGGCGAGGAGGCCTCGAACCCCGGAACGAACTGGCCGACCGCGGCGCGCGACACGGCGGCGACCACCGCGGGCGCCCCGTCCAGAACGGCGTACTCTCCGATAAGAAAGATCTTGCCGGGCGCGACCACAACCGGACTTCCACGCAACGTGTTTCGCTCGGTGTCACTCATGCGGTCGTCTCGTGCAGGATGCGAGCGCCACGTCCGGGCGAGGTGGTGAAGGTGCGGATAACACCAGGCGTTGCGGTCAACGCGGTGTTGACCTCCGAAACGCTGTCTTGCTCGCACAGAACCTTGACGTGTGGTCCCGCGTCGATTGTGAAATACGCGGCCAAGCCACGATCGCGCAAGGCGAATACGGTGTTCATCGCTGCCAAAGTGGCGGGTGTCCAGTACAAAATCGAAGGCGTGGCGGCCATGGCCGACGCGTGCATGCGGATGGCGCTGCGTTCGGCCACCGCGCCCAAACGGTGCAGATCGCGTTCCGCGATCGCCGCGCGCGCGTCCTGCAGATCCCCAGGAATCGATTCCAACCAGCTTGCATAAAATGGGGACGTGCGGGCGGTTCGCTCCATGGCCTCCGTCGAGCCGATGGCCTTTTCCGCTTCCGACGTCACCGCGACCACCAGCCGGATCCCCCAACCGTCGCCTTCGGAAATCGATTCCGCCACTGCATCCGAGCCGTCGGAAAAAACGCCGGGTTGCATCTCGACGAAGCCCCCAAAAATCGATCGCGCGGCCGATCCGGATCCGCGCCGCGCCAACGCGGACAACTGCGTGGGGAGCAATGCCAGCCCTGCCGCGCGCGAAGCCGCGACGGCGAGAGCGGCGAATCCGGACGCCGATGACGCGAGCCCGGCGGCGGTGGGGACGCTGTTTTCGGTCACGACCTCGGCGTGCGCCGTGATGCCGGCTCGCTCGCGCACCAGATCCAGAAATGTCCCGATGCGCGTCCGGGTGCTGTCGTCCGGATCGCGGCCATTCAGACGCACGCGATCCTCCGATCCGAGGTGGGAGCCAAAACGAACGGTCGTGCGCGTGCCCAGCTCCTTCAGCGTCAAAGAAAGACTGCCCGCGGCAGGCAGGTTCAAGGCTGGGTCACGCTTGCCCCAATATTTCACGAGGGCGATGTTGGTCCCGGCGACCGCCGTACACGACGACAGCTTCACGTCGAGGACTCCACCGGACGCGGAATCGTCGACGCCGCGATGTTGTTGGAAGGGGATTCGATTCCCGTATCCCGTTTGCGCAATCCGAGCTCGCCGATCTCGGCAATGAATCCGTGGTAGCCGGCGGCGCTCCATCGGTCGAGCACGTCCTGCTCGTGCCCGGGGGCGAGCGCGATGACGGCGCCGCCCCCACCGGCGCCGGTCAACTTCGCGCCCAGCGCTCCGGCAGCGCGCGCGTGGTGAACGAGGGTGTCGAGCTCAAGGGACGATACGCGCAACGCTGCCAGCAGCCCGTGCGCGACGTCGAAGAGGCGCCCCAGATCGTCGAAATCACCACGTTGGACCGCTCGTTCGCCGGCCAACGCAAGCTGACCAAGGGTGGCGATCACCGAATCGACGGGCGGGGTTTCTTCCCGCAAGCGGCGGACCTGGTCGACCTGGTCGCGGGTGGCGCGCTGCACGCCTGATAGACCGATGCACAGAGTAAGCGGCCGCGCCGCCGCCACCGGACGCCATCCCGCGCCGCGCTGGAATCGGCCGATTTCGCCAGAGGACGCCGCAGCCAGATCGATCCCCGACGGTGTTCCGTGGAAGATACCCTCGGCGTCCGCTGCGGCCGCCAGGGCGGCGTCGGGGTCGCGCCCGCGCGCCTGCGCGATGGCGCGGGCAACGGCGGTCGCGAACGCCGCCGAGCTGCCCAGACCCACCCCCGCCGGCAGATCGCCACCGACGCGTACGTCGACATCTGTGACGTCCAGGCGGCGCAGAATCGCGGACAACGCCTGGCCCAACGCCGTGGACTCGCCCGCCCACGTGTCCAGCTGCCAGTCGGGCGCCGTCAGGTGTCCCGTCCCATGGGTGACCTCGGCCCAGACGCCCAGAGACAACCCGGCCGCCAGCGCCGGCTGATCGTATACGACGGCGTGTTCGCCGATCAGGATGACCTTGCCGTACCCGAATGCGCGGCTGCGCGCGCGAACGTCGCGGCTCTCGGGTTGCCGCGGAATGCGCGCGTTCTCTTCCATCAGGCGGGCCTCTGCGCGATCCATTCGCGGAGATCTCCCGTGATCACCCGCGGCGCCTGCGCCAACTCCCGTGAACTCGACAAGCCGGCCAGTAACGTCGCGGCTCTGATGCCATCGATCACGCGCGACAGATAGGCCACCGCGGCGGTCCGTCCACCTTCCCGCACGGCGCGGAGCGCAGGCTGCGCGACGCCCGCGACGCGGGCGCCCAGCGCCAATGCACGTGCGGCATCCAGGCCGTTGCGAATTCCTCCCGACGCGACGATCTCCATGCCCGGCTCGGTCGCGTACAGCCACGCGACCGCGGGCGCGGTCGGGATACCCCAGTCCCAGAAATCGCGCCCGAGCTCCGCCTCCTGGCCGCGTGCGCGCTGCGATTCGACAGCGGTCCACGACGTGCCGCCGCCGCCAGCGACGTCGACGGCCCGAACGCCACCCAAAGTCAGTGCGCGCGCCACCGCCGGCGAGATGCCGCAGCCGGTCTCTTTGACCAGTATCGGTAGCTCCAGCTCCGCGATCGCCCGACGGATCGCGTCCAGGCCGCCACGAAAATCGCGATCTCCTCCTGGTTGCGCGATCTCCTGCGCCGCGTTCAGGTGCACGCAAAGCGCGTCGGCGCCCACGCGCTCGAGTGCGTCTCGGACAGCGCGTATCGACATTTGAGCAAGTTGGATGACGCCGAGGTTCGCGCACAGAAAAACCTCGGGGGCCACGTCTCGCACTTCGTAGGTTCGTGACAATTCCGGGTGCTCGACCATGGCGCGCTGACTGCCAAGGCCGAACGGGATCCCCAGGGTCATGGCGGCGGCGGCCAGCTCGCGGTTGATCGCGCCGGCGGCCTCCGTACCGCCGGTCATGCCCGTGACCATCAGAGGTGCCCGGAAGACTCGACCCAGGAAGGAGGTCGACAGATCGACCTCGGCGAGCGCCCGCTCGGGCAGAGCGCAGTGAAGCAGATGGACGTCGTCGAGCAACGTCGGGCGATGAAAATCCGCTTGCCCCGATGCCGCAATTGCAAGGTGATCGGCCTTACGCTGTGTGATTTCGGCATCGGGCATTCGCGAAGACGAGTCATAGAATACGCGCCCGAGGGCAGCAAGCGGCAGACATTTAATTTCACTTCAATTTGAAAAAATGACGCGGCGCGATCTCGCCGGCGCGTTGAGCCGTCGGGGAAGGTTGCGCAAGAACTGGCGGTGTTTTGCTGGGGCGGCAAGATCGACACATGGACTTCGATTTCACCCGACAGGAGCGCGGGGTCTCGATGCGCCTCCTGTCGGGTCGCGGGCACTACGAGACGGTGGTGCGGACCGTGATGGAGGCGAAACACAGTCTCTGGATCTCAACCGCGAACTTGAAGGAGCTAATGGTCGAGGACGGTCGCGCCGTCCCGGGGCGGGCGCGAACCTCCGCGCGTCGCGGTTACCGGTCGATCCTCAAGGTCTTCGACGAACTGGCGGCAAAGAACGTTGAGATGCGGATCCTGCACGCGACACCGCCGTCGCGCGCTTTTCGGGCCGAATTTGACCGCCACCCGCGGCTCTTTCGCGGCGGCCTGCAGTTGCGTACCTGTCCGCGCGTTCACTTCAAGGCGGTGGTCGTTGACGGTGCCTTCTTGTACCTCGGCAGCGCCAACTGGACCGGGGCGGGCCTCGGGGCCAAAGGCACGGGCCGGCGTAATTTCGAGCTCGGATTTGCCACTTCCGACACCGCTTTGCTGGACGACGTGCAAGCGTTGTTCGATGGCATCTGGCGCGGCGCCGGTTGCACGGGGTGTCGGCTGCGTGACATCTGCGAAGCACCACTCGATCATCAAGATGGGAACCCTGGGAGGGTTCCCAAACCTCCCGCGATGTCCCGCCGGGCAGAGCCCGTCGGTACCCGACGCGGGTAGCCACCGCGGCGAATGAGGGGAAAAATTGCTCACTGGGATGGGGGGCCTAAACTCGGGGATAGAGACTGTTGAGATGCGCCGTGGCACCAAGACATGGGCGGGTCGGGGCGGCGCGGTGGCGTTGGTCATGTTGGTTGCGTTCGTGCTCGGTTACGCGCCGTACCACGTGTACGCCCGTTCGGGGCTGGCGCGCACGCTACAGTTGCGGCGAGACTTGCACGGTCTGAGGGCGCGGAATGCGGAGCTACGCGCCGACAACGAGCGCCTTTCCCGTGAAGCCGAGGCGTTGCGCAGCGATCCAGACGCCATCGAGCGCGTTGCCCGCGAGGAACTGGGGTGGGTGCTGCCGGGGGAGGTCATCGTCGACTTCTCGCGCAATCCGACGGTGAACGCAGTCGAGCCCGCGCGCGGTCCGGCGATGAACGCAGTCGAACACGCGGGTGGTCCGGGGGCGAACGCCATCAAACACGTGGGCGGTCCGGGGGTGAACGCAGTCGAACATGCGGGCGGTTCGGCGCGATGAGGCGCGTAGGCACCTCTCGTGCGCGGATCGTGTTCGAACTGCAGCGCCTGGTCCGCGGTGGGCTTGGCTTCGTCGTTTCGGCGGTGTTCCTGGTCTTGCTGTGGCTCGGGTGGTTTCCTGACCTGCGGCTTCCCGGGACGGGATACGGCCGCGCGGCCGCCGCGGCGGTCTTGACGGTCGTCCTGGCGGGCAAGATTGGGGCGCGCGTCCGTACCAGCGAGCGTCGTCGAACTCCGCGACGCGAAGCGTTCTCGGATGCCGAGTTGGCGTTGCTGCTGTTGACCTCGGTCTACGTTGTGCTGGCGATTTCGGGTGGCGTCGGATCGCCGGTGTATCCACTGGTTTACGCGGTCGTCAGTTTCCTGGTGACGTTTCATCGGTTGGCGGTGGGAGTGCCGGTCGCCGCCGCCGCGATTGGATTCGAAGCGGTGCTGTCCTTCTCGCCCGCGGTCTCGCCCGAGGCGGCCGCGTCATTTCCCGAGCATGTGGGGTTCATCATCATTTTCGGGATGCTGAACGTCGTGTTTCTGCACGCCGAAGTGGATCGGCAGCGACGCGAACACCGGCGGCGCCTAGAGGAAGAGGTGGCGTCGATGCGTGAGGAGGCGCGCGAGTTTCGACTGATCGCGACGGCTCTTTCACCCGACAAAAATGTACGGACGCGCGCCGAGGAAGAACAGAAGATCTCGCAGGGCTCGGTCGAGACGATTCACCAGCAGTTGTTCGACACGTTGGACCTGTTGAAGCATGTGATGGATCTGCACACCGTGGCGGTCTTGTGGCTGAACGAAAGCGGCGACAGGCTGAAGGTCAAGGAGCTGTGTACAGACTCCGAGGAGATCTCCGAAACCCCGATCCCGGCGCCGAGCGGTGTGATGGGCGCTATCCTGAAAGACAAGAAGCCCTTGATTCTGGATTCTCCGCGTCCGGCGCTGCTGCCGTACTATGCGGCACCAACCCCGGTGACGGCGTTCATCGGCGTGCCCGTTTGCGAGGGATTGACCCCGCGCGGCGTACTGGTCGCCGATCGCCGCAACGGTGTCCCGTTCACGGTCGCCGACGCCGAAACCCTGACCAGCGCCGCGCGCCAGGTCGTGCGAGTCGTTCAGTCCGAGCGCGTCTTCCACGCTGTGGAGCGCAGCAAGCACGAACACGAACGATTTTATCGCGCGTCTTCCGAGCTCAATCGAGCGCTGACGCTGGACCAAGTCTATGACGCGGCAATCGCGGGAGCGCGCGGTGTTTGCGACTTCGATTTCGCCGCCATCGCAACGTACGACGCCGTACGCGGCACGCACACGATTCACCGCGCGGTCGGGGAATGGTCCGAGGCGCTGGAAGGCACGAGTCACCGGGATCCCTCGTCGATCGTGGCGATGGTGGTCAAGAACAAGCTGGCGTTGCCCGCGGGCGGCGAATGGCGCGAGCGCGACGTGCCCGTGTTCTCCAGACCGATGCGGATCAAGGGCGATTCGTTGCTGGTGTTACCCCTGTTGGTCAAGGACGAGGTTATCGGGACGTTCTCGGTCGCTGCGAAACGGCCGGCCGCGTTTCCGGGCGATCGGCGCGAGATGCTGGGCGTGATCGCCAATCAGGTGGCGATCTCCCTGCAAAACGCCCGTATGTATCAGATCGTCGAGGAGCAGGCCACCACCGACGGTCTGACGGGACTGGTGAATCACCGAACCTTCCAGGAGCGGTTCGCCGCCATGTTGGGACGCGCGGAGCGCCATCATTTCCCCGTGTCCATGATCTTGACGGACATCGATCACTTCAAGAAGATCAACGACACGTATGGGCATCCAACGGGTGACGAAGTCTTGCGCCGGGTCGCCGCCATCTTGGGCGCGAGCGCGCGAAAGATCGACATCGTCGCGCGCTACGGCGGCGAAGAATTCGCCATCGTCCTCGAGTCAACCGACCGCGCCGGGGCGCGCAATCTCGCCGAGCGCATTCGCGCCGAGATCGAACAACAAAGCTTTCAATCGGGGAAGGGCGCGTTCGGCGCGACGATATCGCTCGGTGTCGCGTGTTTCCCCGAGGATGCGACCCAGAAAGCCGACATCATCGCGCGCGCCGACCAGTCCCTTTACGCCGCCAAGCACGGTGGCCGCAATCGCGCCGTGTGTTACGCGGATACCGTCCGCGCCAGTAAGCCCCTGAAGGCAGTCAAATAAGACCTCAAGGGGAAGCCAGGTCGGGCCGGACGGTGCTGGTCAGGCGCGAACCACGCCCCAGAACCGGTAGCGCGTTGTCGCTTTCGTTCCGCTCATCTCCAGCCTCCGGTCCTTCACGCCGTCGCGCAGATCGCGGCTTGCAGTAGCCGTCGAGATGGTTTTTTGCAGGGCGAGGTAGTCTTTGCGACTGAACGCGCGACCGTCGAAGTGAGCAGCGGCCGCATCCAGCCGTGAACGGGCATCAGACGTCTCGGGCCGGAATGCCCCGAGGAACTCGGCCAGGCTATCCCGGATCGTGCCCAGGGAAAACTCGACGAACGTCGTCGATTCACCGGCCATGTCTGAAGCGGCGAGGGCCGCGTGGTACGCCTTCTGACGATCCTTTATGACCGTTTCGGTTGGTATATAGGTGAACACGGGACTTGATCGCAGGAGAGCGACATGTTGCCACAGGCGTCCGGTTCGTCCGTTGCCGTCGGTGAAGGGGTGGATGAATTCCACCTCGTAGTGAAAGACACAGGCCTTGATCAGGTTGGATAGGGATTTCTCACGCCGCATGAACTCGAAGAGCCCTTTCATCAGGGCGGGCACGCGAGCGGCTGGCGGGGCGATGTGGGCGACCTTGTCACCATGAAAGATACCTACGTCCTTGCCTCGCCAGCGCCCGGCGTCCGGAAGGAGTCCTTTCATCAGCACGCCGTGAGCCGCGAGCAAGTCGCCTGGCGCCAATGGATTCCATTTGGGAGCACCGTCGTATGCGGCAATCGCGTTCTTGATCTCGGCTATGTCTCGAGCCGGACCGATCACCCGTTTGTTGTCCAGGATGGCGGTCACCTGTTCGAGGGTCAGCGTGTTTCCCTCTATTGCGGCTGTCGCCTGGATGGTGCGAATGCGGTTCCGATACCGGAGACGCGGTTCTGGCCGGGCGCCGCCAGCGCCCTCGCAACGCCCCACCAGTCGTTCGATCTCCGAGCACGCCAACAGGATCGCGGGGGTGATTCGAAACGGCGGCCTCACCATCAGATAGTATCATATGATGCTATCATC
>JADGRC010000203.1 GCA_017881245.1 Pseudomonadota bacterium
AGAATCGGAGAGAAGAATCGGAGAAAAAATAGATAAATTGAACATTTAGACCAAACCTCCCGTTCCCTGTTTCGGGCGGACCTTTCCCCTTGTCCCCGACGGGGCCGCCGCCTAAGCTTCGGCCCGCGGGTGGTCTAGGCTTTGCCTCGGGGCCGGCCCGGTTAGCAATGGAACGCCCTATCCCCAGCGCCGACGACAAGCCAGCGACCGGTCTCGCCGATGTCCCCTCGCGTCTCGCCGCAGCCAACGCGGCCATCGTTGACGCCCCTTCGGCGGTGCCCCTTGTCGTCGCGGACAGGTCGTTAACCGTGGTCGGTCCGCGTTCCCCGGGTTTAGGCCCGTTACGCCGACCCCGGCATGAGGATTTCACGCTCGGCGACTTGGCCGCGATTCGAAACCTCTTGCGCAGCGGGTCCGTCATCGACTGGCATCGTTTGTACTTTTCCGACCGGGACGAAGTCGATCGATTTTTGCGCGTGAATGAATTTGATCCGCAAAGCGCGTTCGATATGGCTCGCTTGGAGGACCTACGCGAGCAGGCGGTCGAGTACTGCGAGCGTCACCTTGGGTTCAATATTCCCCCGGAGGTCGAAGAAGGGATTGCCGCCAGCGATCTGTTGCTGGTCGCATCTCAGAAGGGCAAACGTCGTGCGTATGCCTGCATCGTCTTGAAGGTCATGCACGTGCTTCATCACCTGGCCGGACGTGAGCTGCTGAACAAGCTGCCGGTTTCGGGCGATCAGATCTTCCATCTGGTCGAGGAAAAAGTTCTGCGCACCGTCGAGGAAATCAAGGCCGCGGGTTGTGGCATCGCCGAATTTCAGTGGAGCCGCAAGCACGCAGACAGTCTGATTACCAAGCTGCTGGCCAAACGCGAAACCATCGCCGCGGACGTTTACGATCAGCTGCGTTTCCGGATGATCACGACGTCCGAGGATCAGATCCTGCTTGTGTTGAGGGAGCTCGCCCAACGGTTGATCCCGTTCAATTACGTGATCCCGGGACAATCAATGAACGACGTCCTGGATTTTCGGCGCGTTCTGGAATCGTCACCGCCGTTGGCCAAGTTCCTGCCCGCCCTGCAAGAACTGGCGGCGGTCGCGGGTGACAAGAAGGCGCCCGTACAAAACGAATTCTCGGGGCCTGGATACCGCGTGATCAATTTCGTTGCCGATTTGCCCGTGCGCATCGACAAGTTTCTTTGTCGCAAACCCGACGATCCCTTGTTTGCCGAGAATGGCGCGATTGTCTTCGTTCTGACCGAATTCCAGATCGTCGACGTACGCACGGCCGAGCAGAACGAAAGCGGCGAGAACAGCCACGAGCGCTACAAACAGCGTCAGGCCACGCGCGTGAAGGCGCGCCTGATGCACGGCCTCAAAGACGAAGGCTGACGCGCGAGCGGGGCGGGGCGCGGCGGGGTGTCGTAGGGCGCCAGTCTCCATGGGTTGGCCAGGACCATGGCGAGGGTGATCAAGATGACAACGGAAAACCGCCGACTGATCGACGCGATGACGGAATCGCGGTGGGCGTTGCGGGCGCGGTCGGCGCTGTGGGATGGCTCGCCGATGCCGAGGGCAGGGCCGTCTGGGGAACTCCGTCGCGCAGCAGAATGGTGTTGCTGAGGGTGGCGGCAATCCGATCACCCGGCGTCAGGATTCCGGCCAGGTTCAAGGGATCACAGGCCGATAGGCGCAGGGTCTGGCCTTGCCCGGGATCGCGACGGATGGCACGCAGGCTCTCCAGGGCCTCGGGAGCGGCGAACTGCTCGCCGACAAATCCCGCCACGAGGCGACCCCCGCGAACCTCGCCACGCATTTCCAGGCGGCGATAGACCCGCAGGAGATCCCGCCAAGTCGGCGCGTGCGGTTCGCGCGCCAGCACCTCGCGCAAGACCACGCCGTACCGGCGGATGTACTGCCGGGCCAGCGCTTCGGTGGTCTGGTCTTCGTCCAACGTCGCGGGCGGCGGGCTCAGCACCGCCCAACGTCCGGCGCCGAGCGCGCCGCCTCCGCCCGCACCCCCGACGGCGCCAGCGCGGCGGGTCCAGCGCGCGTGCCAGCGTGCGCGTGTCGAGCCACGCCCGCGCGTCGCCGATACGAGGGCGCGCAGTCCCGCGAAGCCATCCCCCGTCACGCGTCCGGCACCGACCAACTCCCACAGGGCGTCCTCGACCTCGCCGCGCAGGCGATGGGCGCCGTGCACGATGTCGTCGAGGAAGCTGGCGCCCACGTCGCGCAACACGGTCAACACATCGCGCGCCGGAGCCGACAGTTGCGCGTCGTCGAGGCCGTCGCGCGTGGGCAGCAGCCAGGCGAGATCGCGCCGACGCACGAGCGCGATGGGAGCCACGCGGCTGGGCGCGACGGCGGAATCCCGCGCCACCAGACGGCCCCACGTGATCTCGCCCGATAGACAGAGCGCGTCCAGCCATCCCGGATCGTAGTTGTTCATGCGGGCCGGCAGGATCTCGCGCTCCCACGCGCCGGCGGCGCTCTCGAATCCCTGAAGCTGGCCGATGACGTGAAGCAGGCCCGCCCGTCCGTCCAACTTGGAGCCCGGAGCGAGGTGTTGCCACGCTATTAAGAAACGAAGGTATTCCGCGGCCGTCGCGGGCTCGATCGCACGGCGCAGGCCGTCCAACATTCGACGATTGATGCGCGCCAGTAAACGGCGATCACACCATTGCAGCTCGGCGGCCGTCGCGCGCAGCGGATCTTGCAGCACCATCACGCGCGCAGGTTCTCGCGGCTCCGTCGCCCGCACCTGCGCTTGCGGCGGCTCGATCGAGGTCACCCCGTCGGGGCCCGGTTGGTTGATCTGCCTCGGCGCGGTGGTCAATCGCCGGTCGAATTGGCCACGCAGGACGTTGCCTTCCAGCTCCACGCGCCCGAGCGCTCCGTCGACGTCCGACGCGGGAAGGTCCAGGAGTGCGGCCAGATGTCGCGTCGTCGTGGGTCCGAGAAAGGTCAGGTGCCCGCGCACGACCTCGGCCAGCGCCCCGTCACGATCAGACCAAGCGCGCGGTCGGCGCGTGGGCGGCTCGACGATGTCGGGAACGAAGGCCCGATCGGGCCACACGGATTCGGCCAGCGAGCGACGCTCGGCCGCGACCCAGAACATGACCGTGCCGCCGCCGGGCCCGTCCTTTGGGACGGCCCCGTTCGGTTCCAGGCGGGCCGCCCGGCCGGCCGCTGACAGGCTCTCCGCCAGAGGCGTCCATCCACGGGCGTCCACAAACGACACCGGCGCGCCGCCCAGATCCAGCAGCAGATCGTGGAGCTCGTCGGCGTCGCGCACTTCTGGCTGCGCCTCGGCGACGACCTCATCTATGCGTTCGGGATCGAGAGAGCCAAGGTTCTCGACCACCTCGGCGGGCAGTCCGCGGCGCAGCGTGACCGCCCGCGTGCGTCGTTCCTCGAGTGGAGCGTCGTCCAGAAACGCGTAGGGATTCGCGTTCAAGATTTCGTGCGCGAAGACGGACGGCTCGGGCAGCTCCCGCGCGAAGGTCGTGATGCGGCCCGCCCAAAGATCCGCGAGGACCCGTTTCAAACCCTCGGCGTCCATCGCCTCCGTCAGGCAATCGCGGATGGTTTCGCGCACGAGTGGGTGGTCTGGGATCTGTATGGCGCCCGCGCCGTGGTTGTCCTGGCAGGCGGTTTGGGCGGGGAAGACAGCGGCGATCAGATCCTGCGCGCGCATGCGCTGGATGGGTGGGGGCACCCGCCGGCCGCCGCGGTGGCGCAGCAATGCGAGCGAGCGCATCGCGTTCCAACGCCATCGGGTCTCGAACATAGGCGACTGTACCGATGCCTGCGTCAGCAATTCGTCCACGTCGTCGGGCCGCAACATTTGGAAAACGGTTTCGAGCGGAAAGCTGTGCTGCGCGCCGAGCGACAACACGAGCCCATCGTCGGTGGCGGCGGCCTGCAGCTCGAAATCGAACGAACGACAAAAGCGCTTCCGTAATGCGGTTCCCCACGCGCGATTGATGCGTCCCCCGAAAGGCGCGTGCAACACGAGTTGCATGCCGCCGGCCTCGTCGAAGAACCTTTCCGCGATCACGCAACGGTCGGTCGGCACGGCCCCCAGCGCCGCGACCCCGGCGGCCACGTAGTCGCGTACCAACCGGGCGGTCGCGGCATCGATCGCGGGATCGGCAAGGACGTCGATTCCCGCCGAGGTTGGCCGATCCACTTCATCGAGGGACTCTCCATTCGGGAGGTCGAATGTGGCGCCGTTCGCCACACGTTCGCCAACGGGGCTCGCGTCCGCTGTGCGCGGGCTCGGCCCCCCGCTGGCCGCGCCGTCGCGCGTGCGGCTTGCCGCCGTGCGCCGGGATTCGTCCGCGACCGACGCTCGCACCGCCGCCACCTCGGCCGAGAGTTCGGCCGTGCGCGCCGGGCCCTCGCCCAGCCAGAACGGAATCGTGGGCGGGGCTCCGTGCGCGTCCTCGACGCGGACGCGGCCGGCCTCGACGCGCCGGATGCGCCAGGAATTGTTTCCGAGCAAGATGATGTCGCCCGCCATGGATTCGATGGCGAAGTCCTCGTCGATGTTGCCGACCAGGGTCCCCT
>JADGRC010000204.1 GCA_017881245.1 Pseudomonadota bacterium
AGCGAAACGCAACCAAGCGGCGACGCACACTCTCCGCAAGAGCATGGGTTCGCGCCGCGCGGAGCGGGTTCTTCCGCGCCCAGGCAATCCATTCCCCAATTACAACCCCGGATCCCGAGGCGACGTGGATTTACGCCACCGCTTGAGCGGAGAACTCGGCTATGAGCTTCATTGTGGTGTCCTTCGTGTAGACGCCATACCAGCCCTGCTGCTCGTGCGGGGGATCGCCAATGAAAGGATCGCCCGGGCGCCAGAACTCGCCCGGGCGCGGCGGACGGGCATCGCCGGACCACGCCCAGGGCATGATCCCGCAAATCGGTGTCGCAGGCATCAACGAATGAACGAGCGCGTATATCTCCTGAAAGTATCGGTCGCGCAACGTCGTCGGCGAATCGGGGTCGAAGCTGCCCGCGTCACGCGGGAAGCCAAACTCCTCGAGCAGTGCCGGCTTGCCCAGCTTCGCCGCGCGGACCGCGTGGTCGTTGACGTATTTTTTCGCGAGGTCCAGCGCCCGCGGCAGACCCCGTTCGAGGTTTTCCGTTCGGATCCAACCCCAATTCTGGGCCCACAGGTGGAACGTGATGAAATCGATATTCGGGCTTTCGTGATCGACCACGACATCGGTTCCCGAGTAAGACGGCGACGCGGTCTGCCCTTCGCTGCCCGTCGTGACCAGCTGGCTGGGGGCCAGCGTCTTGATCAGGCCAGCGGTCTCGTCGACCCACGTGTGAAAGGCCCGCAGGTTATTGATCCCGCGCGGTTCGTTCGCCAGCTCCCAGATCACGGCGGGGCTGGATTTCAGCTGCGGCACCAGGAACCGTAGAAAGTCGGCGTAGATCTGCTTGGCCTTTTCGTTCGAATAAAATCGCGCCGTGTGCTTCTGGTAGCGATCCCAGCTTCCGCCCGGATGCGGCGGTGGGTAGGGCATCGGTCCCTCCCCCGCCCAGGCAAGGTATTGAGCCATTCCGCCCGACCAATGCCAGAAATTGTTCATCATGACGATGGCGAACAACTTCCGTCGTTCCAGTTCCTGCACCAGCCGCAACAGACCAGCGACACCCGCCGGATCGTATTGCCCGGGCGCCGGCTGCAGCGACGGTACGATACGCAGCGGCTCGGTGTCCGGCCCTTCGGTGCCACCCATGATGCGGAGCATGTTGATGCCCGCGCCCTGCAGGCCATCGAGGTCACGCCGCACTTGATCCCAGCCGGCCGTGTTCCCCTCGCGCGACAGCGGCAGCGACGACCAGTAGTTGAAACCGCTCACGAAGAACGGCCGATCGTCACGGAAGAACCGCGTACCCCTGACTTCAAGCGCCCCCGGCAACCGAGGACCCAGGGCCGCGGGCGACGCGGCTCTCGGCAAGTTGTGGCACGCCGGTACCAGCGCGCCACCGGCGGTCGCCGCCGCCACCCGCAAAACGTCCCGTCTAGAGGCCACCGGCGCTATTCCGTGATCGAGTCGATGTGGAACACGACGCTGTTCGGTCCAACGAAAGCGCCGGCGTCCGTGGGATCGCCCGAATAGAATTGCACGCCGATCTGGACCACCATCGTCGGATCGTAGCCCGTCGCCGTCACAGTGCTGAAATCGAGCGTGAGGTCGGTCCACATGTTGTAGGCAAGCGCGATGTACGGTCCCGCGCCGTACGTGTACGCCGCCCCCGTTCCGGCGTGAAGAAAGGCGCCCGCGCCGTTTTCGAACGTTCCGGACGTGAGTCGAACCTTCGCGTGCAAGATCTTTCCCATCAGGTTGGCCGGTGGGCTGATCCCGAGGATGACGTCAACCAACTGCCGGTACGCGGTGAAGGTAACCGACGCCTTCAGCGATCCGGCGGTCGGACTGCCGTCGGTGCCGTCCCAAATCAGCGTCGGCATCGATCCGGAACCCATCGCCGCCAGATTGGTCTGCATGCTCGCCGCCCCTGGCACGTAGGTGTTGTAAGCGAATCCTTCGGCGGCGATGTCGAAGTTGTGGGTGACCCCCGCGGGCATGACGGGCGCTCCGGCGCCGTCGGTGACGCTGTCGATTTCGATCACGACGTCCACGGGACCCGGGAACGCGCCCGCCTCCAGCGGATCGCCCGAATAGATCTGGATACCGACCTGGACCACCATGGTCGGGTCGAACGGGGCCGTCTGCTTCGTGAGGTCCAAAGTCAGGTCGGTCCAAGTTCCCGCCGTAAGGGACGTGTACATTCCAGATCCGTAAGCGTAGGTCGTGCCGGTTCCCGCGTGAAGCGTGGCGCCCATGCCCACCGCGAAGGTTCCGGAATCGAGACGCACCCGCGCGTGCAGGGTCTTTCCCGTCAGATTCTGAGCGGGCTGCAGGCCGACCACCACGTCCACCAGCTGACTGTAATCCGTGAAGCTCGCGGTCAACTTCAGCGCTCCCGCCGTCATGTCCTGAACCAACGTGGGTGAAGCGCCGGAATCAGGCGCCGCCAGATTCTTGCGGGGCGTCCCTGGCACGTAGGGATTCAGGCCGAACCCCTGAGCGGACGTGTCGAAGGTATAACCGAACCCCGTTCCCACCGCGGCGTCGGAAGGGGACGCACCGCCGGTGCCGGCACCGGTGCCCGCGCCGCCCATGCCCGTGCCGCCGGAGCCGGAAGTGGCGCCGCCCGAGCCCGTGCTCGTGCCGCCGTTCCCCGTGCTCGCGCCGCCGCTCCCCGTGTTTGCGCCACCGCTGCCAACCTTACCCCCGGTACCGGCCGGCTTATTCGACGCCGACGAGCACGCGCCAGCGAGGAAGACCAAGCCAGCCCACGCCAGCAACCACCTTGTCGCGACGATTTTCATCGATGTTCTCCTGTGGGGCGGTGCGGCAGACGGCGCCGCGGAAAGCGCGCATTACATCCGCGCCACGACGGCAAGTCAAATTGACGACCCGGAACATCCGGGGTCCACCGCCCTTGACGCCATCCGGCTTCGAATCAATGAATCGACCTGATAGCCCTCCCGGCGGGTCCGAGCAGACTCAACGTGGACTGATGCGCGCCGCCCAACCTCCGCCGGGCGCCAGTTTGATCGCAGCCGTGGTCGTCCGGTCGATCGCGGTGGTTTTTCTTCTGAAGTCACTTCCGATGCGCGCCGCGTCCGGACCGTCTTCGTAGGCCGTCATCGAAAAGGGTCCGGGCCCCAGGAACGCGAGATCGATCTTGAGATCGCGCGGCGTCCAATCCGTCATGGCGCCCAAGTACCAATCGCGCCCTCGGCGGCGCGCGACGACGACGTAGTCGCCGATACGACCGTCGATGACGCGGGTCTCGTCCCACACCGTGGGAACCGGGCCCAAAAAGTCCATCGCATCGGCTTCTTTTTCGTAGTTGGTCGGCGTGTCCGCCAACATCTGCAGGGGGCTTTCGTAGACGACGTACATGGCCAGCTGGTGGCACCGCGTGCCCATGCTCATCGGTTGCTTGAAATTGATTTTGAAACTGCCGCGCGCCGCGTTCACCATGGCCCCCGGGGTGTAGTCCATTGGCCCCAGGAACATGCGCGTAAACGGCAGCGTCACATTGTGCTCGGGATCCGAGACGTCGCTCCATTTCAGGTGCTCCATCCCCTGCACGCCCTCGTTCGTCAGCAGATTGGGCCAGGTGCGGGTCAGCAACACGGCCCGCAAGCCGCCATGGAAGTCGACCACCATCTTTCGTTCCGCCAGCGCCCGGCACACGCGCTGATAAAAGTTCATGACGATCTGATCGTCGCGTTGCATGAAATCGACCTTGAGGCCCTTCACCCCCCACTTGGCGAACTGGGCAAGCGCGGGCTCGAACTGATCGTCCAGCGTCTTCCAGACCACCCAAAGAATGACGCCGACGTTTCTCTTGCGGGCGTGGGCCAAGATCTCCTTCATGTCGATCTCGGGCAGGACGCTGAGCAGGTTGCCCGTCTTGTACCAGCCCTCATCCAGGATGATGTATTCGATTCCGTACTTCGACGCGAAATCGATGAAGTACTTGTACGTCTGCGTGTTGATACCAGGCTTGAAATTCACGCCCCGCAGGCCAAGCGCATTCCACCAGTCCCAGGCGACCTTGCCGGGACGAATCCACGACGTGTCCTTGATCTGGCTCGGGCGCGCCAGGAGGTACACAAGGGGATTGGCGACGAGGTCGGCGTCCTTCTCGGCGATGCCCAAAATGCGCCACGGAAACGTCCGGGTACCGCGGGTGACAGCGATGTAGTCGGCGGCCCTTTCGACCTTGAAGTCTCTGTCCTTGGAGAGCTTTTCCGTGAGGGGATAACCAGGGAACGTCGCCGTCAGGCCGGGTCCGCCGGTTCCACGCAACCAAAGCCCTGGGTAGTCGTCGACGTCGGACTCCGCGATCGCGACCTTGGGTCCCGCCGCTGTCTCGACGATCGCGGGCAGGCTACCGAGCGCGCCGGGCGCTATCTTGCCGAGGCGCAGGCGTTCGAACCGCCGCTCGTTGTGCGAAAAGAAACTGTCCTCTCGCGGGAAGTAGACGAAGTCATCCGCGGCGAAGGCCAGCCCGGCTTCCTCGGCCGTGATCTTGACCTCTCGCGCGGGCAACGTCGTTTCGAAGCGATAGGCGACACCCTGGTCGTACGCGCGAAAGACGATGCCGTACCCGCCTTCGCACTCCAAGCGCAGCTCGTTGTACACGTCGGCCAGGACAGCCGATGTCTGACGAACGGGCGGCTCGATTTTGGCGTCGACGTGCCGAAAACGCGTGCTCTTGACGTTTGGTTGCCCGCCCAACCGTACGTGATCCACCTCCAGGGACAACGTCGCCCCCCTCATCAACGGTTTTTCGTCGAACGTCACGTCGTAAGACAACCGCGCGCCAATCGCGACGGCGAAGTCGATACGGCCGTTTGGCGAGGCAACGTGATACGTGGTCGCCGCCTGGACGGGGGATATTCCCCCTGGAACGTGGAACAGCGCCACAACCCCGAGCGCGATTCCCACTGCCCGCTGGTTGGCCGCGATCAGCATTGTGGTCGACGAAAACCCAGTTTGATCTCCGGGTCAAGGCCGCGAAATGACGATCGCCCGGCCGTCGTAATCCACCGTCCTGTCCGCGCGAGGCGTGAACGAAAAGAGAACCGGCTTGTTTCCAGTCACGAAGACGATCTGAAACTTCCGCCGGGCCAGCATCCCCGGATAGGATCCCTCGCGCGCCCCGATAGTGAGCGTCTGCGCCGTTTGGGCCCAACGCACGGGGATTCGAGTGAACGCTCCGCGCTCGTAGTTGTTGTTGGACCCTTCGTCCTCGTAGAGCGTGAAGGCGCCATCGGCGCCCGTGTAAACCAAGAGCGTGAGCGGATCGGCCGGCTTCTCGTCGGTGTACTGCAATTCGGGTCCAAGGGGAATGATCGCCCCGGCGCGAATGTGCAACGGGATCTCGTCGATGGGAGCGCGAGTTTCGATCGTGCCCCCGGACCGCGCGGCGCCTGTCCAGAAGTCGTACCAGCCTCCCTGCGTCGAGGGGAGATACACCTGACGCGTACGCGCCTTGTGCGTCGTTACCGGACTGACCAAGAACGCAGGACCGAACAAATACTCGTCCGTGGTATCGCGCGCCCGCGCATCTCCCGGGAAATCCAGGACCAGGGGCCGCAACATCGTCCCGTCCTCGTGGGTCACTGCGCCGGCCAACGAGTAGATGTACGGGAGCAGGCGGTAACGAAGCCGATCGAACTTCTTCTGCGCCTCGAACGTGGGACTCCCGTCGCCCCCGAACTCCCACATCTCGCGTTTCGGGGCCTGACCATGCACGCGCAGAAGCGGCAGAAACGCGGCGTAGGCGAACCAACGCGCGTTCAGCTCCCGCCATTCGTCCAGTTGGGCCGAGCCGCGCGCGGCCGATACGAATCGATTCGGAACCGAGAATCCCCCGGCATCCATCGTCCAATACGGCATGCCGGAGATGGAGAAGCCGAGCCCCGCCGGGATCTGCTTGCGAAACGCCGTCCAGGTCGACGACGTGTCGCCCGACCAGGACGCCGCGCCGTAGCGCTGCTGGCCCGCGAAACCGTTGCGGGTCAACATGAACACGCGCTGATTCGGCGCCGCTATACGCTGCCCGTCGTGAATCGCCTGACTGTTGACCAGGGAATAGGCGTTGAGCATCCGCGCGCCGGAGCCGAGCGCGGTCGGGTTCATGTGCGTCTTGTTGGTCTCGACTTGAGCGGCGATGCTCTTGAACGGGCCCTCCACGACCTCGGGCTCGCTGGCATCCATCCACCACGCGTCGAACTTGCGCGAGAACAGGGCGTGGTCGATCTGTGCCCAATACATGGCCCGGGCGGCGGGATTGAACGCGTCGTAGTACGAAAATCTGCCGCCCAAGAAATCCACCTTCTTCTCGACAAGGTTGGGCTGATAGAGAAATCCGGCGGCATTCAGCGCTTCGAAGTTCGGGGTCCCGGTGTAAAACTTGGGCCACACCGAAATCATCACGTGCGCGTGAAGCTGATCGTGAATGCGCGCGATCCAGGCCGTGGGATCGGGAAATCGCTTGGGATCGAATTCATGCGATCCCCAACGGCCTTCGGGCCAATATCTCCAGTCCTGAACAATGGTATCGACGGGGATCCCCCGGGACCGAAACGCCGTCAGGACGTCCAGGCTCTGCTGTTCCGTCGCGTAGCGTTCCCGGCTCTGCCAAAGGCCGAACGCCCAGCGGGGCGGCATCGCTGCCCGGCCCGTAAGCTGGCGGTATCCGGCTATCACGCGATCCAGGTTCGGGCCGTACACGAAGGTGTAGTCGACGCCGTCGCCGACCTCGGACCAC
The DNA here is from genome assembly GCA_017881245.1 of Pseudomonadota bacterium. Taxonomy (GTDB): domain Bacteria; phylum Myxococcota_A; class Polyangia; order Fen-1088; family Fen-1088; genus FEN-1088. The sequence goes on from JADGRC010000204.1 coordinate 6,768, forward strand.
AACGACGTCGCGCGACTCGCGACCGGCGGCTTCCAAAGGAGTCGGAGAATGTTCACGCCGATGTCCCGCGTCCACTGCAACCGCACGACGACGGGGTGGCCGGCGGTCAATCGAACGCGCGCGACGTCTTCATTGGGCAACCAACCTTGGCGCCAGTGATCGATGACCAACTTGCCATCGACGCGCAGCTTGATGTCACCACACGAGTATGTGCGGAAGGTGTAGTCGCCGGTGACCGGCGGGGTCACCGTGCCGGTCCAGTCGACGGTGCCGGTCCCCCCGGTGGCCACGTCACCCGGCTCCGTGACCTTCTGCGAACCCGGCGCAGGGGCGTCCGGAGCGTACAGTCCCGTCACACCCGGCAGCGGCACCGCTTCCGCCAAGTCGCCGAACCGGGTGAAGGACGTATTGTCCCAAAACAAGCCGTACCCGCGGCTCGACACCAGGAACGGAATGAAGATCTCGGTGTTGTACTGACGCAGATCGAGATCGAAGTCCTTGATGTTGATCAAATCGTTTTGGTGCTGCCCAAGGCCGTGCAGAGATTCGTCTGGGTTCGGCTCCCACTGCTGTTGAACATGGAAGGTGGGACTCCCTTCGCCCACGACCGCCGCCGGCACCAGGGTTCGTCCGCCCGGTCGCTCGGCCAGAATCACGCGGTTGGCGAGGTCGCGAAACTGAACCGCCCCCGTCTTCAGATCGATCCCGACGCTCAACTGCGGCGTCGTCACCGTCGCCGTACCCAACGCCGCGTCCCGGGCGACCCGCCAGGCGGTCGGAACGCAACGTTTGGCCGCGGTCGCCAGCGTCGGACGCGCGAAGAACGCGGAATCTGGAGCGTATGCGACACGAATGATGTTCGCCGCGCACACGCCTACCTTGAGGTACCGGTCCCCTATCCGAAACGCAGGTCCGTCTGAATCGCCAGGGGCCGCCCCAACAGTCGAGGCCGGCGGGACGCTGGCATCCCGTGCGTCGGTTGATCGAGGTGCTCGCAATACCACCAGCGCGGCGACCGCCACTGCCAGCCGCGCCAAGGTCTTGCCTGAAGTCAAATCGCGCCTTTGGATGGCCGGACGGTAACACGACGGGGGCACGAAGCTAGGCCGGTTCGAACATGGGGAGCGGCCCCACTTTCCACCGCTCGATCCATCGCTCGAAAAAGGGCTTGCCACCGTTCGGAAAAGGGCTTGCCGCGCTCTCGGACATGACGGAGACTTGCGCCTAGCGTTCAACGGAGGAATCGTTTGGGCGAGCCGAGCTGGGGAATGCCGCAGGACAGCCGTTGTTGGTCGCCAGCCGCGCTGCTGTTGCTGGTCGCGGCCTGCGGCTCGTCGGCACCGCGAGCCTCGGCGACCCCACCCACGGACGCGGGAGTGGACGCGATTTCAGCGGACAGCGGGGGCTCGTCGGGTGCGGCGGCTGGTGGCACTTCCGGCGCTGGCGGCATGGATACGGGCGAGCTACCGCGCCCGCCGGCGGATCCCACGCTGACACATCGACTCGTGGCCGGGCGCGCCGCGCTCGAGGGCGATACCTACGACAGCTGCAGCAACGCCATGCCGGCGCAGGGAGATCGCTGGTGCGCGTTTAGCCGCGCGGTGTCGGACACCGACACGCGTACGGAGCTCTGGGTTCTAAATTTCACGAAAGCCGCGGCGACGGGGACCCTGGCGGCCTGTGACGGCACGAGCCCGGATTGCCTGCTGCTCAGCAGCGACTTGTGGGTCGGTTTCCAAATCTGGGGAGACTCGCAGCCCGTGGTACACCGATTCGAAGGCGACACCCTGATCTTCCATGCTGGCCCCGCGCCTGGAATGCGGGATCCCTACGAGGGAGGCATTTGGGCGTGGCGGCCCGGTTGGCAGCAAGCACGACTGCTGACCGATCACGGAGTTTTCTGCCTTGGCAACCCGCGTTCGGCCTCGATCGCCTGCGTCGCCAACGCGAAAATCGACAAGAGCGCCAGCGATCCTTTTTCGACCCCCTATTACAGGGAATTCGACTTGGTCGCCGGTGTCCTTCGCGACCAAAGCGCGGATGCAGGTCTGCTCCCCACCGTCGGGCACGTCACGCACGCGCCCGATGACCTGACCTGGCGGCTGCGATTTTCCCCAAATGGCGAATATCTAGCCTATTCCTCCGTCGCGACGCTGGGGGCGCCGGAAACCCTGAGGGTCGTCAACATGAGCGACCCTGGCGCCGCGCAACCGTTGGCCGTCCTGAGCGACGTCGCCGAATGGGAGATCGCTCACGATGGCAAGAGCATCTACTTCCTCGGGGGCTATGACCGCGGTCAAGGCACGGACGCAACGGGCACGCTGAAGGTCGCTGATTTCCCGAGCGGGGCCAATGACAGCGACCTGACGACGAGCGTGCGCTCGTTCACGCTGGTGGGCGCCTTCGACTCGTTCTTCAAGGCGGAGGACCGTGGCCTGGTCGTCACGACCAGCGTCCCCGGTGGTCGACAGCCCATCCTGATGTTTCATCCACGGACACCAACGGACGTCTTCGCGCTGGACCCCGCCGCGGCGAGTGTCGAGGTCGCGAGCGATCTGCGCCATTCCGTTTACTTCAAGCCCGTCCTCGGCAACCCGCTGATCATGGTGACGCACAACGATGGGTCGGGCACGTGCCAGCTAACCGCGGACAGCATAGCGGAAAGCTATGCGGCAGGGTTTACGCCCAGCGCGGCTTCAGTGGTGTGGATTGAACGCCTCCGCAGGGGGACGCGCTCCGAGCAAGGCTGGCTGGCGCGCCCCGAGGACTGCGGGGCCAGGGTCCAATTTGGAGACCACGTCCTCGATTACCAGCTGGCTGGCGACGATTTCGTGGTGTTCCAAGGTTCGAACGCAACTTCGTCGAGTTGGTGGCTCGAGTACACGCGACTTCGCGCGAACGCCGACGGGACCTCGGCGCTGCCGACCGTGATCAAGGAACATCCCGATACCAACGTACACGTCATCCGCGACGCGGCCGGTACCTGGATTGTGTTCTCGGTTTTGCCGCAGGCCACTGAGCCCGCGCCCGGCTTGTACGTACACGGGCCACTGCAACCTTGAGTTCGGCGGGCCCACGCGCCAGCCCGCCTGTTTCGTCCATGCCACCCTCCACGCCATCCTCGTCGAGAACGCCATCGGGCTGGCGGAGGTCACGCTAGTTCGCCGGGTATCGTCCCAGCATCGCCATCGCCCATAAGCGATTGAGCGACCGATAACCGATGTCGCTCGGGTGAACGCCGTCCGAGGACAACTCTTCGGGATGGTCCCTGAACCACGAGTAGAGATCGGGGCCACAAGGCAAGCCGTGACTCGTACTGATTTCGTCGATGGCCGCGTTGAAGGGCGCCAAATTGTCATGGAACATCGTGGCGAATGGGATACGCGCCAGGATCGGAACGCGGCCGGCCGCGATGAGCATGTCGACGATCGACGTCATGTTGCTGGTGAACTTCACGAGGTTCGCGCTCGAAGGCGTCTGAACGCCCCAGGAATCATTGGTACCGTACAAGATGGCGAAGTGCTGGATGTCCGGATTCGCGTCCAGCCAATCCGCGACGTGAGCAAGTCCCATGGTCGACAGCTCGCCCCCAATGCCACCGTTCAAGATGGTGGGCGCGAAAGTCGGGCGCTGGGCGTGAATGAGCTCGTCGAAACCGGTGCCTGCGCCGAGCTGTCTCCTGAAGGCCCCGGCGGTGATGCTGTCTCCCATGAAGAACCACGTATCTGCAGGGAGTGCGGCGGCGGATGCGGACACATCGTGAACGGCGAGCTCGTCGATTGAAACCCCCAGGGCGTTGGCCCCGGCGGTGACGACCATCCTCACCCATCTTTTGCCGCCGAACGCAAAGGTGTGTGCGCGTTCGCGAACCTTGTTGACAGGAACGTCGACGACCATCTGCCACGTCCCGTCCGCGCCGTCGGTGGAATCGGCGGACGTCTCGATGCGGTAGGCCGACGGCGAGGCGCCCGGAATCGGCGTGTTGTAGTCGTTCCAGCCGTTGTCCGCCCAAGAAAGGAGTAACCGCTCGGGGCCCGCGCCGAGGTCGATGGCCAGCCAGGCGGGGCTTTGAACCGTCGGCGCGGGTAAAAACGCCCCGGCGTGACTGTAGAAGCCGTCCGTCACTTTCGCGGCGTTCGTGACGCCGGCGCTGGCGGTGACAGACTTGCCCACCGATATCAGGCTCGCCGCCACGTCGACCTTGCCCAACGTGCTGCGCGTGGAATCGCAGGCCGCGGCGGTGGCTCCTCCCCCCGCCGTCGAACCCCCGCTGCCCATCAAGCCACCGCTGCCTTTCGAGCCACCGCTACCCGTCGCGCCGCCGCTGTCTTTCGCGCCGCCCGCGCCACCGTCTTTCAGCCAGGCGTAGTCCGGATCCTTCGCGCAACCGCCCGACAAGCCCAGCCCCAGCAGAACGCCGACCGCGAGCTCCGCGGCGACGATTCGTCCCACCGCGCTCGGACAGCGGACGAACGACTTGGGGCTCAAAAAAAGCGAAACGCACGAGACGAACGGCATCGGATTGTCCAAGAGTGCCTCTTTGGTTCGAGAAAAAAACGAAAGGAGTCTGTCGGAGATGTGGCGCCCGAGCAAACCAAGCGGCCTAACCGGCACGGGACACACCGGGGGTCTGGGTTTTTCTGTGATACACAGTCCGTCCATGGCCCCCAAATCGCACAAACCACAAAAGCAGACAACGCCGGACCACGATGCCCCTTTGGGCCCTCGGAAATCGCCCACCCGCCGCGCGCTATTGGCGGCCGCCGCGCTCACTCCCGCCGGGTGCCTGGTACCGCGGGCGCGCATCGCCGATGTACCGCCCGCCCGCCGCGCCGGCCTGCCCGCCCCTGACATCGAAGGCCTCCTCGGTCAGATGACGTTGGAGGAAAAGATCGGCCAGATGACGCAGGTCGATCGTGGCGCGCTCGTCGATGGCACGGAAATTCACCAGTTCTGCATCGGCTCGGTGTTGAGTGGCGGCGACTCGCTGCCCAGACCCAACACGCCCGAGATCTGGGCGGATCTCTACGACCGCTTTCAAAGTCAGGCGCTGTCCACCCGGCTCGGCATCCCGCTCGTGTACGGCATCGACGCGGTTCACGGCCAAAGCGGGGTCAAGGGGGCGGTGATTTTTCCGCACTCGGTCGGTCTCGGCTGCACGCGCAGTCCCGAAGTGGTCGAAGCCGCGGCACGCATCACCGCGCGCGAGGTGGCCGGCACCGGCATCGACTGGACGTTCGCTCCCTGCATCGCCGTACCGCGCGACGATCGCTGGGGTCGCGCGTACGAGGGCTACGGCGAAACGCCCGAACTCGCCGAGAGCCTTGGCGCTGCGGCGATTCGCGGCTTTCAAAACGGCACGCCCGGCGTGCAGGACGGGACGGCCATCCTCGCTTGCGCGAAACACTTCCTGGCCGACGGGGGTACGGCCGGCGGCAAGGATCGCGGAGACGCTCGCATCACCGAGGAAGAACTGCGTCGCATTCACCTGCCCGGATACGCGGCCGCGATCAAGGCCGGCGTCGCTACGGTGATGGTGTCGTACAGCAGCTGGAACGGCCAACCGATGCACGGCAACCGCGCGCTCATCACCAACGTGTTGAAGGGCGAGCTTGGCTTCGGCGGATTCGTCGTGAGCGACTGGGCGGCCATCGACCGCCTGCCGGGTGACTACATCAGCGACATCGAGATCGGCATCAACGCCGGCATCGACATGGTGATGGTGCCGATCAAGTACCGCGACTTCATCGGCGGCCTGAAGCAACTGGTCGCCGCCGGCCGCGTGCCGATGTCCCGAATCGACGACGCCGTTCGCCGCATCCTGAAACAAAAGGCACGCTTCGGACTGTGGGAGCGGCCGTTCACCGACCGCGCTCTGACGGCCGAGATCGGCTCGCCCGCGCACCGGGCCGTGGCGCGTGAAGCGGTCCGGCGCAGCGCCGTGCTGCTGAAGAACGAAGCCGGCGCCCTGCCCTTGCGCAAAGAAGCGCGCATCCATGTGTGCGGCGGAAAAGCCGACGACATCGGCGTTCAGTGCGGTGGGTGGACGGTCGGTTGGCGCGGTCGGCGGGGCCCGACCACCCCCGGCACGACCATTCGGCAGGCCATCGCGCGGGTGGTCGGCGAGGCCCGCGTCGATTTTTCCAAGGACGCAGCCGGCGCCGAGCGCGCCGACGCGGTCGTGGTGGTGGTCGGCGAGGAGCCCTACGCCGAGGAAAGTGGCGATCGCACCAATCTGGTCCTGTCGCCGGACGATGTCGCGCTCGTAGCGGCGGCCAAACGCAGCGGCAAACCCATGATCGTCGTATTGATCACGGGTCGTCCGTTGATCCTGGGGGATGTGCTCGACGCCGCGAATGCCCTGCTGGTCGTGTGGCTGCCGGGCACCGAAGGGGACGGCGTGGCGGATGTTCTGTTCGGCGCGACCAAGCCGACCGGCAAGCTTTCGTGCTCGTGGCCGCGCAACATGACCGACGTCCCGATCAACGTCGGTGACGCGCGATACGCGCCGCTCTTCGAATACGGTTTCGGATTGTCGTACGGGTGACAGTCGGGCTCGCGCGGAACGCCCTGCTTTACTGACTAACTCTTGGCCCCGTCGACAGGGATGGGGCACCGCCGCGGCAAACCTGACCTTTCCAGATGCGCCGCGCGGTCAGAACCCGCCCGCGAGTTCCCGAGCGCCTGCATCGACGCGGCCGCCCTGCCCGCCCGCATCGGGATCGCGATCCGCCGTCGCGCTGGTTGCCACCGGGGCCACGCCTCGGCTCAAGCGGTCCGGCACATCCGGTTGTGGATGCGTATGGGCAACGCGCCCTCGATAGACCACGGCCTGCTCGCGCGGGCGGCTCGGCCTTTCGGGAAGGTCGTACACGATGTCTCCGCCCATGCGGCAGACTTCGGCACGGAACCGTTCCAAACACTGCGGCAGGCCAATGTCGATGTGGCAGGTGACCTCGGCCGTGCCAAGATCGTCCCAGGCAGGGACGCCGGGGACGGGCGCGTGTACCAGCGACAACGCGCAGTGAGGCGGACGGGCGGGGTACTTGGCGGGGTGGACGCCCCCATTGGCACCGCGGTGGCTCGCACATGCCCCGAACGCCAGCATCGCGGCAAGGCAAAACAACACCTTCGTCATGGAACACCAGCAACAGTCGAACGACAATATGGGAACGAATAGCAGAGGCAGTAACCGAACACCATGCATCATGTCGCCAACAGCCGCGACCGCGGCGCGCGATTCCCCCCCCGATTCGTGCAAGGCTTGCCTCCAGCCCTTGTCGTGTGATTCTCTGGACCCTGTCCCTCCGCAAGACCCCCGAAGAGGAACCAATGACAAAAGCCGTGTTGCCCCCCGCCGTGTCAGGTACGAGCCGTGAATGCCGCTTCGGCGTTGCCACGTTGCTCATCCCGCTCCTCGCCACCTTGACGATAGGCACCTCCTGTCGCCCGACCCCACGCAGGCCCGTCGGCCAGGCAGCCGGGCTCCCCCCAGCACAGGCTCCGGCGCCTCTCGTCGGCCACAACCTGATTCAGAACTCCAGTTTCAACCAGGGGACTAAGATCCTGCCCTGGACCGCGTCGTTCTCTGCCCCCGGCGACGGGCGCACCTACGTGAACGGGGGCGAGCTGTGTATCGAGGTCAAGAACAAGGGTGTCAACCGCTGGGACGTTCACCTGCGACAGCAGAACCTGCTGTTGCGAAAGGGTCACAAATACGCCGTGCAGTTCAGGATGCACGCCACCGAGAAGACCCGCGCGTACCTGAAGATCGGCGATGGAGGGGTACCCTACCGCGAGTTTTGGAAGCTGCTGTTCGACGTCGAAACAGAACCGCAGGTGTTCGCGGGAACGTTCTTGATGCAGGGCGAGGACAATGCCGGCATCGAGATGGCATTCCACGTGGGCGGTCCGCTGGCCAGGGCCAAGGTTCCGTTTTCGGTCTGCGTCGACGACGCGCGCATCGATGATCCCGAATTCGCCGAGCAGCAGGATGCCCACGCGTCCCCGATACCGGTCGTCCTGGTCAATCAGGTCGGATACTTTCCGCGCCTGGTCAAGGTAGCGACGGTCAAGAACCCCAACGCCGTTCCGTGGGAGCTGGTTGATTCTGCGAGTCACGTGGTCGCTTCCGGAACGACGATCCCGTTCGGACTGGATCGCGCGTCGGGCGACCAGGTTTCGATCGCCGATTTCTCGGCTTTCACGAAAGAAGGAACAGGCTTCACGCTGCGGGCGGCCGGCGGCATCAGCCACCCCTTCGACATCCGAAATGACATCTACTCCCGCCTCAGATACGACGCTCTGGCCTACTACTATCAAACCCGCAGCGGGATCCCGATCGAGATGCCGTACGCCGGCGATCCGAGCCTGGTGCGGCCCGCGGGGCATATCGGCGTGAAACCGAACCGCGGCGACACCAGTGTTACATGCACGCCCAGCCCGGCCGGCCCGGGTTGCAATTATTCGCTGGACGTAAGCGGCGGATGGTACGACGCGGGCGACCAGGGAAAATACGTCGTCAACGGTGGAATTTCGGTGTGGACACTGCTGAACCTATGGGAGCGGTCCAACTTGCTCGCCCATTCGGCCGCCGCATTCGCCGATGGGACGATGAACATCCCCGAGAACAAGAACGGCGTGCCGGATCTGCTGGACGAAGCGCGATGGGAGCTGGAATTCGAAATCAAGATGCAAGTTCCCGACGGCGAGAAGTTGGGTGGAATGGTCCATCACAAGGTCCACGATCAGAAATGGGCACCGGATGTGATGGCCCCTCAGGACGATCCCATCCCACGATACCTGCAGCCCCCAAGCACGGCCGCCACGCTGAATCTCGCGGCAAACGCGGCGCAAGGGGCGCGCATCTGGCGGACCATCGACAAGGCGTTCGCCGCGAAATGTCTCGACGCCGCCGAGCGCGCGTGGCGGGCGGCGCGAGCCAACCCCGAAATTTATGCCCCGAAGACCGGCGACGGGGGCGGGGCCTATGACGACGCCCATCTCGATGACGATGTGTACTGGGCGGCATCGGAGCTGTTCATCACCACCAAGAAGCCCGAATACAAAGACGTCGTCACCCATTCGGAGCATTTCAAGCAGGTGACCGCCCCCTGGGACGACAACCCCGGCATGTTCACGTCGATGACGTGGGGCGATACGCGCGCCTTGGGGTCCATATCACTGGCCATCGTGCCGAACGGACTCGCCAAGGAAGACGTCGCCGGGATCAGGAAGAACATCATCGCGGTGGCCGATACCTATGCGGACCTTGCCGCCAAGGAAGGCTACCGGTTGCCGTTCGGCGTACCGGCAAAGGGATACCCGTGGGGCTCAACGTCGTTCGTCGCCAACAACGGGCTGATGATGGGGTTGGCGTACGATCTGACGAAGGACGTCAAGTACCTGAACGGCGTGGCGCTGGCGATGGACTACATCCTCGGGCGTAACGCCCTCGATCAGAGTTACGTCACCGGGTACGGCGAGCGGCCGCTCGAAAATCCGTACCACCGGTTCTGGTGTCATCAGACGAACGGCAAGTATCCCAAGCCTCCGCCGGGCGTCTTGTCGGGCGGCGCGAACTCGGAGCTGCAGGACCCCTACGTCCAGGCGGCGGGGCTGACCGGATGCGCCCCGCAGAAGTGTTTCATGGACCACGGGGGAGCCTGGTCCGTCAACGAGGTGACGATCAACTGGAACGCGCCCCTGGCATGGGTGACCGCGTTTCTCGACGAGAAAGAACGGCCGCGGTCAGCGGTCGCGGCCGCCACGCCCAAGGGCGCCAGCGACGGGGCCAAGGCCAGATCGGTGGCGAAGCCGATGGTCAACGCCAGCGCGTCGTCCCCGACTGGCACACATGCACATTGATGAATGTGCTTTCGCACATGGGGGACGACAATCGACTTGC
>JADGRC010000205.1 GCA_017881245.1 Pseudomonadota bacterium
CGGTGACCACAACCGTGTCGCCCCGGTCGACCCGCAACGAGACGTCATCGAGCACCCTCCGACCGGCGAATGTCTTGCTGACGCGGTCGATTTCCACCAACAAGGCGCTGACATTATAGCCGCCGCCCCTGCTGAACGAGAACGATCGAGAGAATTCTGACCTGTTGAGGGCCGAGCCGGGCGACTACTATGTCTATTGCGAATGTTCAGTCCTGGGGCGATGTCCGCGGTGCTGGCGCTGATTCTTGGCGGAACACCGGTCGCCGCCGCGGACCTGAGCGCGGCCGCGCAAAGTTGGGGAGGCCCGATTGGGGGAGGCCCGGTTCGTGGAGGGGCGCTTCGTGGAGGCCCGGTTGGTGGGGGCCCGATTGGGGGAGGGCCGGGTCGTGGAGGCCCGTTTGGGGGAACGGGCCGCGCAACAGGTACCACGAGCGTGGTCGACACCGCGCGTACGACGAGCGTGGAGCGACTACGAGAAAGGCACGTTGTCGCCGTCGTCAGGACGCCCGATCCGGACGGCATTTCCCAGGAGATCGTCACGCGCATCATCGCCGAGCTGGTCGCGATCGGTGTTCCGGTGATGGTCCTCACGTGCTCTACGGTAGATTCTGGTTGCCTCCCCGTCGCGGGAGTGCGCCTGTCCGCCGTTGTGCTCGTCGCGAGACACGACAACGACAGGCGTGCCGTCGAGGTGTGGGCAGGTGACAGTTTCGAATCCGGAGGGGCGGGGACATTGGTGGCCATCAGCGACGAGCGCGGGCGCGCCCAACGGCTAGCGGGCGGCGATGCGCGGTGGGAACCCGCCGCTCTGGCCATTCGCACCGTCGAGCTCTTAAAGGCCATGCGTCCCGAAGAGGCCGACGTCGCTCCGGTGGGAGACGCCCCCGGTCCCCAAGCTCCCCAAGCGCCGCGAGTTCCAACTGGCCCGGTCGAGCAGCAGCCAGATCCAGAGCCGGTTCCGGGGCCGACAATTGCCGCGGGGGACGACGGTCGAGCCACCGTCCCCGCCGGACCTCACAATGTCACAATGAACGTGGGCATCGCGGTCATCGGCGGTTTTTCCGGCCTACAAACGGCTTACGGACCATCCGTGAGCATTGGCCGGCGCACATCGAAACACGTGCTGCTGTCCTTCGTGTTCGACGGTCCCGCGTTCGGACCTGATCAGAATGGCATGTTTGGAACCGCCTCGATCCGTCAGGAGATGGCGACCGTGCAGGCGGATTTGCTGGGCCTGTTCTGGAAGTCTCTCGTGCTGCGGGCAGGTATCGGCGCCGGCGTGTACCACATCCACGTCGACGGAACGGGGTCCGGGTCCTTCGCAAGCACTCGTGCCGCGTTTGTACCGCCGTCGGGCGGTGCCAGCGCCTTCTCGTGGCTTCTCTCCTGGTCGGCCGGCGTGGTCGCCAACCTGCGTCAAGATGTTGGTGTCTTCTTGGACCTTCGGATGTTCGTGCTCACGCCCACGCAGGCGGTCGCGCTCGGTGGACAGGAACTCGGCCGCGCGGGCAACCCTGGTGTCACGCTGTCGAGTGGCGTGGAGCTGAGATTCTGAGCCGGACGCGATTTTGTGACCAGTTTGTCCCCCTTTGGGGGACTACCTTGTGGCACCCGCGCCAACCGAAGCACATGAGCAAAGTTTGTTAATGGACGAGTTCAAAAGGAGTTTCAAGATGATGCGTGGCTCTCGCCTTTGCCCTCCCTACGTCGCCCCATTGCTCTTTGCGGCTTTCGGCATGGCTATCGGATGTGGCACCAACCAAGTCGACGGACTTGGCGAGGCGCCGGGACCGGTCGTCCCTGGGTCCGGAGGCTTCTCGGGGGGCACCATGGTGGTTTCGGGGGGCACCATGGTGGTTAGTGACGGCAGTTCGTGCCCGAACGGCATGCCTTCATCGCTCGGCACCGCGGGCTTCCCGGGAAAGGCCTTTCCCCCCGGACTCATGACCCCAAGCGCGCCCGTCTTTGATGGCATCGTCTCCCCGATTGATGCGCCGCCCCCGATCAGTGGAGGCACGCTCATCGTGCTGCGCGACGGCATCACGGCGGTCGCGGCCGACGCCGATCGCGACCGCGTGTATGTCGTCGATCTCTCGGCCTCCATGGTCCGAGCATCCATCCCCCTCAATCTTCACGATCAGCCGGGCCGACTGGTCGAGGACGCGACGGGCTTGGTACACGTGATTCTCAGGAACGCCGGGGCCTTGGCGACACTGGATCCCGTCGCAGGCAAGGTCACGATGCGCCGGTCCGTCTGCGCACTGCCGCGCGGCCTGGCGTACGATGCGAACGCCGATCGATTGCTGGTCGCCTGCGCGGGCGGCGAGTTGCTCACGTTCACGCGAACGGGAAGCACGCCCGAGCGTGCGCTGGCGCTTCAATCCGACTTGCGGGACGTCGTGGTTGATGGCTCGCGCGTCATGGTCAGCCGATTCCGCTCGGCGGAGGTCATTGTTCTGGACGCGGCCGGTACCGTCGTCGAAACGATCTCGCCAACTTCATTTGCGAACACCCAGGTTCACAGCGGCAGTCCCTTCGGTCCCGCCGTGGCTTGGCGAATGGTGTCGAAGCCCGGTGGCGGCGCGGTCATGGTTCATCAACGCGGCCTCGACGGGGAAGTTGGCAACAGCCCCGGTGGCTACGGCGGTCTGTCGCCGTGCGACACCATCGTTCACACGTCCGTGACCAAGATGAGAGCGGGGGAAAGACCGCTGGCTGGACCTGCCATGCCGGGATTCGTGCTGCCCGTTGACATCGCGGTTTCAAACGACGGTATGCGCGTGGCCATGGTGGCGGCGGGAAATGGTCATGCACGGCCGGGCAGTGCGCGTCGGCTGTTCATCGCCAAGGTCGATGACGTGGCGGGTGAGTGGGAAGGTGGCTGCGGCATGGATGATGTACACGGTCCGTCCTCAACGCCGATTTGCCCGACGGCACCGACGGCACCGACGGCCATCTTTCCGGTGGATGCCAACGGCCTCTGTCCGATGGGTTTCAACAACTGCGACGGTTTGTGCGTGGATCCCAGCCTCAATCTTTTCGGCTGCGGTCCCACGATGGGGGGCTCTGCCGGCGGGTCTTTTGGCACGAGTGGTAGCGGAGGAGTCGGAGGTTCGAGTAGCTCCGGTGGCAACAATGGAACTGGAGCGATGTCGGTGGGTGCTGGCGCCGCAGGCGTCGCCGGGGCGGGTGGCGTCGGCGGCGTGGCTGGCGTCGCAGGGGCGTCGAGCGTTGGCGGTGCGGGCGTCAGGGTGCAGGGTGGAGTTGGCGGTTTCGGCGGGGCTGCCGGCGACTGCGGGGTGGATCTCCCGGCCGAACCCCTTGAACCCATATCGGTCGCGTTCGCGGGAACGGATCAGGTGATCGTTCAGACCCGTGAGCCGGCGGCGCTGTGGTTCGTGTCGACCGCGATGAGCACCGTAAGGTCCGTATCCCTTTCGCAGGAGAGTCGTGCCGACACGGGCCACGCCGTGTTCCACAGCAACAGCGGAGGCGGCCTGGCGTGTGCGTCGTGCCATCCCGAGGGCCACGAGGATGGTCGCGTCTGGGACTTTGCTTGCGCGGGCATGCGCCGAACCCAGGACCTCTCGGGCGGCATAAGCGCCACCGCGCCTTACCATTGGACCGGAGATCTGACGGATTTTCCGCAGCTGATGCAGACCGTCTTCGAAGGGCGCATGTCCGGGCCTCACGAGGACTCCGATCACACGATGGCGGCCCTGAAATGGATCGACACGGTCCCAACCAACACTCCGTTGCGATCGGCGGCTGACGCGCAGGTGGTGCGCGGCCGGGCCCTGTTCAACAACAGCGCCATCGGGTGCGCCACGTGTCACGCGGGCACCACCCTCACCAACAACGCGACCGTCGATGTCGGCACGTCGGCGCAGTTCCAGGTGCCGTCATTGCGCGGCGTGGGCTGGCGCGCACCCTACATGCACAACGGTTGCGCGACGACCCTGGCCGGGCGGTTCACGAACAAGAGCTGCGGCGGTGGCGATTTGCACGGCAAGACGTCCCAGTTGACCCCAGCCCAGCTCGACGACCTGGTGGCCTTCCTCGAATCAATCTGAATTGCTCTCGATGTCACCGTCCACCCCGGGATCGGTCGCCCGCCTCGTCCTGCTTCGGGGGGATTCCGCCCCGGAGCCCTCGACCTCGGACGCGGAACTGGCCCAGGCGCTGATCCGGCGCGACAAAGGCGCGTCGCAAGCGGCGTGGACACGGTTTCAGCCGATGGTTCGGGGACACCTCCGGAGGATACTCGGCCCCGGTCTGGACGAGGACGATCTGTCCCAGGAGGTTTTCCTCCGGTTTTTTCATCGTATCGGTGGATTGAGGGAACCCGCCGCCGTTCGTGGTTTCCTGTTCGCAATCTGCCTGCGCGTGGCCCAAAAGGATCTGCGTCGTCGCTGGCTGCGCCGATGGTTGCGATTGACGGATAGCGGCGCCGTACCCGAGGCGCCGCCCGAACACCCGGGCGTCGAAAGCTCGGAACGAGAGGCGCGCGACGCCGTCAGGCGTTACTACGCAATATTGGATGCCGTCGGTGGCCAAGGTCGGTCGCTGTTCGTGGCCAGGTATATCGAAGGAATGGAGCTCGCCGGGGTGGCCCACATGCACGGTCTGTCGGTATCGACCACGCAACGTCGGCTGGCGCGAGTCGCGGCGCGTGTCGACGCGATGGTAAGGCGCGATCCGGCGTTGTCGGAGCTCGCGAGACGGGGCGCAGCCGGACGGAGTAAGGCAGAAACGGGCGAAGCGGACCA
>JADGRC010000206.1 GCA_017881245.1 Pseudomonadota bacterium
CTTGGGGGGCGTTCGCGACGAGGCCGAGATTCGCGGGCATCGGCGCACGTATATTGGGGCGCTACCAGGCAAGATCATACAATCGCTGAAGAAGGCGGGGACGCAGAATCCCGTCTTCTTGTTGGATGAAGTCGACAAGATGTCCACCGATTTTCGTGGCGATCCCTCGGCGGCCTTGTTGGAGGTTCTGGATCCGGAGCAGAACGCGACGTTCAACGACCACTATTTGGACATGGACTATGACCTGTCGGACGTGATGTTCGTGTGCACGGCAAACTACCTGCACGGCATCCCCATCCCACTTGCCGACCGCATGGAGATTATCCAGCTGCCCGGCTACACGGAGTTTGAAAAGATATCGATAGCCGAGCGGTATCTGGTGCCCAAGCAGAAGCGCGACAACGGCATCGATTCGGTGATGGTCGAACTCGGCGAAGACACCCTACGTGACGTGATTCACTACTACACCAAGGAAGCCGGGGTCAGAAATCTCGAGCGGGAAATCGCGACCGTTTGCCGCAAAATCGCCAGAGACGTGGTCGCCGAGCGAAGTCAGAGCGCCCGCAGCGATCGTACGGCGCCGGACGCGAAAGGCTCCTGGAAGATCACACCGAAGCGACTGCCACGGTTTCTCGGGCCGCATCGCTTTCGTCACGGGAAGAATCAAGGAGAGGACGAAATCGGATTGGTCAACGGGCTGGCCGTGACGATGCACGGAGGCGACCTTTTGCAGACGGAAGTGTCGATCGTCGCGGGCAAGGGCAAGATGGTCTTGACCGGGAAGCTGGGCGACGTGATGCAGGAATCGGCGCAGGCGGCCATGAGCTACGTGCGGTCGCGCGCGCCTTCCCTGGGGTTGGATCGCGATTTCTATTCGCGGGCGGACATCCACGTCCACCTGCCCGAGGGGGCCATCCCCAAGGACGGTCCATCGGCTGGGATCACGATGTGTACGGGGTTGGTGTCCGCGCTGTTGCGCGTGCCAGTCAAGAAGAGCGTGGCCATGACCGGGGAGATCACGCTGCGGGGACGCGTCCTGCCAATCGGCGGCCTCAAGGAGAAGATCTTGGCGGCCCACCGCGCGGGCATCACCACGGTCATCATGCCCAAGGAAAACGCCAGGGACCTCCGTGACATTCCCAAGAAAGTGCTCAAGGCGGTGCGCGTTTGCCTAGTCGAGCACATGGACGAGGTCCTGCGCGTTGCGCTGGTGTTGCCACATCCTGAAGAATTCCTGAAGGAACGATCGCAGGCAGTCGACTGGCGGGTCCCGAGCGAACGGCGCAATGACCGTGATCGCCGCGAGGAATCGCGCATGCCCGTCGCCAGTGCCGTACCTCCAGCATCGGTGGTCGATCCCAACGTCGGAACCCTCATAGACTCGCCGGGCGCGCCGGGAGGCGCGGGCGAGGCCGAGCATCAGGGAAACGCCGGAGCGGGCGCAGGGGTCGAGCCACCGGTCGGCCTGGAAGCGACGTCGACGTCCCGTAGCCAGCGCAGGAGCCGGGCGCGATAACCGGGCCCCCATCCGCGGTTGATATGCCTGATCACGCCGTTTTCATCCACGATGTAGGTGGTGGGCAGGCGGCGGGCGCCCCACCGGTGCGCCGCCACGCCGAAGGGATCCGTGGCAATCGTGACGTCGCGCGGAAGATTTCCACCGGACATCATCCCGGTCGACATAGCCCACTTGCGCACGACGTCCGGTGATTCGCCCAGATCGATGAAGACGAAGTGGACCCGAGCAGCACGGAACGATTCGCGCGCCGCCAGGATGTCCGTGAGGGCTCGGTGACATGGTTGGCACCACGTCGCGAAGAAATCGACCACCAGCGGCATTCCGGTCACGCTGGCCCCGTTCAAGAGGGTTCCGTCCACGGTGTCCACTTCCAGGGCCGGGCGGCTGAGGCCGATTTCCACGGCGGTGTCACCGGCGGGACGCGCGGGAGCAGACGGTTCCGTGGCGGCGAGATCGGGAACCGGCGCCGCGGCGATCACCGACGGTGGCACGCCAAGGACGATTCCGACGACGATCGCGACGCCGCGCACCTGTCGCACGCTCGTTGTCGGGCGCAATGATAGTCGGGGCAAGGGGAGGAGAGGGCGGGATTCGAACCCGCGGCGCTTTCGCGCGGTGGTTTTCAAGACCACTGCCTTCAACCGCTCGGCCACCTCTCCGGGTGTGATCTCCTGCTTAGCACAGCTCGGTCTCGCGGACCCTGGCGCGCGGCGGGGCCCCTTGAGTGGCGCTCGCCGGCGCTCCGTGTTACGGAATGAGCGACACAGAAATCTGGAGAGGTGGCCGAGAGGCCGAAGGCGGCGGTTTGCTAAACCGTTATACGGCCCTAAAGCTGTATCGAGGGTTCGAATCCCTCCCTCTCCGCAGACCCACGACCCCGCCGGCCCGAAAATGTGCGGGTCCGGGGAGGGGGAGCGGACGCGCGCTTGACGACGGGTGCGGGTCACGGCATACGTGTCCTCCTCGATTGCGGCCATAGCTCAGCTGGATAGAGCACAGGTCTACGAAACCTGGGGTCGGAAGTTCGAATCTTCCTGGCCGCACAACGACTAATCTTGTTCAGGCCCGGATCGGGCCGCCGTCCACGCGCCGGCTACAGTGCCGCCTAAAAACCGAGGGCGTCGATGACCTCTGCCCCGCCACCACCCGGGGCTGACCGGGGCGAAATCAATACACGTCCCGCGGCCCGACCGTTGGCGTTCGATCCGGCGGTTTCCCCTCGATGGTCGGCGCAGAAGGAGTCGTCTCCGTTCCCGTTCCACCGGAGGGAAGCGGTAAGACGGGCCCGGATGACTCCTCGGCCGACGCGGGAGGCGGCAGATCCGGATCCTCGATTTTCTTGGGCGTGCCCGCGCGGGTGTGCGCCACCTGTCCGCGGTACAGAAGTACCTGATCGCGCGGTCGCAGGGGCTTGCGTGGGACGTTGTAGATCATGTCGCCTCCAAGCTGGCACGCTTCGCTCTTCAGGCGGCGCAGACATTCCGCGATCGGATCGCTGATATGACATGCCGCCTCGGCAACACCCAGATCGTCCCATACGGCGACTCCAGGAACGGGGGTGAAGTAGATGGCAAGGTCGCAACCCGAGGGGCGGCGGGGGTATCGCGCATCGGATGTCGAGCCGGTCTCGATGGACCCATTCGACATGGATGCGCAGGATGCAGCCAGCAACAGGAACCCGAGCCCGGGCGCCCGAGGTGAGCGTGAACCGAACGCGGGTCGCGAGATCCTCATGCAGACACACCAGACCACGAACAATGGAAGGCGGGGGCGCACGAGATGCCTTGCTCGATCGACATGTTGACGCATAAGGCGAGTCTTCATCTCAGGCGATCGAGTAGTCAATCCAAGCACGGGAAGGTCCGGCTTTGCTGGACCGGCCTCGCCGTCGAGCAACTCCGTGGGGGTCTCGCAGGGGGCCTTCCCAGGCCCCTTGCGGCGGCGAAGCCGCGGCCTCGCCGTCGAGCAACTCTGTGGGGGTCTCGCAGGGGGCCTTCCCAGGTCCCTTGCGGCGGCGAAGACGCACTAGAAAAGATCCCGCCAGCGGCAAAGCACGATGCCGCGACGATCGAGCGCGGTCTTTACTTTCGTCGAGGTCAAGGCTCTTAGCTCGCGGGACTCGTTGGTGCCATCGGTCGGAGGGGCGGGATGACAGATGAGCTCGTGCGCTCCTGGCGTCAGGCGGCCGATGATCTCGATGATCCGCACTTCGTCGAGGCGTCCGGACTCAAGGTAGCCCCACGTCTGCGGGCCGTGTCGAAGCGAGCCGAGCCGCTTGCGCGTGAGCCAGGACAGGCCGCCGAGGATGCCCGCCTCGATTCCTCGCCTTGGATCCGCGAACCATGCGAGCGTCGGCGATTCGACGCTGGTGCGGATACCGACGATGCCGTGGCGTCGCGCAACGCGCTCGAGGATTTGACCAACGCCGGGCAGGAACCCCAGGTGGCCGCGCGTGCAGAGGTGGTCAATCGGCAACCCCACGGTGACCGCTCGAATTATTTGCGCCTCCATTTCGCGCTCGACCTGTTCCGGCGAAATCAAATTCCTGAACCAGTCGATGGCGAACGCCGCGGGACTGGTTCGCAACTTGCCATCCGCTGATAAGAGCCCGGGGATCTCCTCGACCTTCGCAATCGGCGCTCCCCCGATTAGGGCCAATGACAATCCAGTGCCGAGGAGGGGCGCCTCGGAAAGGGCCGAACACACTCGACCGATGTCCTCGCAATTTCCCAGTATCGAGGTGCTGGTGACGACGCCGTCCCGGTGGGCTCTCAGCGTGTCGCGGTCGCCCGCGGGCGTTGCGCCGAATTCCTCGGCGTTGACAACCAAACGGATCATGTCGAGTTTCCCTTGCCGCTCTTACCATGAGGCAAGCGCCTGCGTGGGCCCCCAAGGTTCTCCGCGGCGAGGACGGCCGCTATTTCCATCGATGCGCATTCACAAATGAAAACGAGCCGCCCGGCCACCTTCGTGATTGAATGCCCCCCCAAGGCAATGACCGGGCGTGTGACTCCGTGCATCTTGTGCGCGCGTTCTTGGTCTCACGTCATTCCCCAAGGAAGCACCCAGGAGGTTCATCAATGAAGCGATCCATTTTCAAACTCTCATCCGCGCTTGCCCTGTTGGCCCTGACGCCAGCGGTGCCCGCCACTGTTCACGCACAACCCGAAGCGTCGCCACCCGTCGCAACGACCGCCGTGACGTCGGGTGCGGGCGCCGGTTTGGGTGTAGGCGCGGCCACTTTTGTGGCCGGCTTGACGGGCCTCGACGTCGTATACGATATGCGGCGGTTTCACGTGGAGGGTCTGCTGGGGTTCAGCAGTCTCGACGCCGGCGCCAATCGAACGGAGACCACGTTCCAGTTCGGCGCACGCGGTTGGTACCACCTTCATGTGGGAACCAACAGCGATTTCTCCCTGGGAGGCGGGCTCGGCGTGCGTACGGCTTCGGGTGTTGGAGCCTCGCTGACCGCCACTTTGGTCGAGCCTGGGATGCAGGCACGCGTCTTTCTGACCCCCAACTTCGCCCTTAATCTCACCGGAGGGTTGACCATCGTGTTCGGAGACAGCTTCAACAACACTTCCACGGTCAAGGGATTTGGCCTGGCCACCCAACTATTGGGAGGTGTCGGCTTTACGTACTTCTTCCGGTAGGACTCGCCTGGGCGGACGGGCGCGGTTCATCCCGTGGCACTCGGGCGCGGGATGAACCGTGCGGCCCGTCGTTGACCCGAGTGGGTCGCTCTGTTATGCCCATCCGCGCCCGTGGCAAAAATCAAGCATAAGCAGATCGTCAAGGAGCTGAAGCACCCCGACCAGTTCGTGGATTTCTGGACGCATGCGTGGCAGCGAATTGTCGCGATCATGGCGCCCCGGCAGAAGCCCGCGATAGCTGCTCTGGTGGCGCTGGCGGTGGTCGTGATCGGCGCCGCCATCATTGACACCTGGGAAAGCAGCCGCCACCTGGACGCCGCGCGACAGTTGTCTCGCGTCCAGGAAATTGCGAATGCCGATCTCCTGACGGATGGGGCCGATGCCAAGGACGATGCCACTCGCAAAGGCGACGTGCCGCGGTTCAAGACTTCGGCCGAGCGCGAAAGCGCCGTCCTCAAGGAAGTCGATCAGTTCGTTTCGAGCGGCGCACCTCCGTCGCTCAAGGCCGAGGCGTTGGTCATCAAGGGGGCTGCTTTGCTGTCCGCCGCCCGTTACGACGACGCGCTGGCGGCCTACCAGGCCGCATTGGACGCCCGTCTGGACGCGCGCCTGGCCTTCCTGGCCCGCGAGGGTCAGGGATACGCGTACGAGGCCAAGGGCGAGATCGACAAGGCGCTGGGCGCTTTTGGCAAGCTCGAGTCCGACGCGGCCGCACTCGGCGGCTTCTATCAGGATCGTGCGCTCTACCACAAAGCACGTCTGACCGAGATCAAGGGCGACCGGACCGGCGCTGTGACGATCTACAAGCAGATTCTCGCCAAAGTTCCGGATACCGGGCTGAAGGATGAAATTTCAGATCGCCTGGCCTCGATCGAGGCGAAGTGAATCCGCGCGCTATGTGGCCGAGGCGCCGTCTTGCCCGGCGCGGGTGGAACGCCTTGGCTGGTCTCGCCGGGGCCGTGTTGAGCCTGTCCGCCTGCGCAAGCGTTACGGTCCGCGACGCCAAGTCCACCGAGGAACGGGCGGCGCCGGCCGGGATCGTACATGTTCGCTGGAGGACGGAGCTGCACGCCCACAAGCTGTTCGAGCCCCGACCCGAAGAATGCGCTTCGGGTGCGCTTGCGGGTGATCATCTGGTCATCGGTTCGCGGGGGGGCAGCATCGTCGGTGTTCGCCTCGCGGACGGACACGTCGACTGGGCGACTGCCTTGACGGGGGGGATCGATGGGCCAGCGCGTTTCGACCCGAAACAAGGACAGGTCTACGTCGGGGCCGACGACGGCTCCTTCTACGCGATCGATCCGCACGACGGAAGGGTGCGATGGACCTATCGCGCCAAGGGCGAGATTGATCGCGAGGCCGAAATCGGAGCCGATACTGTGTACGTCGCGACAGCCGCGGATCGCGTCATCGCGCTCGACGCCACGACCGGAAAGTGGAGGTGGCAGTACGAACGCGAGACGCCCGACGGATTTACGATTCACGGGTACGGATCGCCGCGGCTGTTGGGTTCGCAGCTGCTGATCGGTTTCGCCGATGGAAACCTGGTGTCACTGCAAACCGCCACCGGCGACATCACCTGGTCGCGATCGTTGGCGGCCGTGTCCGATCAGTTCGTCGACGTCGATTCCACGCCAATCTTGGATCGCGGGACCGTGTATGCCGCCTCATATTCGGGCGGGGTCTACGGCCTCGACGCCAAGGACGGCGCAGTTCGCTGGCGGTTGCCAACTGAAGGGGCCGGGCCGCTGAGCTTGATCGGCGGCCGGCTGTATTTCGCCGCTCCCCGTGAAGGATTGCACGCGATCTCGACGGATGGGCAAATCCTGTGGCGGCAGGGCCTCGCGGACGCTGGCGACGTGACGGCGCCGGTGTCGATGGGGCGCTATCTCGTGTTCTCGGGCAGTCGCGGTGGGCTCTTCATCGTCGACGCAGCGAATGGCGATCTGCTGGAGATCTTCAACCCGGGGCAAGGCATTTGCGCCGCGGCGACGTTGGACTCCGACGGGCGGCGCCTGTACATCCTGTCAAACGGGGGGACCCTGTACGCGTTGGACGTCGGCTAGGCTAGGTGCCGCTGAACAAAGCCTGGGGCCGCGCTTCGGGCGTCGCGATTCCCGGCGGAGGCGGCGCGGGTTCGACGGCGCCGCTCAGCCGCTCCATCCGTCGAACCAGCTCCTTGATCCGGCGCCCGCCGCCCGCATCCCGTGCCTTCCATGCCACGCCAAATCCTGGTTCGGGCGACTTGTCGGGCTTGACCCACGCGATACGAGCGGAAACGGGCATCGCCACCTCGGCGCCCGGGGGGGCCATCTTCAGGACCACGTCGGTGCCGCCCTCCAGAGGTTGTTCGGTCATGACGAACGCACCGCCACGACCGATGTCGCGCAGGACTCCGGCGTTCTCCTGGCGCGCACCTGGAACTTGCCACAACACGGGGAAATCGAGCGGCAAACGTTGGTGACGTCTGGCCGACATCACCATTGCTTCGCCCCGCGCCACCGCCAGCAGATAGTCCCGCGTTTTGGTCTCGCTCTCCAAAAATTCAATTCCAATTCCGGCCTGGGTCTTCGTGCGATGCTTGCCGGGACGCCGCCAGGCGACCGTGCCCCGCATCAGCACCGTGCCACCGCGTGGACCGAGCCGCAGCGAAACCACGACCGGCTCGCCGATGGTCGCGAGCTTCCGGGTTGGAATGAAAAGCCCGCCCGTTGGAAGATCCGACAGGTAGCGATCCAGGAACTCCGCTACGGACCGCATGTGAGCATTGATGATGTTCATGTAGGCGATTCTCCGGCATTGTAGTCTGGGCGCTTGCAAAGGCAACGGGATTACCTGTGAGGACCGCCGAGTTCGACTACATCCTGCCGGAGGATCGCATCGCGGCATTCCCCGCGACGCGGCGGGACGGCAGCCGTCTGTTGTGCATCGGACGCACCGCGGGAAGCCCAACCCACACGGAATTCTCCAGGATCGGCGAGCACCTGCCGTCCGCGGCCCTGATCGTCTTGAACGATACCCGCGTGCTCCCGGCGCGCCTTCGCGGCCGAAAGATCACGGGCGGTTCAATCGAATTGCTACTGACACGTTGCGTGCAACAGTCCCAGGACGGCTCCGAAATGCACTGGGAGGCGCTGGGTCGCAATCTGGGTTGGGCGGCGGTCGGAACGCATTTGTCCTTCGACGGCGGCCTCGACGCCGAGATCAAACGGCGGGGCTCGGCGGGAGCGGTCGAGATTTGTCTTCGCGTTCCCGCAGGCGCGCGGGTCATGAGCGTGTTGGATGAAGTGGGGGAGTTGCCTTTACCGCCGTACATCGAGATCGCGCGCAAGCGTAGCGGAGGGACCGCGGTCGCGGACGCGGCGGCGGGACTTGAGGCGGCGAGGGCCTTGGACCGTGAGCGTTACCAGACGGTTTTCGCCACCAAGGCTGGCGCCGTCGCGGCTCCCACCGCCGGTTTGCACTTCACTTCCGACCTGTTGAAACATCTGCAGACCGTGGGACACGAGATCGCGCGGTTGACCTTGCACGTGGGTTTGGGGACATTCCGCCCGGTGAAGGTCGATGTCGTCGAGAACCACGAGATGGAGGCCGAGTCGTATGAGATCTCCGGGCCGACGGCGGACGCCGTGAATGAGGCCCGGCGTGCCGGCCGCCCCGTGGTCGCGGTTGGGACCACGGTGGTACGCGCCCTGGAATCATCGGCACGGCGGAACGACGGTCGCGTCGCAGCGGGGGTAGCTTCCAGTCGCCTGTTCCTTCGACCGGGGGAGCCCTTTTTCGTCGTGACCGATCTGATCACGAATTTTCACCTGCCCCGGTCGACACTGCTGATGCTGGTGTCCGCCTTCGCGGGACGCGAACGGATTTTGGCGGCGTACGCCGAGGCCATCGCCGCGGGATATCGATTCTACAGCTATGGTGACGCGATGTTGATTCGGGGAAGTCCGTGAGTCTCTTTCGTCTGGATGCGACCGACGGTGGGGCACGCGCCGGGGTTTTACGAACGGCTCACGGCGACGTGGAAACGCCGGTGTTCATGCCGGTGGGAACGCAAGCCAGCGTGAAGGCGTTGTCGAGTGGTGATCTGGCCGTGCTCGGCGCGCAGATCATCCTGGGAAACACCTATCACCTGGCGCTGCGTCCCGGTGCGGATTGCGTGCGCGATCAGGGCGGCCTGCATAGGTTCATGGCCTGGCCGCACGCGATTCTGACCGATTCGGGCGGATTCCAGGTGTTCAGTCTGCGCGACCGGCGGAAGTTGGACGAGGACGGTGTCACATTTCGGTCGCACATCGATGGATCCGAACATCGCTTGACGCCCGAGGTCGCAATGGGGATTCAGGCTGCGCTCGGCAGCGATATCGCGATGGCGTTCGACGAATGCCCGCCGTCGGACGCGCCGGTCGCCGAGCTGGACGGCGCGATCGCCCGTACCACCCGCTGGGCCGCGCGTTCGCTGGCGGTGGCGCGCCCCGCCGGCCAGCTCCGCTTTGGGATTGTGCAGGGCGGGGTGGATATCCTCCGGCGGCGCGCCCATCTGGCCGAGCTCGCCCAACTTCCCTTCGACGGGCTGGCCCTCGGTGGTTTGGGAGTCGGCGAGCCTCCGGAGATCATGCACGAGGTCGTCGGCGTCATCGCGCCCGAGATGCCGATTGGACCGCGGTACCTGATGGGTGTCGGAACGCCTCGGGACATTTTGACGGGAATCGCCGCCGGGATCGACATGTTCGATTGCGTGATGCCCACCCGAAACGCGCGCAACGGCCAGTTATTTGTCCGCGGCGGGCGCCTCAACATCGCGAACGCGCGACATCGGCAAGACCACTTGCCCGTCGAGGAAGGGTGCCCCTGCGAATGCTGCGCGTCGTACAGTCGGGCCTATCTGGCGCACCTTTTCCACGCCAAGGAACTGCTTTATTACCGGCTGGCGACGATTCACAACTTGCGCCACTACCTCGACCTCACACGCGGCGCGCGCGCCGCCATCCTGGCGGGCACCTTCAGCGGGTATCGCGCGGGCTTTCTCTCGGCGGACGATCGCGAAACTCGCGAAACGTGATCAACCGAGGCCGCGGTTGCGCTTCATCTGGTCGAGCACCTTCGTGTACTCGACCTCCCAGGTCGCGGTTCCCTCTTCCAGATTCTTGATCTTGCGGCGCACTTCCTCGTCCAGCTCCTCATCCACGAGCATGTGCTTCTTCAGGATGTCGGCCATGCGCTTTCGCAAGACGCCGTCCTCGGAAAAGATCTCCTCGACGTGGGGCGACTGCATGAACGATTCGATCATCTGATTCGTCATCCATTCGAGGCCCTCTTCGCCCAGACCCATCCCCTTTTCGTGCGCCAGCGTCCGCTTCACCTTTCCGAATTGCTCGTAAGGCAGCCCGCGCTTCTGCAGGATGTCCTTGGCCCGCTCGGTGATCTCGCGATCCAGGCGCAGATACTCTTTTAGGACCGCCTGCGCGTCCATTTCCGCTTCCGTCCGATCGAGAACGGCGATGTCGCCCGCGTCAATTAGGGTCTTCACGACTTCGCCCGCTATCGTTGGGATTTTCCCGCTGTAGAGCCTCATTATTCTCCTCGCGCGTTATAGGGGTCGGCCCTGTTGGCGTCAAGGCGCCGGTTCAGATTCACGCAGCGAGCCGGCTTTTGAACTCACTAACATTCCGAACGTTGCGCCGAACAATGCGGTTCATTGCGGCCGCCACACTTGACAGGGCAGCGTGTATGCGCAAAATCGCCGCGACTTTTTCGTCCGCGACCACGGGGTCGCGGGACACTGATTCCGGCGGATTAGCTCAGTTGGTCAGAGCAGGCGTTTCATACGCGCCGGGTCCGGGGTTCGAATCCCTGATCCGCCACGAACGAAAGTTGCGAAGGGGTGCGTGCTCACGATGCGGAGAGTCGACAAACCTTGGGGGCACGAGCTGATCTGGGCCGTGACGGATCGCTACGTGGGCAAAGTCCTGCATATCAGAAAGGGCGAGAAACTGTCCTTGCAGTATCACCGGCAAAAAGACGAGACGGTGATGGTGTGGTCCGGTCGAATGCGCTTCGTTCATTTCAACGAGGGCGAGCCCGAGCAACACACGGATCTCGATTCCGGCCAGGCGTTCCACATCACCCCGGGGCTGCGACACCGCATGATCGCCCTCGAGGATTGTGATGTTTTCGAGGTGTCCACGACCGAATTGGATGACGTGGTCAGGTTGGAAGACGCGTACGGACGGTCGGGAACGTCGGTGCCCTAGCCGCGCTGA
>JADGRC010000207.1 GCA_017881245.1 Pseudomonadota bacterium
CGCCGGAAATGACGACCGTGTGCCCTGCGTAGGAGATCTTGAAGCCGTGGGCGGGCTTGACGAGATCTCCATGATCGACGTCGAAAGTCCACACGGAGACACCTGCCTGGCAGAAGACGAGGCCGGGACCGACGTCATGAGCCTCGATCTGAATGCCCTCGATCGGGTTCTCGTCCGCGAGGCGGAATCGCCGATCTTCGGAGAAGGCGTCCCACAATTTGGCCATCATCTGTTCGGTTCCCGACGGTCCGTAGATCACGAACGGCGTCTTCCGGTTGCCGAACGGGATCTGGATCCAGCCGGTCATCCACAGATCGGGTAACCCGTTGATGTGGTCCGAGTGGAGGTGGGTCAGAAAATGGGCGTTGATGGTCCCCAGCGGAATTTCCTTTTGCCAGAGACGAATCGGGGCACCGCGCCCGAGGTCGAACACGAGCCGCAGCCCCGGGACCTCCACCAACGTGCTGTTTCCGTAACGGTCCGCTGAGGGGTTCGGACTCCCGGTGCCGAGCAGCGTGACGGTCATGGTTCCACTGGTTCCGCCGACCTGACCGTCGCCACTGCAGCCGTTCGTCCCCGCCGCGGAGCCGCCGGCGTCCGCGCTCCCCGTCGTGCTGCCGCCGGTGCCGCCGGTGCCGCCCCCGGTACCGGACGCGCCGCCGCCATCGGAGGCGCAGGCCGCCTGCAGCCCAAGGGCCGTAAGCAGCAAAATAATTGTTACCAGGTTGTTAGTAGTTCTATGGATCATTGTTCTTCCTTTTGTTCTTCCTTGGGTTCTTCCTTGGTGCTTCTTCTTGTCCCGGCATGGGGCCTCAGCAAAACGCGAGCCAAGGGAAAGCAATCCGAAGACGCGCGGAAAGGCCAGTAAATCGCCTCCGCTCCTCCTCCCCTGCGCGTCCCCAACTTTCGGGCATTCGGAAGCTGCTGAGCCATCCCCGCTCAGGTGAGCAAGAACTGCGCACGTGCCTAACGCGCCAGCCTGGCTATACTTCGGCCGTGGCGTCATCAGGACAGGGCTATCAGCTAGTCGTTATCTCTCGCGAGGAGGTGCGGCGCCTTGGATCTATCCCCATGCGATTCACGTTGGGGGCCGCTCCAGGCGCCGTGCTGGCGGGGATTGGGGGCGGTTTATGACTATGGGCCGACAGCGACGTTGGCGCGGGAGGTGCCGCACTCTGGTCTCTTTGGCCATGCTAGGCGGCACGCTCGGCACCGCGTGTAACTCCGTCTTCGGCATCCACGAGGGAACGCCGCGGCCGATATGCGTCGCCGACGATTACGTGTTGGAGCCGATGATCGACGACATGGAAGACGGGGACGGCTTCATCTGCGATTCGAACGGGCGGAGCGGACACTGGTACACGTTTTCGGATGGCACGAGCACCGGCGAACTGACGCCGCCCGGAAAATTCGACCCGACGTTGATCCCCGGGGGGCGGGGCAGCAGCCGCTATGCCGCCCACCTCGCGGGCTCCGGTTTCACTGACTGGGGCGCGGTTATGGGACTCAACATGTACCTCGCTAAACAGCCCTATGACGCGACGACGCTCGACGGCATCAAGTTCTGGCTGAAGAGCACGGTGCCGGTCGACGTGGTCCTCCAAACTCCAGAGACCGACGACCCGAGCTTCGGCGGCCATTGCGAGGACACCCCCTCGCAGTTCAATTGCAACAATCCGTTTGCGTTCTCGATCACGGCGCCCGGATCTGGCTGGGTGGAGTACGAGGTGCCGTTCGCGGCGTTCGGTCAATTTGCCGGCGGCACCCTGACGTGGAATCCTCGCGACCTCGTCAGCATCGAGTTCTCCGTCCCGCCTGGCACGACCTTCGACGTCTGGGTTGACGATCTCCGGTTCTATCATTGCCCAGGGACCGGCTGCCTTCCGACCTGCAGCGACCCCGCCGTCCCCGTTTCGTGCCGGGCATCGGCAAACTATCGCGCCGCTTGTGCGGCGACGGCGTCGGATTGCGTGCGTGGATGTAGCGCCTCCAACACCGTGGCCGCCCCGACCGGCGGGCTGATCACGAGCTTCGACGGCGCAAGCGGCGGCGCGACCATCACGGATGTCCACGCGGCGGCGATCGGCGGTCCCCCGGAATCGGCTCCGGCCATTACCACGAACGGAGCGCTCCACCTCACCGTGAACGCGCCCGTGCTTTCGACCCTCCAGAGGCTGGTCGCGGACTTCCTATTCCAAGACTGCGTCGACGCGAGCGCATTCACCGGGGTGCAGTTCTCGATCGGCGGCTCAGTGTCTGGGTGCGCGCTCGCCCAGGTGACTCAAGACAGCGCGCACCTCGAGTACGACCCGTCGTCAGTGGCGCCTACGAGGCATGGCACGGCCGCGCCGGGAGGTCGTCCCCACACGACCCGATTGACGGCCGACCAGATCACCTCCGCGCCCCAGACGTTGAGGATGCCCTTCGCCGGCCAATCGCGCGGTGTCCCCGCGACGCCGATCGACAAGTCCAAGCTCACCCGGATGGCCTGGGCGTTCATCGTCGATCCCTCGAGCGCCGGTGGGCCGAGCTCCTGTACCGCCGACGTCGTCATCGACGACGTCGCGTTCTACTAGCCGTCGAGCGCGGCGGGACCTGCGCAACTCCTGCTCAGTTTGCGCGAAGATAGCTCGATGAGCTGCGCGGACGCTGCTCTCCCGCGGGTCAGTGGCGCCCTTGCTGTCCTATAACTGAGCGCCGCGGTTCACGCGGCCTTGCGATGATAGAAGTTGAGGAGCCCGCCGAGGCGCGAGCGACAGGCGATCTTGCCATCGGCCCCGTTGTCATTCATCGGACCGACGCTCCTGATGAGTTGGCCACCGATGCCTTGGTGAAACCGCTCGGTCATGTAGTGCTCCACAAATTCTTTGATCAAGTGGCGCAGATGTCGTTCTCCGAAGATGACGAAGTGATTGAGACACTCGTACTTGATGGATTTTACGAAGCGCTCCGCGTAGGGATTGCAGTTTGGGCTTTGTGCTGGGATCTTCACGCTCTTCACGCCTCCCGCTTCGAGTATCGCGATGAACGCCGCTGTGAACAGCGGATCTCGATCGTGAATCAAGTACTTTGCGCCACGAAGAA
>JADGRC010000208.1 GCA_017881245.1 Pseudomonadota bacterium
CCCGGCCAATCGCCAAGAATCGTTTCCTGCAGATCGCTGCTTCCATCGATGCGGTAAAGCGGGGACAAATCCAACTGCGGATTTCCGCCGGCAATATTCAACAGGTACTGGACAAACTTCTCGCGTTCCTCGAAATGTCCTAGCGCCCGGAAGGCGTCCAGGACGTAATAGGCGTCCCGGAGCCAGCAGTAGCGATAGTCCCAGGTTCTGCCACTTCCAGGAGATTCCGGGATTGCCATCGTCGTCGACGCGACGATCGCCCCCGTATCCTCGTAACAATGTAACTTCAACGCCAAGGCCGACCGGATAACCTCCTCTTGAAAGAGGGGTGGAATGTCGCAATGTTTGACCCACTGGTTCCAGTAGCGAATCGTTTCGGCCAGGGTGCGTTCACACTGCGCGGGCAAGGGCTCCTCCGGCGGCTGACCCCACGTCAACAACAGATGGTGGCGCTGGTTCAGGGCGAAGGGCACCCCCCCGAGGAATGTCTGGGGAACATCAGAGGTCAGGCGCAGCGGTCGCTGGTAGCCAAGAAAATCAACGTAGCCAGAGGATTCGAGGCGATCGGGCTTCTTCTTGGACCAGCCGAGCCGCGGCTCGCAGCGCACCCCGACACGCGGGCTTCCCTCCAGGGGCTCGACAATGCGAACCAATTCGGTGGGAGTGACAACGCGCTGCTGGAAAGAATAGCGTGGGGCAAAATCGAGAACGCGGAATGCGCCCTCGGCCGTGCGAAAGACGGTTTCAAGAACATTGGTGTTGGGCAGATATCGTTGGACCCCCGACTCTCCGGACGCGGGACCCACATGAAATACCCCTCCGTCGACGGCGTCGAGCAGTGATCCGAACACAGGCTCGGCATCGAGACGCGGCAGACAACACCAAACCACGGATCCCGTGCGCGCGACGAGGGCCGCATATTGACAATTCCCGATTAGCCCAAGGTCTTCTAGCCGCTGCACAGGTGTTCTCGACGGAGGTCTTCGCTCGACATTGTCTGATCACGGTACCAGGTACCGTCAAGGCTCGTGATCACGAAGATGCCGGAGATAACTCAGGCGCCTACGACCCATCGAGGAACTGCCGTCCCCCGCGTCATTGTCCTTCGACAAGCGTCGTCCGAATTCTCTGGAACGGGCGAAGCTCGCCGCCCGCGGTGACACAGGCACGAAGAACGCCCCCGACACCAGTCCGTGTCGGGGGCTCCCCGAAAATCGGCAGGTCCGTGGTACCTCGCCTTCCACAGCCCTCCATCCCCACGACGGTGCCGGTGCCCACCTCTCAATCGCTCCCCGTCCCCGCGAGTCAAGCTATGTCCACTGTTCTTCATGAAGCGTGCCAGCACCCTGCGCAGGAAGAATGCGAGGACCGTTTCGACAGATTCCCGGTGGAATGGAACGCGGCCGGCAGGCCAGCCCGGGTGATCGTTCCGTTGTGATGTTGCCGGGCGGCGAGCCGACAAGCGACGCGCCGGCGTTCGTTACCGCCAGGGAACATGCGCCCGGAAGACGCACAAGAAAGTGACGTCGTTTCTGGTCGGATGGTGACGATCGCTCGTAATCGCCGTAGGCACGAACTTTGAAGCGACTATCCGACATGACTTCCAAGACGCAAAAGAGTGCCTCGGCCAAATCTCACCCGACCCATTCGGCAGCCGCGCTGGGATCGCGGGCGAAGAGACTTCCCGGTCGGCTGAAGGACGCGCCGCAAACCGCGCGACAAATTGGACTTCGAGCACGTGGATTCGTGCGCGCGAATCCTGCCGTGGCGATTGGCGGGGCCCTGGCGGTCGGCTTCGTACTGGCCAAGGCGGCACGCCTTGCCTAGTGCCGGTCATCCGACACGGGTCATGGGAGATCGGGGCACGCCTCGACGCCAAGCCATCAACCAAGAGGGCGACGTAACCCGGCAGTTCTTCGCGGAAGGTGAGCGTGGTGAGGCCAACCAGTGGGAGGATTCACCGCTGGTTCGGGACGAGACCGATGCGCCGGTGGAATTCCGATCGTTCGATCGTGTGCCACGACGACGAGGTCCGCTCCTGGCCGTCGTGTCGATGGCGACAACGATCGCCGTCGGTCTGTTCGCGATGCACGACGGGCGGGCGTGGTCCGCACGCGTATGGCGTGGAGCCCCTGTCGGCTTGGCGTTGGTTCTCTTGGGAACGGGAGCGCGACCCGAGTCCACGGTTATCCTCCCAACGCCGGTACCACCGGCCCCAGAATCAGCCCTAAGATCCCCTGTCGTCTCGACTGTCGTCTCGACTGTCGTCTCGACAGCGCCTATGCGCATAGCCGCCAAGTCGGCCGAGTCTCTGCCACAAGCCGCCCTTCCACCGGCGTTGCCCTTGGCCGCGTCGCCCTTTGCCGCGTCGCCCTTGGCGTTGAAGGACATCCGTCTTTCGAGCGCAAGATTGGCTTCGCAACCAGAAGCATCACGCGCCGAGCAGCAGGCGAGATGGTCCCCGCGTCGCGCGGGAGCGCCTGCGCTCCACGGATACGTTTGGTCTCCGAGGGAGGGGCGCCTGGTCCCATCGGGAGCGACATCAGATCTGCTTGGCACAACCGTTCGTTTTGAACGGCCGTCACAAACTAACTAGGAGAATTCTTTGAATATTCATCGCCTGAAAACATCCCCACTCGTCGCATTGGTCGGACTAGCCGCAGGGTCGTGCTCGGCCAATATCCACGACAACACGGCCACGGTGACCATCCCCAATGCGGTTGTCAACATAACCACCGACGCCGACGTCAACAACATTGCGCCCGGGCAAGAGGTCCCGGTGATGTTGACGGTCGAGCACGTGTATTTGATAGAGCCCTCCGTTACGCCTCCCCCTGAACACGTCGCGGATGCCGGTCACGTTCAGGTCTACATGGATGATTTCTCGATGAGCCCCTTGTTGATCACGGCGCAGGCGACCTTTAGCGTTACGGTCCCCACCGATACCAAGGCCGGCAACCACAAACTGCGTTGCCGTCTGCACAGGCATGACGGTACGCCCACGACCATGACAACCGATATCAGCATCATTGTGAAGGTGAGCGGGACGGCTGGCGACGCCAGTGTGACGGTCGAGATTGATGCCAACGTGGGCACCGGCGGCGGAACGGGTACGGGCGGCGCGACGGGTGCGGGCGGCGTGACAGGTCCAGGCGGCGCGACAGGTACGGGCGGGGCTACCGGTGCGGGCGGGGCTACCGGTGCGGGCGGGGCTACCGGTGCGGGCGG
>JADGRC010000209.1 GCA_017881245.1 Pseudomonadota bacterium
CCAGCGGGTCGGCTAAGCTTTGGTCCCGTGGACGATCTTGATTCCCCATTCCAGGCCGGCGACGTCGCGCCGGCATCTCTTGGCGATGAAGTGATCGTCAGGCAGACGCCCGATCGCGATCGCGCGGATGAATGGGCCCTGGTGCTGGCGGCGGTGGGTGTTCCCTACCGCATCGACAGACGGCACGACGGCCAGCTTACCCTGCTCGTCCCCCAACCGGACCTCGCGCGCGCCATACGGGCGCTCGGCGCCAATGATCAGGAAGCGCGCGCGGGCATGGCCGCTCCTCCGGCTGCCCCTGATCGGGGTACGGGCGCGCTCGGAATCATGTTCGGTATCCTCTTGGTCGCGTTCCAGTACGTCACGGGGTTGTGGGAAAACCATCCGTCGTCGCGCTGGTTCGCCGTCGGAGTCGCGGACGCGGAGCGTATTCGCGCCGGGGAGTGGTGGCGGGCGATCACGGCGATGACGCTGCACGCGGACATGATGCACGTGCTCGGCAACGTGGTGGCGTCCGTGATCTTTGTCAGCGCCGCGGGGCGCTGGCTTGGCCCTGGAATCGCTGCGCTGCTGATCCTGTTGGCGGGGACGGGGGCCAACCTGCTGACAGCCGTCGTCGAAAAGAAGGAACATTTTTCGGTGGGCGCGTCGACGGCGACATTCGCCGCGCTGGGATTGGTCGTCGGATTGCAGTCGGTTCGTCGCTGGCGCGGCGGGGGCCCGGTGCGGCGGCGCGCGTGGATCGCGGCTGGCGCGGGGCTGGCCTTGTTGGCCATGCTCGGCGTGGGGGCCAAGGCCGATGTTTTCGCGCACGCCTTCGGATTGGGTCTGGGATCGATCCTGGGCTTGGTGGCGGGGATCCTCGATCGCCCCCGCGCTGATGCTCGGGCCGAGCAATCGATCGCGGCACGGACCGGGCAGATGGCGCTCGCGCTCGCGACCCTGGGCGCGGTCGTGGCCGCTTGGGCACGGGCACTCGGGCGCATCTGACTCGTCGGACGCTCCGAGCGGCGGCGGCTGGACGGGGAAGGGCGGGCCGGTACACTCGATCGCTTGCGCATCTTGCTGCTCACGCCGCCGATGATTCAGCTGAACACGCCCTATCCGGCGACGGCCTATTTGACCGGTTTTCTTCGCCAACACGCGGCTCGCTTGGATTTGACGGTCTCGCAGGCCGATCCGGCGATTGATCTGTTCCTGCGCATCTTTTGTCGGGAAGGCATCCAGCGGATTCTTGACGAGCTCACGGCGCGAGCCGCTGACCCAAGATTTCACAAAGAAGAGATGCCGGCCTCGATTGCCCACTTCCTGGCTCACGGACCTGCGTATGTCGCCACCGTGGACGCGGTCGTTCGCTTTCTGCAAGGCCGCGATCCCGCGTTGGCGCTGCGGATCGCCGGTCGTGGGTTCCTGCCGGAGGGGCCACGCTTTTCCGCGCTTCGGGGCGATGCTTACGCGACCGCGCCCGCCAGCGGCGCGCGCCGTGATGCTCCTACCAGTGATTCTTCCGATGACTCGGCCGACGAACTGGCCGAGGATCCCGCCGCGGATCCTGCCGACGATCCCGGCGAGGATTCCCTGACGTGGGCGTTCGGCGCGCTTGGTACCGCGGACCGCGCGAAGCACCTGGCGACCCTATACATCGACGATCTGGCCGACGTGGTTCGCGACGGAATTCAGCCGCATTTCGAACTGTCGCGCTACGGCGAACGCCTGGCTGCCAGCGCCGCCAGTTTTGATCACCTGCACGACGCCCTCGAAGGGCCGTCGACGCTGCTCGATTCAGCGCTCGACGACATAGCCCGCGAGCTCTGCGTCCAGCACCGCCCTGATCTCGTGGGGCTGACGGCACCGTTCCCGGGCAACGTCTACGGGGCCTTCAGGATCGCCCGCTCCATCCGCGCGACCTCGCCCGCTACCCGCATCGTTCTGGGCGGGGGATTCGTCAACACAGAACTGCGTGAACTGTCCGATCCGCGCGTATTCGACTACGTCGACTATGTGACGCTCGACGATGGCGAGCGCCCGTTACTCGCCCTCATCGAGCACCTGCGCGAGCCCGCGGCGCCGCTTCTTCGGACATTCGTGCGCGACGGCGGCCGCGTCGTTCTGCGCACCGATCCCACCCTTCACGATATCCCGTTGAGCGATGCCGGCACCCCGACCTACGACGGTCTCCCCCTGGACCGTTACCTGTCGCTGTTCGAAATGCTGAATCCCATGCACCGCCTGTGGTCCGACGGGCGCTGGAACAAGCTCACGATCGCACATGGCTGCTACTGGAAGAAATGCACCTTCTGCGACGTCACCTTGGACTACATCGAACGGTACGATCTGGCGTCGGCCGACTTGCTGGTCGACCGGATCCAGGCGCTCATCGCCGAAACCGGCCAGACCGGTTTTCACTTTGTGGACGAGGCCGCGCCGCCCGCGGGCCTGCGGGCGTTGGCGGAGCGGCTGATTGCCCGGAAAGTCGTCATCACTTGGTGGAGCAACATTCGTTTCGAAAAGACGTTCACGCCGGAACTAACCAGGTTGCTGGCACGTTCGGGTTGCGTCGCGATCTCGGGGGGACTCGAGGTCGCCTCCGATCGGTTGCTGGGCCTCATCAAGAAGGGCGTCACCGTCGAACAGGTCGCGCGCGTGACCCGCGCATTCACCCAGGCCGGCGTCATGGTACACGCCTATCTGATGTACGGCTTTCCGAGCGAGACGACCCAGGAAACCATCGATTCGCTCGAACGCGTGCGGCAACTGTTCGTCGCTGACTGCGTGCAATCGGCGTTTTGGCATCGGTTCGCGGCGACCGCCCACAGTCCCATCGGGAAGAATCCCGGGCTGTTCGGCATCCGTCTGCGTACGCCACCAGGGCTGTCGCCCCCCGGCTTCGCGCGCAATGATCTCCCGTTCGATGATCCGACGGGGACCGATCACGACTTCCTGGGCGTGGGACTTCGCCGGGCGCTCTACAATTACATGCTGGGTATCGGGTTGGACCTCGACGTACGTACTTGGTTCCCCCCGATTGACGGCGACGCGCAAGGGGGCCGTCGGGCCCGAACCCGTCGCGCCGGCGGCCGGCGGGGCAGGTCTCGTGCGCGCGTACCCGCGACCGTACCCGCGACGACGGTGGCTCCCGACTTCATAGCCGGGGTTCTCGCGAGGCAATAGGGTCGCCACCAAAGGACTCGATACGATCTCGGGTGCGACAGTCAGCTTGACAACCCTCCCGCGCCCCCTAAACTACCGCGCTCTTCGGGAGGCACCTCTTTTTCATGTACGCCGTAATTCAGACAGGTGGAAAACAGTACCGCGTCGAGCAGGGCGAGACCTTGCGCGTCGAGAAGCTCGACGGCCCAGCGGGGACGAAGTTCAGCTTTGACACACTCTTGTTCGCCGACGACGGCGGCAACGTGCGTGTCGGCATGCCGAAGGTCGCCGGCGTTTCCGTGGACGCGGAAATCGTCGAGCAGGGCCTGGGCAAGAAGATCATCATCTTCAAGTACAAGCGGCGAAAGAGTTACCGCCGCAAGGCCGGTCACCGTCAGCCCTTCACGGCGTTGAAGATCAACGCCATCAACGCCGCCTAAGGGGCCGCGAACAAGGATTCGGTATGGCACACAAAAAAGGACAGGGGAGCTCGCGCAACGGGCGGGATTCGCAGGGCCAGCGTCGTGGAATCAAGCGCTACGCCGGACAGGAAGTGCTGGCCGGGAACATTTTGGTCCGTCAAGTCGGCACCGTGATTCATCCCGGGCCCTTCGTTGGAATGGGCCGCGATTTTACGCTGTTCGCCCTGCGCACGGGGACCGTGAAGTACTACAGGTCCGGGCCCCGGAGCCTGGTCAGCATCGTTCCCGCCGCCGCGTGACCGTCACTCGTCCGGTCCTCGGGCGAGCCGCGATTTCTCGGCAACACGGCGATCGCCCATGCAGTTCGTCGATCAGGTTCAGATCCATGTGCGCGGCGGCGCTGGCGGCAAGGGCGCCGTCGCCTTCCGCCGCGAAAAATTCGTTCCGAAGGGCGGTCCTGCGGGCGGCGACGGCGGCGATGGCGGCAGCGTCATACTGACGGTCGACGGCGGGTTGTCGACGTTGCTCGATTTCCGTTACAAGAACGAATACTTCGCGCCACCCGGTGAACCCGGGGCGAACAAAGATCGCTACGGACACGCGGGGGCCGATTTGGTCCTGCGCGTTCCCCCCGGCACGCAGGTCTTCGACGATGTCGGGGGTGCGCTGCTCGCCGATCTCAAGGAGCCGGGAGAGTCTTTTGTCGCCGGGGCCGGAGGTCGGGGTGGACGCGGGAACATTCACTTCGCCACTGCCACGGATCGAGCGCCGCGCAAGTCGGAGCCTGGTCTGCCCGGGGAAGAACGACGCCTGCGACTCGACCTCAAGCTGCTGGCGGACGTCGGTCTGCTCGGCTTTCCGAACGTGGGAAAGTCGTCCCTCATCGCCCGAATCTCAGCCGCGCGTCCCAAGATTGCGGACTACCCATTCACCACGCTCGTCCCGAACCTGGGCATGGTTCGCCTGTCCGGGGAACGGTCGTTCGTGGTCGCCGACGTTCCCGGCCTGATTGAGGGCGCTCATCGGGGCGCGGGGCTTGGTGATCGATTTTTGCGCCACCTCGAACGCACGCGCGTTCTGGTGCATCTGCTCGAGGTCAGCTCGACGCCGGGTCGGACGCCGTTCCGCGATTTCATGGCGCTCACGCGCGAGCTGAAACTTTACGATCCCCAGCTCGCCGCGCGGCCGCAGATCGTGGTCCTAAATAAGCTCGATATCCCGGAGGTCAGTCGTCGATACGCTCGGCTCGCGCTGCCGTTCAAGAACAGGGGCATCCCGCTCCTTGCCATCAGCGCAGCGACGGGCGAAGGCATTGGCCCGCTGCTGGAGGCGGTTTGGAAACGCGTCGCCGGCGCGCCCGATTCGAATCGGTTCTGAACTGTCAGGTTGTTTGACCGACATAGTGCGTCCTGATATACAGGGCGCCTTGGGGCCGCGCGTTTTGCCGTCGTTTCAGGTATATAGGCCCTCCTTAAATGAGACGGAGCCAAAACAAATGACCTTATTGCGTAAGCCGAACCGCGGTGGTTCGTTTCTGATTGTGGGGGCGCTGGGTTTAGCCGCCGCAGTTGTTGGCTCTGAGGCTCGGGCACAGGCGCCGGCGGCCGTCGCGGTCCCAGCGGCAGCGGCACCCAGCCCGGCACCCGGGTCCGCTATGGGGCTTCCTGCCGCCGGGGCTCCTGCCGCCGGAGTTCCTGCCGCCGCGGGCAGCGCCGCGCCGCCGCCTTCCGGCGCACCTCCTGCGGCTGCGGTGCCAGGTTCATCCGGGGCGCCCACCTCCGACGGCGGTGGTTACACGGTCCGCCTGCGATCCCTGGAAAAGAACGTCAACGAGCTGAAGGAGCAGATCTTCCGCACCAAGGCGCGCCTCAATCTCCTGAAAGAGACGGTATTGGGCGGAACACTCGGCGCTTCGCGCGCGGTGATTCGCCACAAGAATGAGATGGGCAGCTCATATCGCCTGATCAAGGCGGTTTATGCTCTCGACGGCGTCCAAATCTTCGCGAAGGCCGACGACAGTGGGCGTCTCGCGGAAATGCCCGAGTTCGATATTTATAACGGCGCCATTCAACCCGGGTCACATACGTTGACGGTGATGCTGGTTTATCAGGGCAATGGTTTTGGCGTTTTCAGTTACCTGAAGGGGTACAAGATGACCGTCCATTCCAGCCACACCTTCGTCGCGGGTGAGGCCAAGGCGACGGCCATCAACGTCGTGGGCTACGAAAAGGGCAATATCACCACGAACCTGCAAGATCGGCCGGCTGTCGATTTCCGGATCAACGTCGTGGCCGTCGAGGCACCCGGAGGCACGACGTCCACCGCCAACGCGACCACCAAGAAGTGACGGACGACGGCGCGAATCGACTGAAGCCAGGGGCACCGAGGAGTCCAAAAAGGGGCGGATGATACAGGGGAAGCGAACCACCGCCGGCCTGGCGCTCGGGATTATCGGCGGGACTGTCAGCGCGATCGGCGCATGCGGTCCCGTCACCACCGTCAGCGCGGTCGGTGTACTCGGAGCCTTCGCATTGGTAACCACCGTTTGCGCGAGCACCGCTCGGGCCGACGAGGTGGACGACACCACCCGCAAGCTCATCGACATCGACCAGCGGGTCCGCCAACTGTCGGCGGATTTTCGCGACGCCGCGCCACCCGCGCCGGACATCGCGGATCGCCGGGTGTTGGACGCGCAGGTGCTGTTCAGCCTTAAAAATTACGAGGAGGCGGCGACCATCTTGTTGGACGTCGTCGAGAAGTACCCAAATTCCAGGGCGTACGACGATGCCGTTTACCTCCTAGGTGAGTCGCTGTTCCAGGCCCGCGATTATTATCCATCGCGTCAGTATTTCGCCCTCGCGATCAAGAAGCGGACGAATTCGAAATCCGAGCAGCAGGCCCTCCAGCGGCTCATCGAAATTGCCCTTCGGACCGGCGACTACGAACAAATCGACGAGTATCTGTCGCGGCTGCAAGGGGTTCCGCTCCAGGTGCTGGAGCCTGGCGTTCCCTATGTGCGGGCAAAATATCTCTACTTCCGCGGCAACATCTCTGACGCATCGGCGGGCTTCGCCTCCATCCCCGCGTCCAACCCCTACTACTTTCAGGCTCGATACTTCCTCGGCACATCGATGGTGAAAACCGGCGACCTGGCGGGCGCCTCCCAAGTCTTCGACGCGATTCTGAAGTTGCAACCCCCCGACGACACGGCACAGGAAATTCAGGATCTCGCGCGGCTTGCCCTTGGACGCATCCTTTACGAACGCGCGCAGCTCGATCGCGCGATCGACGCATATCAGGCCGTCGGCCGCCAGTCGCGCTACTTCGTGGATGCGCTGTCCGAGCAAGCCTGGACTTACATCAAGGCCAAGGAATGGAAGAAGGCCTATCGCGCGCTCGACCTCCTGTTGCTGACGAATCCCGAGCACAAGGACGGCCCCGAGCTGCGGCTCCTCATGGGCAATCTGAACTTGCGCATGGAGAACTTTTTCTTGGCCAGCGACGCCTTTTCCAAATCTCGCGATGAATTCGAGCCCATTCATCGCCAGCTTCAAAGTGAGATCGTGCGTGCGCAGCAGGACCCAGCGTATTTCGACAATCTGGTCGGCAAGAACCTGGACAAGTTCGATATCGGAACCTTCATTCCCGCCAGCGCTACGCGCTGGGTTGAGGCGGATCCGGATGTGGCGCGGATGCTGACACTGGCCGGCGACGTGGGCGAAATCGAGCACGCGTTGAAGGACAGCGAACAGATCGTGGCCAAGCTCGAACGGGCGATGGTGACGTCCGGCAAGGCCGGTATCTTTCCGGATCTGGCGGCGGCCCGGACGCAGTCGGTCGAGGTGACAAACCAGCTCGTCGACGTTCGTCAGAAATTCGCCGCTCACCTGCGGGATCTGCTCGAGTCCAGCCTGAGCGCCGACGAAAAGCGCGACCTCGATCGCGTGGCCACGGAGCGCGACAACCTGGAGCGGCAGATCAAGAACCTGCCGCTCACCCGCGAATCCTTGAAGCACCGCGAAATCGAGGCCAAGGAGCAATTTCGGCAGCTTGATGCCCAGGGCTCGGAGCTGAACGTAGAGATCCAGAGTTTGGAAGCGCAGCTGGTCGCCATCGAGCAGTACTATCGAAATTCCCGCTCCGAGCAGAAAATTCGCCCGGAGGACATCCAGGGCCCCCTGAAGGACCTGCGCGTCGCGATCGACGAGCTGCACGCGGCGCACGACAAGGTGCGTGACGAGATTGCGGAGGCGAGTCGGGAGTCCTCCACCGCGGGG
The DNA here is from genome assembly GCA_017881245.1 of Pseudomonadota bacterium. GTDB lineage: Bacteria > Myxococcota_A > Polyangia > Fen-1088 > Fen-1088 > FEN-1088. The sequence goes on from JADGRC010000209.1 coordinate 7,850, forward strand.
GCCGCCGGCGAGGAAGAGCGTCAGATGACGACGCGACTGGCGCCACTGCTTAAGCAAGAGCAGGAGATCCAAAGTCGCGCAAAGTATCGCCTCTCCGCCGACCGACAGACGCAAGTCGACCGAATCTACGGCCTCTTGGCTCGGGTGGACGCCATCGACGCCCAGCTCGGCCAGCTCGACCAGCGCATCGACGCTCAGGCCGTTGTCCGATTGGAGAAAGTGCGGGGGTATCTGGACGCCGAAAAGATCGAGTTACAGCAGGCGGGAATGAAACTAGGAACGGTCGTCGGCGAGTCCCAATCTCTGGGGGGCGGCCTCGCGCAGGCGATGTTCACGAAGGTGGCCGCCCGCTTCTACGATCTGGTCGTTCGTTCGGACGTCGGCATCATCGACGTCGCCTGGGGGCTGAAGGATCAGAAGACGCAGGCGGTCACGAAGCTGACCACGCAGAAGAACTTGGAAGCCAAGGCGCTCGACGAGGATTTCAAGAAGCTGCTGGAGGAGGACAAGTGAGCGGGACACGCGAGTCCCGCGGCGCGCTCGGGTGCCGATCCGCGCGCGGGTGCGGGTTGGGGCGGAAATCCGCTGGCCGACTCGGCCGTCATGCCGGAGCGGGGCGCTGTTTTCTTGTCGTCCTGTCGTTTGCGATCGCACCCGCTCTTGCGGGCGTCGTCGCCCTGCCGGAGAGATACGCGCAGGCGGCGCCACCCATGACGCCGACATCCCTACAGGGCGCCGATCCCCGCAGCCTGGACGAGATCGTGCGCGATCTGCAGCGTTTCAGCGAGGCCGTGCAGGAATACAAGGGTACCGCCCGCAGCATCATCAAGCGGACCTACGCCGCGCGCGTCAAGGACCTGAACAACAAGTACGAGCCCGAAATCGAGGCGAACGAGCGCGAGGCGAAGGACCGTCGTCGCGACGCCATCGCCATGTTCGAGGCTTTTCTGCAGAAGTACCCCAACGACAAGCACTGGACACCCGACGCGATGTTTCGTCTCGCGGAGCTCTATTACGAAAAGTCGGCCGAGGACTTCCTGGAGGCCGACGAGGCCTACAAGAAGGCCATTGATTCGCCGACCCCTCCGACGACGCAGCCCCCGAAAGTCGACTACACGCCGACCATCACGCTTTACAAGCGTCTTCTCACCGAGTTCCCGACGTATCGCTATTTGGATGCGACGTACTACCTACTTGGCTTCTGCTTGGGCGAGATGGGGCAGGAGCCTCAAGCCCGCCAAGCCTTGCTGGCGCTTGTCTGCGCGAATCAGTACAAGCCGCTCGATCCCCCGTCCGCGCTGCCGTCGGGCGACGACCCCTATCGCGATTGCGCCCCGGTTCGCAAGGACTCCAAGTTTCTTCCCGAAGCCTGGACGCGCATCGGCGAGTTTCACTTCGACGCCTCGAACGAGCTACGTCTGGCCATCGCCGCCTTCAAGAAGGTGTTGGACTTCAAAGACTCTCCCTACTACGACCGCGCGCTCTACAAGTTGGCGTGGTCGTACTACCGCGACAACAACTTTCCCGAGGCCGTTCGTCAGTTCGACAACCTCGTGAAGTACGCGGACGCCCGCAAGGCGGCCGGCCAGAAAATTGGGTCGGATCTTCGCCCCGAGGCCGTTCAGTATCTGGGGGTCAGCTTCTCCGAACCCGACTGGAACGGCGACACAGTTCCCGACGCCGAGACCAACCTCGAACGGATCAACTCGTTTTACAAAGGCCGCGAGGCCGAGCCCCATGTCCGCGAGGTTTACCAGCGCCTGGGTGACATCCTCTTCGACTCGACCAAATATCCCGAGGCGATCGCGGTCTACAAGACGTTGCTCGAGAAGTGGCCGTTCTACGCGGACGCGCCTCGCGTGCAGGACAAGATTGTTCGCAGCTACGAGCGGGACCGCAACCTGGTCGCCGCCGCCAAGGAGCGAGAGGTGCTCGGTCGCAGCTACACGAAGGGCAGCGCCTGGTACGACAAGAATCGGGACAATCCCGAGGCGCTGGCGGTCGCTCAGCAGCTGGCCGAGGACGCGCTGCTGACCGCCGCCACCAACGTCCACGCAGGAGCGCAGGCGTGCAAAACCAAGTGGCAGGAAAATCAGAAGGACCTGAAGAAGCTCGAAGAGTGCAAGCAGATGTATCGCACGGCGGCAGAGCTTTACGAGAAGTATCTGGCGGCCTATCCCAATTCCAAGCGCAGCTACGAGTTTTCCGCGTTTTTCGCGGACGCGCTCTATTACTCGGGCCAACTTCCCGAAGCCATCGTCGCGTACCAGACGGTCCGCGATTCCCAGATGGACAATCGCTACCAGGAGGATGCGGCGTTCCGCATGATCAAGGCCTACGAGGAAATCATCGATGGCCTGAAGCGCGACGGGAAGATCCAGGACCCGCCCATCCCCGACGAGAAGAACACGAAGGCCCCCGTGATCCCGATCGCGATGCCGGAGATCTACCAGAAGTACACCGACGCCATCGATTGGTACGTTCAGTACATCAAGAACGATCGCGTCCCCGATTTGCGGTACGCGGCCGCTGTCATCAACTTGCGTTATCACAACTGGCCCGAGGCACGTAAGCGCCTAGGCGGCATCACTCAGGACTACTGCGGCACCAAGGCCGACGTGGGGTTCAAGGCGTACGACGCGATCTTGCAGACCTACTTCATCGACTACAGCATCGAGGACGAAGAGTCCAAGGACTGCGCGCTCGGCAAGCTCCTCAATATCGCCGATCAGTTCGGCGAATCGGCCTGCGGCAAAGGGCCGGCCGCCGCGCCCTACCTGCAGCGCATCGCCCAGATCAAGGCGTCCGTCAAGACGACCATCATCACCAAGCGCCTTCAACTGGCGATGGAGAACGAGGAGAAGGGCACCAGCAAGGAGCTCACCGTCTGTCGGGATGGCGCCGGCGGTATCGCGATCGTTTCGGGGATATCCGTGCCGACGCGGGTGGCCGACGGGACGACCGGGACCAGCCGTCCGTCGGGGCCGGGCAAGGCCCCTTCCACCGAGCTCGACGTTGGCCTGGCCCTTGACTTGATAGACGTCGTCAACGCTGATCCCAAGGATCCCGGGGCTCCCACGGCTCTGAACAACGCCTGCGTCATCTACGAGAAGCTGTTCCAGTTCGGCGAGGCCACGAAGTGCTACGAGCGCCTCTACGGCAATTATCCCGACTCCGAATGGGGCAAGGAAGCACTTTGGAACGCTTCGCGCAACCACTATCGATTCTTCGAATTCGATCAGGCTGTACGGGGATACTTGCAGCTCGCTGAAAACCCCAAGTTCGCGCAGTCGGAACACCGCAAGGAATCGCTCGGCCTGGCGGCGTCCCTCCTTGACAACGATCAGCAGTATTCGAAGGCCGCGGAGCTTTACAAGCGATACTCCGAGGCGGTCGCCGACAAGCCTTCCGACAGCGCGCAGGCCTACTACTTCTCCTGTACCGCATACGAGAAGGCGAAGGACCAGAACAAGAACTCGCAGTGCTTGCGAGACTTCATCAAGAAGTTCAACAGCCAGCCGACGGCCGGCGAATATGTGGTCCAGGCCTACATGAAACAGGCCGTGATCGCCGAGAAATCCACGAAAGACAGGCGCGCCGTCGAAGCGGCGTACAAGAAGGTGCGCGACGAATTCATCTCGCGGAAGTTGCCACCCGCGACGCCGGCGGCGGGCTTCGCCGCGAAGGCGGACTTCCTGATCGTCGAGGAAAAGTTCAAGGTCTTTCAGAGAAAGGAGCTGGTCTTCGGCAGCAAGCCCGACCAGGTCAAGAAGACCTTCGACAATTTCGCCGCCGAGGCCAAGGCCCTGAACGAGGAGTATCAGAAGGTCTGGGCGTACAAGGACGCGACGTGGACCTTGGCCGCGTTCCTGCGGACCGGCGACATCTACTACGAGTTCGCCCAGAAGTTGCTCAAGGCCGCCGACAATCCCCCCGCCGAGCTGAAGAAACTGGCTAAACAGGCCTGCAAGGCCAATCCGGACGACTGCGGCCTGGTCGAAAGTCAATACAAGGACGCCATTCTTCAGTTCGTGACTCCCGTCGAAGACGAAGCCAAGAAGCGGTGGAAGGACACCTTGGCGCGTGCCGCTCAGATGGGTGTCACCAACGAATACGTCAAGAAGGCGCGCGAAAACCTGTCCAAGTACCTCCCCGACGAATTCCCGTTCATCAAGGATGAACGGATCGGTCTGGAGTCTCCATGAAAACTTGGAAGACTTGGAAGAAGATTTGGGTGAAGACTTGTGTGCCTCATCGGAAACAGCGCGGAGCGTCTGGCCGCGAGCCAACGGGCGACTCGACGCTCGCGTCGACTCCGCGCCGCGTGCCGCCGGCCGGTGGCCTCCGCGCGGTGACAAAGCTCGTAATCACGTGCGCGCTGTTGATGGGTTCTTGGTCGGCGGCCCGGGCGCAGCCGGCGGTGGATTCCACGAGCCAGGGCGCGAGTGCCCCGGGTCGGAAACGTCGACAGCCCCCGCCAGCCGTAGTTCCCACGGAGGAAACCCAGGCCGCGGAGCAGGCGTATCGCAGCGGTCGCTACGAGGCGGCCGTGGCGCAGGCGAAGGCCGCACTGAACAAGAACGAACGCTACACGCCCGCCATGCTGGTGATGGCCAAGGCCTACTACAAGCTCGGCAAGACCGAGTGGACCCGGAAGCTTTGGGAGATGATGCAGGCCAACGGCGCGTCAGACGCCGAGAAGTCCGAGATCTACCAGCTGTTGGCGTTTCTAGAGGTCCAGCAGCAGAACGTTCCGGGTGCCATCGTGCTTTTCAAGAAGGCCGCCGACGCCAAGCCCGACAACGCTATCATTTGGAACAACCTCGGCGCGCAATATCTGGCGGCCAAAAACTACAGTGAGGCGACTCCGGTTCTGGAAAAGGCTACCCAACTCCAGCCGGGCTTCTCGAAGGCGTTTTTGAATCTCGGCAGCGCCTACCGCGGCCTCAAGCAGTACGACCGAGCACAGGCCTCGTACCAGAGCGCCCTGCAGATCTTTCCGAACTACGCCGATGCGGTTTTCAACCTCGGAATTCTCTACCTCGATGCCGACAAGATGCCGAACGTCGACACGATTGCGCGGCTCAACACCGCGATTTCCTATCTGCAGAAGTACAAGCAGATGATGGGGGGTAACCTACCCGCGGGCGATCCCGCCGACACGTACGTGGTCGAGGCACAGGACCGGATCGTCAAGGAACAAAAGCGCATCGAGCGTCAGAAGAAGGCGGACGACCGCGAGCGACAGCGTGCTACTCAGAAGGCGGCGGGCGCCGCAGGGGTGGGTGGGGCATCGGGCGGGGAGTCGGGAGCCCAAGGCACCGGTGCGAAGCCCCCGGCTGCTGCGGCGCCAGCGCCCGTCGCGACACCGACACCCGCCGCGGCACCGACGCCCGCCGCGGCACCGACGCCCGCCGTTCCTGCCCCCGCGGTCGCGCCCGCGCGCAAGAGAGGGAAACGATGAATCGTTTGCGGAACTTCGTCGTGCTGGTCGCGTCGGCTCCGGTCGCGTTCGTGCTCGCGGGCGCTCCTGCCGGTGGCGCCGAGCCCGCAAATCGAGCTCCCGTCGCCTCAGTGCCCAGCGGGGCTGGTGGCGCGGGCGGGGCCGCGGGCACCGATGCTCCCAAGGTCAAGGTCGAGCGAGGCGCCGGAGGCAAGAAGATCTACCGCATCACCGAGGACATCCGGATCGAAGGCAAGATCCAGAAACCGGAAGCGTTCTTTTTCTATCAAAAATCCAGCATCAACTACGATTGGCAAGAGCTGAAGCAGGACTTCTTGCCGCGCATCCTGGAGAGCGTCAACCGCGCCCCGTTCTAACTTAGCCCGCAAAGAGGATTCCTTCATGGCCACCCAAGCAGCTCTTCGATCTCAAATGCCCGCGAGTGGAATCTCGAAGCCCAAGATTCTGCGGATCGGCATCATTCAAGGCGGACGAATCGTCGAGGAGCGCCTGGTCCGCAAGCGCGAGAACATCACCATTGGCCAATCGGCGAAGAACACCTTCGTCGTGCCCTCCGACGCGCTTCCCAGACACTGGTTGCTGTTCGAAGTCTCTGGCAATCGATACGTCGCCCATTTCTCAGACGGTATGGACGCGCGCATCGCCGTCGGCAGCGAGATCATCTCGCTGTCGCAGATGAAACAGTCGGGCAAGATTCAACGCCGGGGCCAAAGCTACGTGCTGCCGCTCGACGAACGGTCGCGCGGCAAGATCGTGCTTGGCGACATGACGATCCTGTTCCAGTTCGTCACGCCGCCGCCGCCGCAGCCGCGCCCGCAGCTGCCCGCGTCGGTGCGCGGTTCGATCACCTCGAGCGTGGACTGGTTCTTCACCACCATCGCCGGGATCTCCTTCCTGTTACACCTCTTGCTCGTCGTCTACCTGCGCAATGTGGATTGGCCGCGCAAACCCGACATCGAGGAGATCCCGGATCGCTTCGTCAAGATGGTGATGCAGCAGGTGCCCAAGAAGGAAGAGCCCAAGAAGGAAGAGGCGAAGACCGAGGAGAAGACGGAAGACAAGGCCGAGGAGAAAGTCGAAAAGAAGAAGGCCGCGCCGGCCGAGGAAAAGAAGGCCAAGCACGAGCCGACCGAGGAAGAGAAGGCGCGCGCCGAGGCCGAGCGCCGCGCACGTCTGGCGGAGAAAGTGCAGTCGACCGGCCTGCTCAAACTGCTCGGCGCCAAGGCTGACGGCGGTGGCTCCCTGGCCGACGTGCTCGGCAAGGGCGACGTCGATCGCGATCAGGAGAAGGCCTTTCAAGGCATCGGAGGCGTCGGCGTGGCGAGCGGCAGCGACGCGGCCCTGCGCGGAATCAAGACTGGCGGAAACGGTTCGGGAAAGATCGCCACCGTCGGGGGACTACGCGGCGGCGGTGGCATCGTCGGAGGCACGACGGGGGTTGGGCCGGGCGAAAAGCGCGTCTCCGGCGTCGTCAAGAGCGAAGCCCCGGCGGTCGACGGCGAGCTCGACCCCAGCATCGTGTCGAAAGAGGTCAGGAGTCGCTTGGGCGCGATCAAGGCCTGCTACGAGCGCGCGCTGAAACGCAATCCCAATCTGTCGGGAAAGATCGTGATCCACTGGACGATCACCGCGGCCGGCACCGTGTCCGGTGTCGACGTCGAGAACGACACGATGGGCGACAGCGAGGTAGCAAGCTGCATCAAGTCCTTGGTCGCGCGCTGGCGCTTTCCGGCACCCTCGGGCGGCTCCGTCGAGGTGTCTTTCCCCTTCGTCTTCCAGGCAGCCCAGTGATCCCGAGATCGCGCGCCAAGCGCGACGCGAAGGTCGGCGTGCCCGGCGTGAACGGAAAAATGACAAAAAATGACGCTCTGCCCGAGCCGCGTCAATCGGTTGACACAGCGTCGGTCCGTGCCTAGGATGACCACGCCGTTTTGTGGATCGCGTAGGGCACCCGCCCGAGGGGAGAGAGGAAGGACAGCGACTTGAAAAATATCAACAGACTTATTGCCGGAACTGTCTTGTTTTCAAGCAGCGTCTTTGCTGAGCCGACTGCGCCGACCGGCGCCCCCGCGAGCCCTCCGCCTGGAGCGCCTGGCGCCGCGCAGGCCGGGGAAGTCGATATTTCTGTGGGCCAAAAGCCGACACTCACTGTTGATGAGATGATAAGTCAGTCCCGGCAGTACCAACAGGGCATGGGTCAGGTCCTTCAGCACATCCAGGCGCTCCAAGAAACCGCCCGGAAGCAAAAAGACATTATCAAATTGAACTGTGTGTCGGACAAGCTGGTCCAGGCCAAGGTCAATAACAGCATCGCCGATCAAGCCCTGACCGCGTTACAGGAGAATATCGCGAAGTCCGATGAAGGTGGGAGAACGCATGAGTTCACCC
>JADGRC010000210.1 GCA_017881245.1 Pseudomonadota bacterium
ATCCGGAACCCGCTCGGTGTGATCCGGGGGACCGTGGACCTGATGCGCGAGCGATCGTCCGCCGTGCTCGATGAACGCGATCGGGTGGCGTTGAACGACATCGCCGCGGAGGTCGAGCGGTTGCGCCGCTTGACCCAGGATCTGCTGGACCTGGCGGCCAACCGACCGCTTGCCTTCGCGCCGACCGCGATCGCCGATCTGCTCGCCGATGCCGCGCGTGCCGCCGAGGCGGCGTACCCGGCCATCAAGGTCCACTGCACGATCGCGCCCCTGCCGATGATCGAAAGTGACGCGGCGCGCGTGCGCCAGGTGTTCTCCAACCTGCTGGCGAACGCCGCCGAAGCGCAGCGCGAAGGCCAGATTCTGGTGCACGCGAAGATCGATCACGGCCGGATCCGCATCACTATCGCGGATCAAGGCCCGGGGATCGCGAGCGAAGCCGCCGAACAGTTGTTCGATCTTTACTTCACGACAAAGTCAGGTGGGACCGGGCTGGGTCTGGCCGTGGCACGCGGCATCGTCGAGCAGCTCGGGGGAACACTGGAGCATCTGCCCGACCAGCGGCCCGGGGCGACGTTCGAGGTCAAGTTGCCCCTGCGAACGAAGGCCCCGGCTGGTTCTCGCGTAGGATGAAGGCACAATGGCGCGGCTCCTGGTCGTAGATGACGAGCCCAAGATGGGACGGCTCGTGGCCGAGATGCTCGAGCTCGACGGTCACGCGGTCTTCCGCGTCGAGGGCGGCCGCGCTGCTCTCGTCGAGCTCGGCACCCAACCGTTCGATCTGATCCTCACGGATCTGAAAATGCCCGGCGTTGACGGCATGGCCGTGCTGCGCGAGGCGCTTGCGCGGAAGGAACCGCCTGACGTCGTACTCATGACCGCCTTCGGAACCACCGACGACGCGGTCTCCGCCATGAAGATGGGCGCGGCCGACTATCTGACCAAACCCTTCGCAATGGACGAGCTGCGCCTCCGCATCCGCCGGCTGGTGGAGGCGCGCGACACGCGTTCGCGCAGCACCCGATTGGTCGAACGGCTGACCCCCGGCCTGATAGCCGAGAGCGCCCAGATGCAGGCGGTGTTTCGCGCGGCCGATCAAGTCGCCGGCACCAACGCCAGCGTGCTGCTGCTCGGCGAGAGCGGGACAGGTAAGAGCCAGATCGCGCGGTACATCCACTTCCAGAGTCCGCGGGGCGCCGGACCCCTGGTCGAGGTGCACTGCGCGGCCTTGCCGGAGACCTTGCTCGAGAGCGAGCTGTTCGGTCACGAGAAGGGAGCCTTCACCGGCGCGCACGAACGCAAGGTGGGGCACCTGGCCTCGGCGGATCGCGGGACGCTGTTTCTCGATGAGATCGGAGAGCTCACGGGATCCACGCAGGTCAAGCTGCTGCGCTTTCTGCAGGATCGATCATTCGTTCCGGTGGGTTCGACGCAGGCCCGGACCGTCGACGTCCGGGTGATCGCCGCGACCAACCGGGATCTCGCGACGGCGGTCAAAACTGGGACGTTTCGCGAGGATTTCTACTATCGCCTGAACGTCTTCGGGATCGAGGTGCCGCCCCTGCGTGACCGCCGGGACGACATCCTGCCGCTTGCCGATCGATTCCTCGAAAAGCACGGGGTGCCGGCGACCAAGCTGAACGCGGGGGCCCGCCAGAAGCTCGTCGCGTACTCGTGGCCGGGGAACGTGCGCGAGCTGGAGAACGCGCTCGAACGGGCTCTCATCCTGGCGGGCGTCGATGAGATCGGTCCCGCGTTGTTGTCCCTGGCCTCCCCCTCGGCACGCGCGGAGGCCGGCCGAGCCTCCGCCCTCCTCGCCGACGGGTTCAACCTGGACGCATTCGAGGGCGAGTTACTGCGGGCGGCTCTGGACCGAACGCAGGGCAACAAGTCGGCGGCGGCGCGGCTGCTGGGAATCACCCGCCGGCGGTTGTATTCGAGGCTGGAGAGCCTCGACGGCCCTCACCCTGACACCGACGACGACACGTAGGACGACGCCCGAAACGTGGGCCTGTACCCGGCCGGCCAGCGGGTGTTCCGATCGGAACAGCAGCGACAAGCATCGCCGCGACGAAAGCGCATGCGAGTCCGGCACGGCGTTCGCTACCGGTTCCGTCCGAGCCTCGGGCCCGAGACGTGTATGCGATCCCGTGCCACGACTCTGACGCCGAGGGAGACTCTCGCCCACGGCTTCACAGGTACAGCAAAACCCGTCTCCACCGATGAGGGTGGCTTTCACAAGGAGCTTCTCGAATGATGTCCCGAATCGTCCCCGCTCTGTCGTTGCTCACCTTCGGCTTCCTCACCGCCAGCTGTTCGAGCTCCCCGGTCAACCAGGGCGCGCGTGACGCCGGGAGCGGGGGAGCGACGGATGCGAGAGGCACGGGAGGTGGCGGACCGGCGGGTGACGCGAGCTCGGCGGGACCGGGCGGAGCAGGCGGCGCCAGCTCCGCAGCAGGGGGAGCAGGAGGACCCATCGGCACCGTCGGCACCACCCAGTGTTCCGACGGTCTCGACAATGACGGTGACGGCAAGATCGATCTGCAGGATCCCGAATGCGTGAGCCCGCTCGACAACGATGAATCGTCGTTCGCGACTGGCATTCACGGGGACAATATGGACGCCTGCAAGCAAGATTGTTTCTTCGATGGCAACTCGGGTATGGGCGACGACGGCTGCAATTGGGACCTGAGCTGCGATCCTGCCAACATCGGCGCCGGCGCGGCGCGGAGCTGTCCCTACGATCCGTCGACGCACAACTGCCCGACGGCCCAGTCGGCGAAGTGCGTGGCCAACTGCGGTCCGGTCACGCCCAACGGGTGCGACTGCGTCGGCTGCTGCGTGGTCCCCGGAGTCAACCACCCGATTCGCCTGGATGCCAGCTGCACCGCCGCGAACTTCAACGATCCTGCCCTGTGCCCGGCCTGCACCCAACAGCCGAGCTGCACGAAGACCTGCGACAAGTGCCAGCTGTGCCTGGGCAAGACGACCCTGGATCCCAGCTGCGCGACCGTCGACGGCGGCGCCCCGACGCCCGTCTGCCCGTCCGGACAGACAGTATGCGGGACGGATCCAAACCTGTGCATGAACAACACCCTCTGCGTGACCGGCTGCTGCGTTCCCTGGATCTTCTAGGGGCGCGGGTGGGAACGAGACGATGAGTTCCTTCGAGGATCGGGTGCGGACCCGTTGCCTTCACGGTCTCCATTGCCCTGGGTGTGCTGCGGTCTGAGGGAGCTTGGTCGTATATGGCTCCGCTTCGCGGAACACCTCCGAAAACCGCAGCTGGGTTGCCTGGCTCCCCTCGCGGGAATAGCTGGCGCGCGGGGGCGCTCGTATTGGGCGCGTCCGATGAACGTGCGTGCTAGCGTGACACGCATGGGTGCCTCCGACGACGAGGACCGACGGGATGTGCTGCGCGCGCTCCAGCAACTGGCGCGCGGCGAGCGCCGCACCGAGGGTCGGGACGAACAACCCGGCGCTGTCACGATCCGGGTGGGTGGCGGTGACTCGCGCGCGCTGGACTTGGAGATCAGCTCTATCGAAAACATGGCAGACGGACGGCGGATCGCGCTCCGCGTGGGCGAGGGTGAGATCTCGATCGTGTTTTCGGTTAGGGGCGAGTGGATCTTTTCTCACGGCGATCTGCGGCTCGACGCGCCCGATCGCACGCGCGGCGGAGCGTTCGTCGCCGCCCTCGCCCGCTGGCTCGGGACCCCGCTTGCCGAAGCCACGAACGGCACCCCATCTCCCACGCTTCCGGTGGACGGCTCTTATGTGAAGCTCGGCGTCTTGCGCGATGCTGACGGGATCGACTGGGACAGACTGAAGCTGTTCTTCGGCCGAAGCGACCATGACCACTCCGAGGTGTTCCTGAGTGTCGCGGCGGACGGCGGGCAAGCTCGATTGTCGGAGAAATGGTCGCGTTATCGGCGGCCACTGCTGCGCCTGTTCGACGACGCCATCGGCCAGCGGCGTGAGCTCGCCGACCGCAAGGAGGTCGTCGTCGGCGAGGGCGGTGCGCGACTTTCCGTGCCCTCGGACTGGCTCGTGACGCCGAGAGAGGGGCACATGCGCGTGACCGACGCGCGCGACGATTGTTGCCTGGAGGTCTCGACCATCTCCGTTCCGCGATTCGCGCCCGGCCTGCCGTCGCTGGCCGAGCGCCTGAGCATGGTGTTGGTGGATGGCGACCACGGGGATTCGGTGGCACGGATCGCCTCGCGCGAACGGGGCGACATGGACCTGGTATGGGCCGAGTACGACTACGGGAGCGACGATCCCGTGCGTGGTGTGCTCCGACCAGCCCGCGAACGAATCCTCCTCGCCGCCAACGACCGATTGCAGGTACTCGCAACCTTTTCCTACTGGATCGACGACGAGCCTTGGGCGGTGCCGGACTGGGAAAGGATCGTCGACACGTTGGAGTTCGCGGGTGGCGGGTTGGCGCCGGACATCGGGGGCAAGGTGAGGCCGCCGGGGGACTGAGGCACAGAATGGCCGACCACCACCAAGCCCACGATCACCTCGCAGATCGTCTTCGTTCAGGCTCTGGAGCACCTGCCCTTCACCCGCCCGCTGGCATTTTACAACATAGACTTTAAGTCTATACTTAGCTCAATGAAGGAAGCGAAGCTGTTCCGCAACGGACAGAGTCAGGCGGTTCGCCTACCGAAGGAGTTTCGGCTGCCCGGAAAGGCGGTCTACGTGCGGCAACTGGGTGACGCGGTGATGCTGATCCCCAAGCGACATCCCTGGCGAACGCTCACCGAAGCCTGTGGGATGTTCACCGTCGACTTCCTGTCGAAGCGCCAGCAGGGGCGACCGCAGCGGGACAACCCGTTTCGATGACCTACCTCCTCGACACCAATATCTGCATCTACCTGATCAAGAGGCGACCCGCGCGGGTGTTTCGGCGACTCGAAGAGCATCAGATTGGCCAGATCGCGATCTCCACCGTCACGTATTGCGAGTTGGCGTTCGGCGTCGAGAACAGTTCCGATCCAACTCGAAATGGGGAGGCGCTTCAGCAGTTTTTGTCTCCCCTCGAGATCTTTTCGCTACAGCCAGAGGTCGCCCCCATCTACGGTCGACTTCGAGCCGCGCTCAAACGTGCCGGACGGCCGATCGGGCCCCTGGACATGCTCATTGCCGCCCACGCGATCGCATGTGGCGCCGTACTCGTCACGAACAACGAAAAGGAGTTCTCCCGGGTGCCGTCGATCAAGATCGAGAACTGGGCCCGCGCGGGTTGAGCGCCGGCTCCTTCGGTCAGTCGAGCCACAAGAGAATGTCGACAGCGCGCAGTAAAGGTTAGGACCCAAGAGCACACGGTCGACCCCCGGTTCACTACTGTGCCCTTTTCAGTTGCGCGCGGAGGAATCATACTGGCCATGCCAACAACGTCCATGAGACCTGGCTGCATGAAAAGGTTCCCGGCGCCCTGCCTGATACTGGCCCTGCCGCTGGGGATCCTGATGGCCGTCGGTCCTTTTGCGGTCAAAGCTCAGGCCCAGACGAAAACCAAGATTGCGTGTCTGGGCGAGGCGAGCACCCACAGCGTTCACCGGCAGATTTACGACCCCGAATACCCAGAGCTGATGGGGATCTACATCGACACCAACTTCAAGGTGGAACCAACGCCCGCCAATCCCCTCGATGGTGGGATGTTGTATGGCAACGGGACGAACTACCGGATCGGCAACTTCGGACTGCCGACCGGGGTGGCGTTCGAGAACGCGGGGCCGGACGTGACACCGACCCTCGGCAGCCCGCAGTTGATGACGGCCGAGACTTTCGCGCCCGATGTGGTCGTGCTCGGACCCTACGGTCCCCACGAACCCGAAACGCACAGCGGGACCACGATCGATCACTTCTTGCCTGACTTTCGCAAGCTGGCGATGCGGGTGATGGCGTTCACGAGTAAGCCCAAGGTCTTCATCGCGATCCCCTTGCCAAGAAGCGGCACCGCCGGCGATGCCACGCGCGAAACGATCCACGCGGCAACCATCCAGGTGGCGATGGAGCTTGGCCTGTCGACCATCGACCTTTGGAACGCGTTTCTTGGGAAGACCGACGAATTCGCCGACCAGAACCATCTGACCCTGGCGGGCCGAACCCACCACGCTCAGGTCGTTGGCGATGCCATCAAGGAGTGGAAAGCCGGGGGTGGGACAGGGGCAGGGGGGACAGCGGGTACCGTCGATGCCGGCGGCACGGCGAATGCCGACGCGGGCGTTCCGGGCGGCGGCGGGCGTGGACCGGGGGGAACCCCAGCTTCCGGCGGCGCGGGCGGCGCGGCTAGCGGTACTGGCGGCAGCGGCACCGGAGGCGGCGGCATGACGGTCGGTGGCAGCGGTGGCATAGTCGGCAGCAGCGGCAGCGGTGGTTTCGCCGCCGCCAGCGGTGGCTCAGTTGTTGTTCCCGTTACCGGCACGGGTGGTTCACCGGCCGGTGGCGGCCCGGTCGCTCACGGCGGAGGCGCAATCGGGAGTTCCGCGACCGGTGCAGGAGTGCCCGCGAGCACGGGTTCCAGCGCCAGCGGCGGGTGCTCTTACGTCCCAGGCTCCTTGGGGCAAGGCGCAGGTTCAACGGCCCTATTCGGGATCGCCGGTTTGATTGCTGCCGCCTATCGTCGGCGCCGGTCCGACTGATCACGGTTCGATGAGGGGAAGGCTTTCGCAGGCCAACACCCGTTGGCGTGTCATCGAACACCTTGGCCCCGGCGACGATCTCGTTGAACTCGATACTTCGCCGGAATCTCTACCCGACCCCGGAACAGCGGCGACGTTGGCGTCCGTGGGCCACTTCGCAGCCACCCACGCGGACTTACCAGCCAAGGTCGCGTCCCGCTTGGGTTTCGTGCTCACTGCCGATTAAGTGTCGACTCCCGGCGCCGCCGCCATTTTTCTGCATTATGGTGGTCCTTGCCGATCACCAAACTCGCGGGTCGCCGAAAACTCCGAACCATTCGAGGTGCCAGATGCCGGTCTTCAGGAAAGTCATCCTCTACACCGACCGCGACGGGCGTGCCAGATTTGCCGGGGAAGACATAACTTTGGCAGAGGGGACGCCCCAGGCTGCGCTCTCGGCGGTTTTCCCATGCGGCGGCTATCAGCTGCGCCACAGTCCCGTTGGTTTCCGGAGCGATTGGCATTGTACGCCCAAGGCGCAATGGGTCTGGGTTCTCGCCGGCGAGATGGAGATCGGCCTGCAAGACGGCTCTTCGCGGGTCTTCAAACCGGGCGACCATTTCTTCTCGGCCGATACCTTGCCCGTCGGCGGCGTCTTCGATCCGAAACTGCACGGTCACTGGAGTCGCCAGGTCGGGACGGAACCTCTCATCACGCTGTTCGTCAAGAGCTAGCCAGCGCGGCCTTTTCGACGCCGAACCAGCACGAGCGGGATCAAGCCCTG
>JADGRC010000211.1 GCA_017881245.1 Pseudomonadota bacterium
CAAAACCGGTCAGACAAAACCGGTCAGACAAAACCGGTCAGACAAAACCGGTCAGACAAAACCGGTCAGATCGTGACGTTGCAGAACGCCTGATAATCGATCAGCTCAATCGATTCGGGCGTGACGCCATCCCCGCAGGTCGGGCACGTGGGATCACGGCGCAGCTTCATCTCGCGGAACTTGGTGCCAAGCGCGTCGTACATCAGCAAGCGCCCTGCCAGTGACTTGCCGATGCCGACGATCAGCTTGATCGCTTCGGTGGCCTGCAGAACGCCGACCACGCCCGGCAGAACCCCCAGCACGCCCGCCTCCTGACAAGACGGCGCCATGTCCGGCGGTGGCGGCGACGGGTAAAGGCACCGGTAGCAAGGTCCGTGACCTGGGATGAAGGCCGTCACCTGGCCCTCGAAGCGATAGATGCTGGCGTGAATGACTGGCTTACCCAGTTTCAACGCCGCGTCGTTCAGCAAATACCGCGAGGGGAAATTGTCGGCGCCGTCGACGATCACGTCGTAGTCCTTGATGATGTCGAGGACATTCTCGGCCGACAGACGCGTCATGTGGGCGACGACCTTGACATCGGGGTTCAATCCCGCGATGGCCTTTCGCGCCGACTCGACTTTAGGCGTCCCGATGCGATCGGTCGTGTGCAAGATCTGGCGTTGCAAGTTCGACGCGTCCACCACATCGTCGTCTATGAAACCCAGCGTCCCAACGCCGGCCGCGCCCAGATAGATCCCAGCGGACGATCCCAGCGCGCCCGCGCCCAGGCACAAGACCTTGGCCTTCAACAGTTTGACCTGCCCGACCTCGCCGATCTCGGGCAGCATCGTGTGGCGCGCGTATCGGAGCGCTTGATCCTGGGTCATGATGAATGGCTTGTCATACGGGTGCCCAGCCCGCTTCCACGCCGTGAACCCACCCGCCATCGATCGCACGTTCGTGTAGCCGAGCTCGGACAACGCGCGCGCGCCGAGCGCGGACCGCGTACCGCCGGCGCAATACAAGATCACCTCGGACGAGCGCTCGGGCACCTGATCTTCAATCCGCAGTTCCAGGAAGCCGCGCGGAATCCAGCGCGCGCCCGGGATATAGCCCTCGGTCCATTCGTCCTTTTCACGAATATCGATCACGATGGGGCCGGCACCGTTGCCGTCCCCGGCCTTGCCGCCACGAGCGGTCAACGCCTGGCGAACGGTTTCCACATCCGTCTCGCGGATCTGCGCCTTCACATCCTTCAACAATGTCCCGAAACTCATGGGGGTCTCCTACCTCGACGGGGTTGGATGATCAATGTCACCACTTGGTCGCCGGCGGCGCCCAAAATGACGTATTTGGCTGGGTTCACCCCGCGCCTTCGCGCGTTATCCGTCGCCCGACGAATCCTGGCCTTTGCCTTCGTGGTGTAGACTGCGGGTCGATGCAAGACAGCGGTTTCCGTCGTGGCGCGGGTCGCGGGGAGATGTCGGAGCACAGTGGTTTCTGGGGCCATGAGGATGATTGAACGATGTGCGCGCGTGGCGGTTGTGCTTCTTCTGGCGACGGCCTGCACTTCATCGGATATTGCGCACCCATCAGTCGACGGCGCGACTGATCGGGTGCCGGGTGGAACCGGAGGACGCGGACTCGGGACGGGTGGAACGACCAGTTCGGGCACGGGCGGTGATTTGAGGACCGGCGGAAGTTCAGTCACGGGTGGCAGTGGGGGGACGGACGGAATGGGGGGTATGGTCGGAACCGGCGGCATGGTCGGAACCGGCGGAACCGCCGGCCGGGGTAGTGGCGGAATGCCCGGTACCGGCGGCGCGGCGGGCCAGATCGGGACGGGCGGCGCGGGTGGCCGTGGATCGGGCGGCGGTCGCGGCGGTATCAACGGCAGCGGCGGGATGGGCGGCGGCGCCGCTGGCAACCCGGGCTCGGGTGGATCCGGAAGCGGCGGCGCCTCGGGCTGCGTGACCTCCAAGGCCGGTTGCTGCTACGGTGACACGGATTGCGCGACCAGCGAGGAGTGCGTGGGCGCGCTGTGCGGTTCGGTCGGGGGGCCGGGCACGCCCCCGGTCGCGATCGCGGGTGTTTGCAAGACGCGTTTTCCGTCGACCAGCATTCAATGCTGGAGGAATTCCGACTGCGCGCACGGCTGCGCGTCCCCGCAGGTTTGTCCCTGCGGCGCGCAGTGTCTGGTGGCCGACATGCCTGGTATGTGCGGACCCTGAACAACACCTCTCTCGCGAGCAGCGCTGATCCTTCGCGAGACGTTCATGCGCGAGTCTCCGCATCGGCGCCCACGGCCACGGAGTTACCGCTTCGATTCGCCTATACTAGGCGGCTCGGGCTCCATTGACTGACCCGGACCAAGGGAAAGCGCCGTTTCATGGACAGGATCAGCGACAACATCGCGAGGGAGGCCCTAGCTTCAATCGAAGCCGCGGGAACGAGGCGCGCGCTGCACACCTGGAATGGAGCGGTCGGGCGGCGCATGCGCCTCGGGAGTCGAGACGTTTTGATGTTCTCGAGTGGCAACTACCTCGACCTCGCCCACCATCCCGAGGTCGTGGAGGCGACCGCACGAGCCGCGCGAGATCTGGGCTGCGCCGCAGCGGGATCGCGGCTAATCAACGGAAACCTTGGGTGTCATGAGGCCCTCGAAAACGAGCTTGCGGCGTTCTACGGAACGGAGGCGGCGCTGGTATTCGGCACGGGCTACATGCTGAACTTGGGCGTCATCCCAGCGCTCGTGGGCGAGGGTGATGTGATCTTTTCGGACTCGCTCGCTCACGCGTCCCTCATCGACGGAGCGCGATTGTCACGGGCGACCGTCGAGGTGTTCGCGCACAGCAGTACGACCGCGCTCTCGACGGCGCTTTCGCGAGTGCGTCCCCGTTTTCGCCGTGCGCTGATCGTGGTCGATGGCGTGTACAGCATGGACGGCGACGTCGCTCCCTTGGACGAGATAGCTGCCGATGCGCGGCAGCACGATGCGATGCTGTTGGTTGACGATCCGCACGGCACCGGCACGCTGGGCGTGCAGGGTCGGGGCAGCGCGGAGTTGCGTGGTTGCCTCGGTGAAATCGACCTCCTGGCCGGCACGTTGGGCAAGGCGCTCGGTTCCTTCGGCGCGTTCGTCGTTTGCTCCGCGAAGGTTCGCGACCTACTCGTCAACACGGCCCGGAGCTTCGTGTTCTCCTGCGCGCTCGCGCCGCCCCAGGTCGAAGCGGCGCGTGCCGCATTGCGTGTCGTCGCTCGGGAGCCGTGGCGCCGCACGGCGCTACAGTCCAATGCGACGCGCCTGCGAGATCGCCTTCAGGTGGCTGGCATTTCCACGTCCCCCAGCACGACGCACATAGTCCCCGTGCAGATTGGCGACAATGTTCAAACCATGTCCGCTTGCGCGAGCTTGCTTGCGGCAGGGTTTCACGCGCAAGGCATCCGTTATCCGTCGGTTCCGCGCGGAACCGAGCGGCTTCGGATCACTTTGATGGCCACCCACACCCACGACGAAATCGACGCCCTCGCAAGCGCCGTCATCTCGATTCTGTCGTGAGGGAAGAGACGTGGGCCGAACGCGGGGCCTGGTCGATCAACCGAAATCCCTCCTGCGAGGCCGATCATCACGGCCATCTACAGAAGGACGGCCCAGTTTGGCACGCGCGAATTGTGCAGAACCTTCCAATCTGTGCAGACCCGACCACCGCGGTTCCGGAACAGCGACGGCGGGCGGGAACTACGGCTCCGCGTCGGGCGCCGGGACCGCGGGGACCAAACCCTCGATCGTCGATGACCACACGAAGCCTTTTAAAGGCCGCGAGGGTGATAAGGGATTTGCGGCGCGGGGCCTATCAACTGCTTCGCCAGGCGATCGCGGCGCCGGCTCTGGTGGGGTCTTCGGCGCGACCGACGTAATCTGTACCAAATCCGGTCCTGCCAGCGGCCAAGCGAGCCCCCGTGCCTCGCTTGGATGGAGGTCCGCCTTTCGCGGGGCGAGCACGGCTGACATCCGTGAGCTCAGGGCCACGCGAGTTCCCGTCGATCGAAACACCATGGTCCACGCTGCACTGGATATGGCAAGACTCGCGCCAATCACAAGCAGAGCGATGACGGTTTGGTACTGCCTTGGAACCTTGTCAAAGGAATCGAAGCTCGCGCCGCGCGTGGATGCGACGGCGTCGTCGGGGGGCAACCGCGCGTACTTCCACTGCGTCCCCTCATGCAATTCGCCCTCCGCGAAAAATCGCTGCGTCGTTGGACCGTTCGGAGCCATCCTCGGGCTCTTTGCTCCGAAAATGTCAAGGGTTCCAAGAGATCCAGGATCGGCTGTTCTCAGCGACATGTTCCATTCCCTCCACTGTCCGTTCGTCTCAGATCGGTTCAGGTCGATTCAGGTCATTCAGTCTCGATGCCAGAATCATGCCGGCTGAAGCAGGACGCTTCCGACCGCCGATGAGCCGCAGTGAATCCAAGGACGCAAGAAGCGCTTCATGAGCGCCGACGAATCAAAAGCGTTCGCAGAGCGTCTCGTAGATGGTTTTACTGCAGGGCACATCGTTCCACTGCCCCTGCAAACCGATGGCGCCGTCTTCAAGCAAGAACTCGATGCAATCCTCGCCGCCCGACGCGGCGGTCCCGTTGTCGTTGGGCTCGTCGTGGGCCCAGTTGGAGAAAGCACCTCCCACCGGACTGCCTTTGAGGCCCCCGGTCCAAAAAGACGTACCGCTGCCCCAAAGCCACGTCCCCTCTTTGACGACGTCGGTTCCCCCTATGAATGGCCCTGCCTGATTGCCACCGTTGTACGGCCGATTGGCGACTGCCACGACGGCGACACTCAACGCGGCATTTTCCGTCGCTGATTCAATCCATGCGAGGTGCATGTTCTGCTGCGCGCAGCGGAGAGTTGCCGCGGTGACATCACCCAACGTGCCGCAGTACATGTAGCCATGCCCGGCCAACGCAAAGCCGGTACAACCAACCGGGCAGGAAGGCGATTCGTCCGTCAAGCCGTCGCAGTCGTTGTCGAGACCATCGCAGACTTCGATTTGCGGAACACAGCCAGCCCCTCCAGCGGCACCGCCAGATCCGGATCTCATAGACCCTCCCGCGCTTCCCGCTCCGCCCCCAGATCCTGCGGACCCCGCGCCTCCCGCTGCGCCCCCCGATCCTGTGGCCCCGGCCCTTCCCGCGCTTCCGGTGGCTCCCGCGGAACCCGCCACACCGCCGTTGTCGGCACCGGCGCCGCCGGTCGACATGCCGCCTCCGGCTGACCCGGCACCTCCTGCGACCCCTGCGCCTCCCCCGGTTGCCTGATCGCGGTTGCCCGATGTCCCACCACCGTTGTCGGCCCCCGGCGCACCTGCTTTCGCCCCCTGTCCAGGGCCGCCACCTGTTCCCCCCGTGCCACTCCCTTGGGGTCGCGCTTCAGTCGAGCCGCTGGAGTCAGCGGCGCTGGCGCCTGCCATCAAGGAGCCGTCTCGTCCCGTATCGAGTCCACCAGCATCGCTCCCCCTATGTCCCGACAGCGCGGCGTAGTCGAGGGTACACCCAAGATACAGCGAAAGACTTGCAATCAGTACTCCTATGTTCCTCATCTCGCAGACCTCCAACCGCCAGACTGGCCCCACCGCGCTTAGCCCTCAGCAGTGCTCTCGATCCTCTAAGACCGATCGAGTGTATCGCGTCTGGATAGCGAGTGTGCCTAACAGGCCTGCGGGGATCGTGCTGATAAAGCGACGTCTTGTGCACGAAAAGCAGGTTTCCGTGGGCAACCACTAGAACACGCGCCAGATGAACCAGATCCAGATTGCCAGCAAGACGAAATTGCCGAGGGCAAACACGATCAGGCGGTCGATCACCCGGTTGGAGGTGAGGTGGATCCACGAATGCACAAGTCTGAGTCCGACGTAGATCCAGGCCGTGACGATCACACCGGATCCCACGTTGCCGGTGACATAGAACGCGACGCACACCACGTAGAACAGCACCGGCATCTCAAGCAAGTTCATCAGGTTCCGGTTTGACAGGGTGACGTCGTGGGGCACCTCCCCGCTTTCTCCAAGGCGAAATGCGTTGCGCGGCACACGACCGGCACGCACTGCCCGGATGCGACGAAAACCCGTCAGAAGCAGGATGAATCCCGTCCAGAGCGCGAGGACGCTCACCGGCCCAAAGATCGCTTCAGGTTTCATGTGCGATGACTTTAGGTCGACGGGGGCTCAAGTCCATCACAATGATGACTTGCTGGGATCGCCACCAACCTTTTGAGTCCTCGCTCCCGCAGGCGTGGGACCCGACTTGGTTGGGCCCTCGTTTGCCGCGGACGTCGCGCTCTCTTTTGCACGCATCGATCCCGTCGGCGAGACCGCGGCGTCAGCCCACTTAGGTCGACGCCCCCAGACCAAGGAACAACTCGAGCCCCTGATCGATGCTCTCGAGCTCGGCTTTCGTGATGTCGCCGAAGACGCGCCGGATACGCCGCTTGTCGATGGATCGAAGGTGGTCGATTGGCGCGTACGAGGTTTCTATGAGGCCGCTTCCACCAGGCGAAAGCGGCGGGTAAAGCGCGCCGTATGATCATACTCTCCAAGGCGCAAGATTTGGCCCCGCAGTAGTGATTATTATTGCACCGGTGCCCGGGGCAAGGACTAAGACATGACTCTGCCCCCCCGAGCCCACACAATGGCCCCCAGACCGCACGAAGGACACGGAGACCTGGGAGACCGCGGAGATCGTTCCCGTCGGTGTCCGGGCTGCGGCCTCGACGCCCCCGCCGTCGACGGCCCGACCGATCCCTACGGCGGCGCCTCTGCCGCCTGCTGGGCGGCATTTCAACACGTGACCGTCAGGGACTACGGCGAGTTCCGTTACCCGGAGGTTCACCGCCTGATCGTCGACGCTTACATGAGCCAACACCCGGGCTACGCGACGCCCGCCGGGCGACGATCGGTCGCGGTGCATCTGGTGGGTCTCTGCCTCGCGCTCGAACGTGGTGCGAAGGGCAAGGCGATAGGAAAGATCATGGCCTGCGTCTTCCCCGACAAACAAGATATCGCTGCCCCGGAACCAATACCGGCGCTCACGGAGGTCACGGTCGCGTCGGTGCTGGACGCCCCCGACCTGGCTTCTCATTCGCGCTTGGCGCGCGCCTGGGCCGAGGCCGTGTGGCGAAGCTGGACGCCCACTCATGTGCGCGTTCGGCAATGGGCCGACCAAGCTACCGCCCGCGGACGTAGCGTCCGAGCGCGCTGACGGGCTCGGCTCTTTCAGCGGGCCTGGTGTGGGGACCGAACAGCGTCAGGCTGGTGGCATTGTCAGCTGTCCGGGCGCATGATGGGCGGACCCATGGGCGATAAATCTCCGAAGTCGATGCGCAAGCAAGCCGATCAAAAGCAGAGCAAGACCAACAACGACAATCGTAAGAAGCAAGCGGCGGTAACCGCCAAACAAGTGGCCACGAAGAAGAAATAGCGTCAGCCTCGGCGCATCCTCTTCGCCCGCCCGGCACTCTTCGGGATGAAGCCGAAGCTCGTGACAAGCACGAACTCCTGTGGTTGCGATGCCGGCGTCAGCAAAACTTTGCGAGTCGAGGAACGCGCCGTCTGCGCGCACCCGGCTACTACGGCATTGCCGAGACCGAGACGACATGCATGACGATGAATTGACCATCGTACGGTTGAGCGATTAGCGGATCGGAGAAGTCGGCCAGAACGTTCGGCATACAATTCTGCCTCGACACGACGCTGTTTATGTCGCAGTTCCGATTCATCAG
>JADGRC010000212.1 GCA_017881245.1 Pseudomonadota bacterium
AGGGCCTGTTCATAGAATCGAACCCCGTACCGGTGAAATCAGCGCTGGCAATGATGGGACGCATCGCTGACGAGCTGCGGCCCCCTCTGTACCCGTTGGCGGGACCCAACCGCGAGAAGGTGCGGGCGTCCATGGCCCAGGTGGGCCTGCTCTGAACACGGCGCGGACATCGTTGGTGCCATGACCTCGGAAGTACAAACAGCGCCAATCGCCGTGCTGGGTGCCGCGGGCCGCATGGGCTGCGCCATCATTCGGATTCTGGGGCAAACGCCCGGAGCCCGGTTGACCGCCGCCGTCGAGCACACGGGCAACCCACGCATCGGCCAGGACGCCGGACACGTGGCGGCCGCTGAGACGACCGGAATCAACATCACCGGCACGCTGCCCGAGCCGGGCGTGGCCGCTGTTTGGATTGATTTTTCCTCGCCGACGGCCACCGCGGCCACCGCGGTTACCGCCGCCGCGCGCGGCGCCGCGCTGGTGGTCGGGACCACGGGCGTCGGCGTGGAGGGAAAACGCGCCCTGTCCGAGGCCGCCCGGCACATCCCGGTCGTGTTCGCGCCGAATACATCCGTCGGGGTCAGCGTGCTGCTGAAGCTGGTCGCGGACGCCGCTTCCCTGCTGGGACCCGACTTCGATCTGGAAATCGTCGAGACCCACCACCGACTGAAACGAGATTCGCCGTCGGGAACGGCGCTGAGGTTGGCGGAGGCGTTGGCCGAAGCGACGGGACGGGATCTGACGCGCGACGCGCGCTTCGAGCGGCACGGCGACGTTGGCCCGCGTACGAAGGCCGAGATCGGGATTCAGACGCTGCGCGGAGGTGACGTTGTGGGCGACCACACGGTCTTCTTCCTAGGCGACGGCGAGCGCATCGAAATCACGCACCGGGCATCGTCGCGAGACACGTTCGCTCGTGGCGCCGTGCGGGCGGCCTTGTGGGTACGCGGCCGTGCGCCCGGTCTTTACGACATGAGGGACGTTTTGGGCCTTCCGAAGACCTAGCATCCACGCCGCGGGTGTGGCGAATTCGCGACCTCGACCGACTGACCGTATTATCGCCGTCGAGTTCGTCGTCCATGCCCCGTAACGCAACCAAGTCGTCCGAGCGCCGACGGCAGTCCGCGCCCGCCGAAAGCGATGTGCCCGATTTCGCGGCATTGCCCACGGAGGCCCGCCATCCCCTGACCGGTGACATGGACAGCTGGCGGCCGGAGGAGGTCGTCAAGCTGATGCTGGACGAAGAGATCTTGGGCGTACGGGCAGCGCGCGCGCGCGCCGCCCAGATCGGACGTGCCGCGCAGCTTTGCGCCGATCGCCTGGCCGCCGGCGGTCGCCTGGTTTATGTCGGAGCGGGAACATCAGGGCGCCTTGGCAGCCTGGACGCGGCTGAATGCGTCCCCACGTTTGGGGTACCACCGTCGCGCGTGGCGGCTGTCATCGCGGGTGGCGCGGCGGCTTTGACGCGCGCCGTGGAGGGCGCCGAGGACAACGCCCGCGATGCCGAGGCGCGCCTGCGTCGCATCGCCGTCGGGCCGAGCGACGCCGTCTGCTGCATCGCCGCGTCGGGGGTGACCCGGTTCGTGCACAGCGCGCTCGAGTACGCTCGCTTTCGTCGCGCCGCCACCATCTTTGTGACGTGCGGAGCACCCCAGAACGCCGCCGAGCTGGCCGACATCGTGATCGACGTCCAGACCGGGCCCGAGGTGATCGCCGGCTCCACGCGGCTCAAAGCGGGTACCGCGACCAAGGTCGTCCTGAATGCCATCTCCACGACTGCGTTCGTGCTACTCGGCAAGACCTATGCGGGCCTGATGGTGGACGTGCGCCCCACCAACGTGAAACTGTGGGCGCGCGCGATTCGAATCGTGCACCTGCTCACGGGCCTCCCCGACGCGGACGCGCGCGCCCTGATCGAAAAAGCAGGCGGTCGGGCCAAGGTCGCCATCGTTATGCACCACGCACGGGTCGGCGCCGCCCGCGCGCGCGAGTTGCTGATCGAACACAAGGGCGCCCTGCGGGCGATCATCGGCGACATCTCTCCCACCGGAACGGCGCTGCCGTGATGCCGCCCGCAGGGATCGCGGATCCTCTGTTGCGCTTCCTGGCGCTCCGTTCCCTGCCCTCGCGTTTGGTGATTGGCCTTCTGTCCGGAACCAGCGCCGACGGAACCGACGCGGCGTTGTGCCAGATAACCGGCGCGGGGGAGACCACCCGGGTTCAGATGCGTAGTTTCGTGACCACTCCTTTTCCGCGCCCGCTGCGCGAACGCATCTTCGCCGTGTCCGACGCCAACACCATCGAGCTGTGCGATCTGGATGTCCTGTTGGGCGAAGCGTTCGCTGACGCCGCCCGCGGCGCCGCATCCGCGGCCGGCGTCGACATGGGCGCCGTTCACCTAATTGGCTCGCACGGACAGACGGCCGTTCATCATCCGCGTTCGGCGGGCAAGCTGGGCGCCACGCTGCAAATCGGAGAGGCAGCGGTCATCGCCGAGCGGACTGGACTACCCGTGATATCGGACTTCCGCGTGCGCGATGTCGCCGCCGGGGGCGAAGGCGCGCCGCTCGTGCCGCTCGTCGACTACCTGCTTTGTCGCAAGAGCGGCACCCGCCGCGCTCTGCAAAACATCGGGGGCATCGCGAACGTCACGCTGGTAGGCGACACACTCGACTCTGTCGTCGCGTTCGACAACGGACCCGGCAACATGGCTTTGGACGCCGTGGCGCGAGCCGCCTCCGGCGGTCGTGAACGGTTCGACGTGGATGGCGCACGCGCGGCCCGTGGACACATCGACGGGGCGTTGCTGGCGGAGCTGCACCAGCACCCGTACCTGGCCCAACCCCTGCCCAAATCGACGGGACGAGAGTTGTTCGGAAAAGACTTCACCTATCCGTTGCTCGGGCGATATGAAAAGCACTTGGACGATCTGCTGGCGACGTTGACCCGGTTCACCGCCGAGGCCATCGCCCGCAGTTACCGCGAGCTGTTGCCGGCGCCCCCAGCCGAGGTTTACGTTTCGGGTGGCGGCGCGCTGAACGTGACCCTGATGGACCATCTGGCGCGGCTGTTAGCGCCGGTCCCCGTCGCGTCGTCGGACGCGCTCGGCATCGATCCCAAGGCGAAGGAGGCCATCGCGTTCGCAGTCCTGGCCAACGAGACGCTGTTCGGCCATCCGGGCAACGTCCCGGCGGCCACCGGAGCGGCGGGGCCCCGGGTCCTGGGTAAGATAACGTTTTGAGCCAGGTTTCCATGCAAAGGGATCCCGTGACGATGAAGACGACGCTGCGAAAATTCGTGTGCGAGGCGACGCCGTGGGCCTTATCCGCGTGCTTGTCGCTGTCGCTCTTGACGTGCAACGGCGACACCACGCAAGTGGTGTGCGTGACGGACTTGAGCACATCGGACGCCGGCAAGAAGGTTCAGGCGTTCATCGAAACGTCGAATGCGCTGATCACCGCCGCCGGGGAGATCGACAGCGATATGTTGAATACCTGCAAGGCCATGGCGCACGATCTGGCGATCCCGGCGGCCGAGCTGGAACCGGCGGATGCAGGCACGCCGTCCCCGGGCGGCGCCACCAGCTCAGCCTGCCGGACGGTGCGGTCCGAGATTGACAAGATCATCAAGACCGCCCTGGTGGCGAACGCGAGCCTGGCGATCGTGTTCACGCCCTCGGTTTGCACCATCGACGCCGGCGCCCGCCTGCGTTGCGAGCAGCAGTGCGACCCCGTCACGGTCAAGGTGACCCATCTCGAATGCACCGCCGGGCATGCGTATGGGCAGTGCATGACCACCTGCATGGGCAGATGCACGGGCAGCTGCGGCGGGGGTTGCAAGGGTAACTGTTCGGGAACCTGCTCGGGCACCTGCACGGGAAACTGCAACGGGAATTGCGCCGGTACATGCGCCGCGAAGAACGCCGACGGGAGCTGTTTCGGAGCCTGCAATGGAACCTGCGACGGCACATGCACTGGTGCGTGCGATGGAAGTTGTGGCGGAACCTGCGGCGGAATCTGCGCCGCGACCTGCGTGGGATCCTGCGAAGGCGACTGTTCGGTCTGGGTGGAGCCCCCGAGCTGCACGCAGGTCCAGGAGGTCACGACCATCACCGAGTGCAAGACCAACTGCGATGCGCGCGCTCACTTCGAGGCGACGTGCACGGAGCCGGCCCTGACGGTGTCCTATGGCTACGCGGCAACGACCGCGCAGAAGGCCAAGCTCGATCTTTTGGTCACGGCCCTGAAGAACAACTATTCGCGATTCCTAAGCGTCGGGGCGCGCGCCGCGCTGGTAGTCGCAGATGCCGCGGGCGGATACAGGACCGCGTTGCAGGGAGTCGGAACCACCGCGACACAGGTCGGCTTCGGCGCTGCGGCTTGCGTGACGGACGCCATCACGCGGGTCGCGGGCGCCGCTGCGAAGGTCCAGGTCAGCGTCGATGTCAGCATCGCGCTCAGCGCCAGCGTGTCGGCCATGGGTGGCGCGGCCGCGCTGTAGCTAGATCAGCAGACCGAACAGAGGCAGATCGGTCACGTAACGTAGGCCTCGCGGCGCATCCAACACCTTGGGGATCGCGTTGATCACGGTCCCGACCGTGCCGCGATCTCCGTGGGTGCCGCCCGCCAGCAACATGTCCAGAGGCGGATCGCCCTCGATCCGGATGCGGTCATGCGGATCGGGCGCGTCGACGGACATTTCCAGATCCAGGCGCACGACCGCTTCCCGGGCCACCATGCCGACCGCGGTTTGCCGCAATCCCGCGACCGCGCCCACCGGGATACCGGCCCTTGGCGCCGCCGCGGTCGAGACCACCGGCTCGATGGTCGACCGGATGTCATCAAACATCAGGCCCAGGCCCGCACCCAAGAGCGCGCACGACTCGGGCAGCCCCCTGTGTCCGAACCGGCGGGACGCGACCCCCGCCTGAAATTCGTCGACGGACAATCCGGCACCCACCTTCGCGCGCAGCGGACCGCGTCGCTTCGCCGCGTCGACCACCCTCTCGACCGACACGCGCCGCACCGAAACACAGGCGCCCGCCAGGGCCAGGGGCAATCGATCCATGACGAATCCGGGATTCACCCCAGTGCCCAGCACCGTGATTCCGCCCTTCCGCGCCGCGCTGTCGATCCGATTGGCCAGATCGGGCGTCGCGAATTGCGCGTACGCGAGATCCTCGCAACTTGAGACCACGTGTACACCGCGCGTCGCCGCTTGTTCGATCAACGGCAACATTTCGGCCGTTCCCGAGGTCGTCAACACCACCGCCACGTCCGACGGGATCATCAACCCTTCCAGAAATCTCGACACGACGGCGATTCCCAATTTGCCGATGCCCGCGACCACGCCCGCGTCCTGCCCGGCGAACGCGGGATCGACGACGGCCACCACACGCACCGATCCCTTTTCCAGCAGCGCCTTCAGCACCTCCCGCCCGATGGCGCCCAGCCCCACCAGGGTGACGCGCGTGAGCGACGGCAACATCACCCCGGACGAGGCCGTCATTTGGCGAACTCCGCCAGATCCTCGCCGATCTCTTCCAACATCGATGACAAAGCCCCTGGCGGCAACGTGTCCAGGCGGCGCCGAAACCCTTCCAGCTCGTCCCGCAATCTGGCCGAGCGCCGGCGAATATTGGCCAGCGTGGAATGCATCACGATCAGCTGCGCGCTCTGACTGTGGTCGTCCGACATTCCCGTGTCGCCCGTCGGATTCAGCCGGCCACGCAGGTCCCCAATCTCGCGCTCCAATTGAACCTGACGAGCCTCCGAATCGCGACGCAGGCGCGCCAGCTCCAAACGCCCTTCGACCAGCTGCGAGTCCTTGGCGGCCAGCGCCCGCTCCAGATCGGCCCGCACGTTCACCTGAGAATCGGCGGTTCGCGCCGTGCGCGCGGCTTCCTCGCGGGCTCGGGCGAGTGTTTCCTCGATGGCCCCGAGCGTCCGCATTTCGTCGCGCAGCCGCTCTTCGATTCCCGCGACGGCGGCTTGCATCTCGGCCGGAGGGATGCCCCCTCCTTGGTGACCATTGCGCGCGGCGCCGTTTTGTCCCACCAGGGTCGCCACCCGCTCCTCGGCCACCGCGGCCCGCTGCTCCGCGACCAACGCCCGCTGCTCGGTCGCGGATAGGCGCTGCGCCAAGTCTTGTGTGGAGGTGTCCGAACGATCCGCGCCTTGACCTCCGAGTGCGGCGGCCTCTCCGCGTTGCCGTTCCAAGCGCAAGAGCTTCCCTTCCAGCTCGGCCAGCCGGCCGCGTCGCACCCGATCCGCTTCCTCGAGATCCTTCGCGTTTCGCCGCAGCGTCGTCGCTTCCTTGTCGGCGGCGGCGGCACGAGCCTCCGCCACCCTGACGGCGTCCTCCAGCTCGGCAACCAGGGCGGCCTGTTCGGTGACCGATGCCTGCAGCTGAAACAACTCGTTGGCGTGAGCGGCAGCGCCTCGATGGAACTCCTCGATCGCCCTGTCGCGGGCACTCCGGGCGCTCGCGATCTCGTCAGGAACGGAGCCACGCGTCTCCTGATCCGCCTCGGCCTGGCGTAATTTCTCTTCCAGCTCAGCCACGCGCCACACCAGATCCTGCCTGTCGCCCTCCAGGCCGGCGATTCGATCGTCGCGCTCCGCCACCGCCGCCACCACATTCGCCACAACACTGACTCTCAGCGCGCGAATCTCTTCGTCGGCGGCTTGGATCCGATCCGTCAGCGCCGCGACCTCGGCCCGGTCCCGCGCGGACGCCTCTTCAGCCTTCCTGGTCCGGGACTCCAACTCGGCGTTCGCCGGCCCGGGCTGCGTCGCGACGGGCACGGCGCGCGCAATTCCCGTCACCATCTTCTCCGCCACGACGGCCATTTCCTCGGCGGTGCGTCGGGTCAGGGTCAGCACCGATTCGTCGGCCTGTGCCAGCGCGCGTCGCAACTTACCGAGATCGTCGTCGGCGGCCGTGCGATCTTCCGCACCCCGACGAATTCGGGCCCGCAACTCCTCGATCTCGTCCGCCTGGGCACGCGAGACTCTGACGGCCGACTCGGCCTGGATCAGCGCATCCTCCAGTTTTCGGCGCAGATCGGTCAGGCGATGGTCCGCATCCTCCAATCGCACACGCCCCCGACGCTCCGCTTCCTCCAGACGACGTTCGGCCATGTCGGCACGCGCGTCAGACGCCCCCGGGGCCTCACCCGAGACCGTCGCCAGGGGCCCCGGAGTTTTGCCCCCCGCGCCGCCCAGAACCAGCGCTTCAACGGGAGCAAACGGCACCTGGACCAGCGAATAGCCGAGCGACGGTGGAACCACAGCGCCCGCAATCGCGACATAGTGACTGGGGCTTTCGGCCCCTCCGTGCAGCAGGGACACATCAACTCGCAACGCATCGGCGCTGCCATCGAATTCGACCAGCCCGAAACCGAGAAAAGGTGTCTGGCCCAGCATGCGAACCACGGGGAAATGGGCCGCCAGAGCATCGGCAAGGTCGTAGTACCCGACACCCTCCCGCGGGGCTCGTCCTTTGCGGTCGGCCGCCGGCACCGCCATGATCACATGGCCCGCCTCGCTCAGCAGCGACCGAATGACCGTGATGAGATCCGGCAGTCCCAACGTGGCCTGGCCCTCGGGCACCAGGACGACGTCGAATCGATCGCCCGAGGTCGCGAGTTGTCGAAGATCAGAGACGGCTCGAAATTCGATCCGGGGACCACCGTGACGCGCCCGCGCGCGGTCCACGCGCCCGACGTCGACGTCCACGGCGAGCACGTGTTCCGCGCCCTGCTTACTCAGGTAGTCCGCCGAACCTCCGTCGCCACCGGCGATCTCGAGGACGCGGCGCCCCTGCCAAAGCGGTGCCACATAGGCGTAAAGGGGCAGGCGCAAACTCAAGAATTCCGAAGCATTTCGTTCAGCCATGGCGAAGCGCGCACTATACCCCAATGCGCCCTTGGCACATCGCGCGTCGGCGTCCGGCCTGCGTCCGGCCCCATCCCAGTTAAGCTCGCGCCGATTCCCCTACCGAAACTCAGACCGATCAGGCCCAAACGCGTTGGCCGTGGCATACTCTGTACAGGTCATTCGCGTGGCAAGAAAAACCCCGAAACGCACGGACCAAATACGTTCGGTCGAACGCGAGGATTCGGCGCGCATCGAGTCGGTCGCGTCCCCGCCTGGCGACATCGCATTGGTCGTCGGAAAAGATGCCGACGGGCTGCACATACTCCGGCGAAGGTCCCAGGAAGCCCCCTTGGAGGCGGGCCTCCTGAGGCCGCTGCGCGAAGGCAAGCCGATCGTTGGTGAGCTCATCAGTCTGACCCAACGGCAGGACTTACCGATGGTCTTCGACGTCAAGTCCGAACTGCCCGCCACCGCGGGGACGCCAGAGCCATCTCCCGTGGAGCGATTGGCCGTCGAAGGCCCTGCGCAGGTGGCGAGCGAGGCCTATCGCAAGGGCTGGGACGCCGTCTGGGGCCGCCGACGGGACCGCTCGGTGAACTGATCGGTCCATTGCGATCGGTCGATCGGCGCTGGTTCCGGGACAACTGCCCACTCCAGCGATGCTTAGATTCCACCGATGGTCGGCGGGGAGGCCCCCGCGTGGCGACGAACGACCAGGAGAATCGGCTGGAAAACATCATCGGGTGGGTACGAACCGCCAAGGAGACCCTCCCCTCCATCAACGATGGTCAGGTGACATCCGATCGCATCTCCGCCATGTCGGCCTTGCTCGACCGCCTATACCAGAGAGCGGTGGGTTTGCGCGCACGCTTGGCCGCCGAGCGCGACCGGCGCGCCGCGTAGCCGGCGGTATAATTTCTCGCATCCGACCGCGGTTGGTATGGTTCGCCGGACCGTGTATCGGAAGCCTTGTCAGTCAGCCATGGGAATGACCAATCGGACAAAGCCCACAGCCGCGCTACGGGGGGAATCCCTTCGTTTGATCTTGGCCGTCTGCTTGTTCTTCTCCCTGTCCTTGGGGCTGTCTGGTTGCAAGGGCGCGACGGGACCCGGCGCGCCACTCACCCGCGCGGACGAGGCGAGCAGTCCACGCGACGAGCCTGCCGGCGTGGCGGCGCGGGTTCGCGACGGCGGCGCTGCCGAGTCCGAAAAAACGGCGTCCCGCGAGCCCCCACCCGCGGCCGGTCCGACGCGTGAATCAGGCCGCGTCCTCCTTTGGGCGGACGGCAAGGAGCGCTGGCTCGACGCCCAAGCGGCCGTGGAGGAGGGATACACGCTCGTCGATTTGGGCGATGACTGGACACCTTACA
Organism: Pseudomonadota bacterium; assembly: GCA_017881245.1. Classification (GTDB taxonomy): domain Bacteria; phylum Myxococcota_A; class Polyangia; order Fen-1088; family Fen-1088; genus FEN-1088. The sequence continues at coordinate 9,251 of JADGRC010000212.1, forward strand.
TCTTCGCCGAGCAACGCGACGATGCGGGCCGCCCGTTGCCCAACCGATACCGTCGCGTCTTCATGGGGCTCGCGAACGACGCGCTCGACAACGACGGGGAGCCGCTCGCGCCCGGCGACAAGAACTATCTCGAACTCTACGGCATATTTCCGGCTCTCTCCATCCTGCGCGCGCGCTTCTTGGAGGATGAGACGAAGACCTGCCTCGACGCCGCGGGCCAACCCGCGCTCGAAGCCGTCGAAACCGTCGCTTACGTCTCGCCCGAGGACACGCGAAAGGTCGAGAGGCGACTCGGCCGTGTCAGGCAAGAATTGGAAGAGGCGCGGCACAAAGCGCACGCGAAGACTCTGGCCGCGCTGATCGCGAAACGCCCCGAGCTCGAACCGAAGCTGAAACTCATCGAACGCCGCGCCGCCGAGAAGCTGGCCATGGCGGAGGTCGAGAAGCGCTTGACCTGTGAAGGTCTGCTCGGCCGCAAGAAAGGGAACGTTCACCAGACCGGCCTGTACGACGACGCCATGCGCTTGGCGGTCCGGCATTTTCAACAGAAGAACATGATCTACGAGGCGAACTACCTGCGCCGAAAGACCATGGATGCGCTTGCGCGAGCAACGTTGGATAACGATCACGATGCGTTGTTGCGGGCGTTGCGCGAACGCGTGATAGACGCCGCCGGCGTGGTCGAGGACGGCTCCACCGACGGCAAGAATGGCCCACCACAATTTACGGCGGCGTCGGGGCGGCGGGAGGCGCTGCGGAACCTGGCCGAGGAATACACCAAGGCCGCCGCCGCTCAACTGGGCATCGACACCCCCGCTGGCGCCCTGGCGTTCTTCCAGCGACACCCGGCGGCCGATTTTCATCACCTGCGCGCGGGCGTGAAGCTGGCGCCCCGCCCGGAGTACTACGCGGCTCACATGGATCTGTCGATCGTCGTCGATCGAGGCGACGTCTGGTACGACCCTCCGTTCGACGAAAACGATCACTGGCATCCGCAGCCTCGCAAGCACTACCCGTCGCTAACGCTGATGCTCCGCTATCGGAACCAAAATATTCCGCTGACCCGGTGGCGGACCACGATTGGCGGCTGGCGGGCCGAACAGGCGAGCAACGGATACGAGTACTATCGATACAAGGGCTCCGACATCGGCCCGCGCGTGATCCGCCACGTGACGTCCGGGCCCGTGTGGATCGCGCCCACGTCGACACCGATCCGGTCGCTGGTGAAGGGAAAACTAATCAACAAACACTGGGAACAAATCGTCAACTACGACGAACTTGGCCCGGGGTATCTGTCGGCGTACGGCGTTGTCGCGGGTTATTTCGTCATCCCTGGGAAGGAGGGGCGAAGCGATTTCGACAACGGCGTCCGCGCCCACGGATCATCGGACTACCTGTCGATCTATAGCCAAAATGGGTACTCGCACGGCTGTCACCGCTTGCCCAACCACCTGGCGATTCGCATGTACGATTTCCTGCTGCGCCATCGCCACGTGATCGTCGAGGGCGACGCGCCGATGGGATTTTACCGGCAGTTCCTGTGGAAAGAGAGCGCATACGAGATGCGCATTCCCTCGCGGGGATTCATGTTCACGCTAGAGCCACCCTTGCCGGTCAACGTCCTCGAGGGCGAGATCAAGGGAGACCTCAAGAAGCCCGTACTGGAATACGTCCCGAAGCCGGGCCTCAAATACCCGGGCCCCCCGCCTCCCCTGCCGAATTCTCCGGAGGCGCGCGCGGGCGGTGCCGGCGCAGCGACGCCCACCAACGGCGCGGAGGAGAGCCCGTGAAGGCGAACGTCAATGCTCCAGGCGGAACCCGTTCCATGACAGCCCGACGATTCTCGTCCTTTACCCTAGCCGCCGCGCTGCTGGGGGGCGCGACGCTGGCCGGCCTGGTCGTCACCGTCACGTCTAGCGCAAGAGGCGCCCCTGCGCGTGCTCAGGATTCCGCCACGCCGGAGCCGAGCTCGGGAACCGACGACGTCGCACCGACGCTGGCGGACGCGCCGGCGCGGTCGGGGACCAACGTGCGGATCGTTTTCAAGGTCGTACCGCCAAATCGCGCGACAGTGACCTGGGGCAAGAAGAAGCTGGGATTCATCAAGCCGCGCGCTCCGCTCGTCGTGGAACGTCCCCGCGACAGCGGCCCCCTTGATGTCGTGGTTCGCGCCGAAGGCTGCGTCCCGGTACACACCCGCGCCTATACATTCACGGACACGACGGTGGCGGTCAAGGTCACGCCCGTCGACAAGAAGAACACCATCTTCGGGTACAAGGAGGCCCCGCCCCCCGATGCCGACGGCGGCGTACCAGCTGGGCCGAGCGGAGCGGACGGGGGCCTGCAACCTTAACGTCAGCAACGTCAGCGCGACCTTGTACCCCGGCTGCCAGCGCCCGGAGACTGGACCGCGCACCCTCCTCGGGACGCGACGCGCCGTAAGAACTTGACCACCGCCCCGTGACCCACCTAAACATCTGCATTGCCGCCCGGGCAGATTCGCTGAGCGGGTGCCCCCTTCACTTCGAGCGAAAGCGGTTTCCGATGACTGTGTTCCGCAATTTCGTGGTGTTCGCGCGCAAGTGCTTGCCGTTGGCCCTCGCCGGGATGACGCTGGGAACCTCGACG
>JADGRC010000020.1 GCA_017881245.1 Pseudomonadota bacterium
CCTCAGCGTGGCGATCTCGATTTCGCCCGTCGCTTTCCCGTCGAGCTCGTCGAGCAACTCGGCGATCCGCGCCGAGGCATCCCGTTCATGGAGCAACCCCGCCAAGAGCGCCTGCTGGTGGGATCGGTGCACCGCCCCGCCCGCCGGCATGGTCGTCTCCTCATCCCACGCCAGAACCGCCGCCATCGATTCGAGGAGCGCGCGCTCGCGCGCCAGTGCGGAGAGTTCGTCCCAAGGACCGGAGCCCTTCGTCATGGGCCCAATCATGCACCAATCCACGGGTACCGTTATGCTGAGGACCAAACAGGCATGCTGACACCGGAAGAGGAGTTGGGTTTGGCTGGCCGTGCATTGCTCGGGCGCCTGGAGCGTGCGGTGCATGTGCTCGGAGACGAGGCGCTCGTCGAGCTGTTGCGGGAGCTGGAGAGCGAGAGTCGAAAGGACAGGCTCTTCTACCTTCACGACGGGGTGCAAGAGGTGGTGCGGGTCTTCGCCACGCCGCTGCCATTGCTGCCGGAGCAGGTTCAGTATCTGCACGCCGTGTCGCTTGAGCTGCACAACGCCACCCGGCGACTCGCCTCCCTGTATTTGGCCGACGCCCGGGTGCGCGCCGTGCTCCAGCTCCCGCCGGCCGAGGAGAGCTGGCTGAAGGAGCTTTGGACGCCCGCGCACGCCGAGGAGAACCCGGTGTTTGGTCGACTCGATGCCGTGTTCGACGCGGCGTCGTCGCACTGGAAGGCCGGGCTTTCCTTTCTCGAGCCGAACATGGGTGGTGTGGGTGGCTTGCACCTCTGGCCCACCGCCGAGCGCGCGCAGGCGCGGGTGGTGTGGCCGGCCCTCTTGGCGGCGGACACGCGGCTGCGGCTCGATCTCGGGCAGGACGTTCGCAACTTACTGATGCAGCAGCTTGTCGATCACCTGGAGGCGCTCGGAGCGTCCGGTCGCTGTATTTGTTTCGTCGAGCCGAAATATTCCGACAGCGGCCCTGAGGACCAAGCGGCCCTGGCGGAGCACTTCCACCGGCATTTCGGGGTGCAGGTGTTTCACGCCGACCCCGCCGAGCTCTCGTGGGACGGCGAGCGCGCCCGTTATCGTGGCACGCCCGTGGATCTCGTTTACCGCGACTATTCCTTGGAAGACCTGGTGGCGCTAGAGCTCTCAGGCGTCGACGTCACCCCGATGCGAGAGCTCATGCGCCGCAACCGCGTCGTGTCGTCGTTGGCCTCCGATCTCGATCAGAAGAGCGTCTTCGAGGTGTTCAGCGACCCCGAGCTCTGCGCTTCGCATTTTACCCCGCAGGAACGTCATCTGTTTCGCCGGCACGTTCCCTGGACGCGCCTCCTGCGCGAGCGCCGGTGCTTGTTGGCCGATGGTACCGTGGGCGAGCTGCTCGAACATGCGCGGGCCGAGCGGGAGCACCTCGTGCTCAAGCCCAATCGGAGCTTCGGGGGCCATGGCGTTTGCGTGGGACCGGCCGTGTCGAGCTCCACGTGGGATGAGGCCCTGCAGACCGCCGCTTCGCAGCCCAATCGCTGGGTGGTGCAGCGGGCCGTGCCGCTGCCCGTGCACGAGTTTCCGGTTTTGGTGAATGACCGCATCGAGCACCAACCATTCTACGTCGTGCTCGGCCTCGCGCCGACCGAGGACGGAGTGGCGGTGCTCGGTCGGGCCTCCCAGAAACAGGTCGTGAACATCGCCCAGCGTGGGGGAATGGTCGTCTACCCGGTCGCGCGCATCGGGTAGCTCCGAGCACGCGGCAGCGGACGTTGCCGACGTTCCCTCCTGAAACGTGCTTCAGTGCACCGGCGTGTAGACCTGATCGCGCCCGCCAGCGGATGGGGTGTGCACGCCGTCCGATCCGGCTGCATTGTGGCACCCGACGCAGATCGACAGGGCGGGGCCGCTGGTTCCCATGCCGTCGGCCACCACTCCGACCGCGTCGTGAGGGGCGGCCATACTGTCGACGGGAACGCGTTCATACCAATACCAGTTCGCGCCAGCGGCGCTATCCGCCTTGGTTTTCAGGTAGACGGCATATCCGACGAGCGTGGTCCCGTCCATGGTCGCGTACAGTTCCTTGACCGCGGCGGCGTCGATTGGCCAATTGCCCGTACCAATCGCGTTGGAAGAGATCTCCGTGTTCGAACAGATGCGGTTGAATCCGTGGGGCGACGGTGCGCGGCTCATGTGTATCGCGCTTTCGCAGGACCAGTGCTTGTATGACCCCGCCGTCAACCAGGCCTCGACGCCGGTCGTCCCCATCGGCGGCAAATCCGTTTTTGTCGCGGCGTTGCTTCCGCAGGCGGCTACGCCAAGGCACATCACCACGATCGCCCCGGCGGCAATCGGCGCAGAGCGCGTGTCGAATCGCTTCATGTGGACTGTCCTTCCCAATTGGTTGGTGCACGCGAGTACGCGGCAGGCCCCCCAAAAGGGGGAGCCGAGGGCAGTACGCGGGCTTGGCCACGTCGGTTACGAAAAAATCATCGTCACGCGGCGCCGGAAGCCCGGGCGTGGATTACCAGTTCGGGTCCTGGCCTGACGCTTCGGTCACCAATGATCGAGCGCGCGAGATTCTCGTCGTCGCCTCAGGATCTTCCCGGATGCGACCCCATAAGCGTCATGATTCCAATGAAGCAAGTCGGCCTCGAGACAAGGAAGAATCCTTTTGGGCGCGCACGGCCGACGGCGACTTGGATTGGCGGCGTTGCCATGATCGCCGCGACGATGAGCTGCGCTGGCTCATCGAGCGTTTCCCACTCCGCCGCTGGCGGAAGCTCGGCCTTGGGCGGGGGTCCCGGTGCAGGCGGAATGATCCAGACGGGCGGCGACGCGGCCGCGGGCGGAAGCGCGGCGACGGGCGGAAGCGCGGCGACGGGCGGAAGCGCGGCGACGGGCGGAAGCGCGGCGACGGGTGGTAAAGGCGCAATGAGCGGAAGCGCGGCTTCGGGCGGAATGTCGGCAATCGCTGGAAGCACCGCCAGCGGGGGAGGGACAGGCACGGGTGGGACCGTGGCGTCGGTCCGCGCCAATCACAACTACTTCGCGGATCGCGGACACACTGAAGCGGAGACCCAGGCGAAGGTGAACGGTGCCTGGCAGAAGCTGTTCGCGGGCGATCCCGCAAACGAGAGCGTGTATTTCGCGTCGGGCTCGAACGCCAGCGGGGTACTCGCGTCCATCAGGGACATCGGCAACGGCGACGTGCGCTCCGAAGGCATGAGCTACGGCATGATGATCGCCGTGCAGACCGACCACCAGGCCGAGTTCAATGCACTTTGGAATTGGGCCGTGACGTACATGTATCACGCCGATGCCACCCACCCGTCGCACGGCTATTTCGCGTGGCAATTGAGCTTCGATGGCACGGAGCTCGATCCCATGTCCGCGCCAGACGGCGAGCAATATTTCGCCGCGGCGTTGCTGTTCGCCGATTCCCGTTGGGGGTCCTCGACGGGAATCTACGACTACAAAACCCGCGCCATGACCCTGTTGAAGGATTTGATCCACCACGATCAAGTGACCGGCAACACCAGCAAGGGCAGCAAGACGGTGAATGCGATCTTCAATCCAACGGAGCTCGAAGTTCGTTTCTCGCCCGATGTGGCGAGCCAAACCAGCAACGGCGATTTCACGGACCCGTCGTACCACCTGCCGGCGTTCTATGAAGCCTTCGCCCGCGTGGGCCCCGCCGCCGATGCCGCGTTTTGGACCACGGCCGCCCAAAAGAGTCGCGCCTTCTTTCTGAAGGCCGCCAATTCCACCACGGGCCTGACCCCGGACTATGCCAACTTCGACGGGACCCCCAAGGCGGCAAGTTGGGACGCCAAGACCGCCACGTTTCGTTACGACGCCTTCCGCACCGTGATGAATTGGTCGGTGGATTATGCCTGGAACAATAAGTCCAACGACGAAACCGTCCTGTCGAGTCGACTGCTTTCCTGGTTCGGCGCCAGTCGGGCAAGCAATCCAGGGTCGCTGTATCTTCTCGACGGGACTTCGCAAGGTACGGACAACGCGCTCGGACTTCTGGCCTGCAATGCCGTGGGCGCGTTGGCCGTCGATGCGACAGTCTCCGCGCCCTTCGTGGACGCCCTATGGACTGCCGGTCCGCCCACGGGAACCTGGCGGTACTACGACGGGATGCTTTATTTCCTTGCGGTCCTGCACGTCAGCGGGCAATTCCGCGATTGGACTTCGAAGTAGCTAGGTCGTGGCGACGGGGACGGAGACGCGCCCCGCCGTGCGTCGGCGGTGGCCTTTGAGGCCGTACCAGGCAATGTAGAGATAACAGACGGCGGGGATGATGAAACAGTGGTGGATCCCTATCGCGTCGGCCAACCCGCCCTGCACGACCGGGATCAGCGCGCCCCCGACGATCGCCATGCACAAGATCCCGGAGCCCTGGCCCGTGTGCTTTCCGAGTCCATCGATGCCGAGCGTGAAGATCGTCGGGAACATGATCGAATTGAATAACCCAACGGCGATGATGGACCACATCGCGACCGATCCCGATGCGAGCATCGTCATGACGACCAGGGCCGCCGCGACGAACGCGTGAACCGCAAGCACGCGGCCGGGCTTGAACACGCGCAGAGTCAGCAAGCTGCCGACGAACCGACCAATCATCGCGCCGCCCCAGTAGAACGAAACGTAACGCGCGCCTTGAGCCTCGCTGAGTCCGCCGATGGCCGGCTCCTTGAAGTAGTTGACCAGGAAGCTGCCGATGGCGACCTCGGCGCCGACATAGACGAAGATGCCGATGGCGCCGAACAGCAGCGGGGGATAGCTCCAGGCGCTGGCGCCCTCGTGGGTGTCGCCGCCCGCTCCCGTACCCGCCTGCTCACCGCCCGACGCGGCGTCGATCTTCGGCAGCTTGAAGAGCGCGATGGCCCCGGCGAGCACCATCAAGGCCACGGCGAGCCCGATGTACGGCGTCTGCACCGAGCTGGCCTCCGTGGCGCGGTATGCCTCGACGGCGGCGGGCGCCATCAGGGCCAGCTCGGCGGGGCTCTTGACCGTGTTCCCGAGAATCAGGATCGATCCGAACACGGGCGCGATCGTCGTGCCGACCGAGTTGATTGCCTGCGTGAGCGTCAGACGGCTGGACGCGGTTTCAGGCTTACCGAGCACCGCGACGAACGGATTCGCGGCGACCTGAAGCAGCGTGATGCCCGCGGCGAGAATGAAAAGCGCGGAGAGAAACATCGGGTACGACCGCGCCCCAGCCGCCGGATAGAAGGCCAGGCAGCCCACGCCGGCGGTGAGGAGGCCGATGATGATGCCGTTCTTGTAACCGAGACGATTGACGATGGCACCCGACGGGAGCGACACGACGAAGTACGCGGTGAAGAAGGCGAACTGGATCAGCATTGCCTTCGCGTAGTTGAGCTCGAACACCGACTTCAGGTGCGGAATGATGATGTCGTTGAGGCACGTGATGAAGCCCCACATGAAGAACAGCGAGGTCAACACCGCGAGCGGCGCGAGGTAGCTCTTGCCGTCCGTTGCGGGCGACGCGGAGGAATTCCTGGTTACGGGAGCAGCTCCACCGGCCATGCGATCTCCTCTGAAAGGGCTCGAAAAAAGGGGGGCGAACCGCAGACCTTAGCCGGGCCCCTGGCGCGCCACAAGTGCGTGTGGGCCCGAGTCACCACATGGGCGCGCTGCCCAGTCATCGCGCGGACGGGCCGCCCAGCACCCCCGTGAAGACGGTCAACCGGGCGCTCCAGCGAGCCGCGGGTCCACTGCGAGGGCAGGGGATCCGCCCAGTCTAGCTTGCCGTCAACTTACGGCCGACCATCGCGCGCAGCACGTCGAGGTATGAGACGATTCCGACGATCCGGTTCTGCTCGTCGGTCACGGGGACGGCTCCGACCTTGTGGTCCGCGAAGAAACTGGCCGCTCGCGACGCTCGGGTTCCCGAAAGGATCGTCAGCGGGTTGCGGCTCATGATGTCCCCAACCAGGATGGATTCAATGCGCACTTTTGCGTCGCGGCCGTCGATGGCGCGCAGCGAGCTTCCTATGGCCGTCCGGACATCGCGATCGCTGACCATCCCCACGACGTGTCGGTCCCCGTCGATCACGGGCAAATGCCGGATGCCAAGCTTGTCCATTCGTTCCACCACATCGATCAAATGGTCGGTCTCCGATGCCGTGACCGGATCCTGGCTCATGATGTGGTCGATGATTCCGCCCAATTCCCGGGGCTGGACCTCCCCGTGCGGGGCCTGAGTCTCTTCCAGGTCGAGACCTCGGCGCAGCAGATCGCGCCGGGTCACGAGACCCAAGAGTTGTCGTCCATCCAGCACCGGTAGGCACCCGACGCCCTGATCGATGACCATGCGAAGGGCGACCTCGACCTCGTCGTTCTTGTCGATCGTCAACACGGGACTCTTCATGGCGGCGCGAACCTCCTCTCGCCTACCGGCGATGGCGCCTTTTTCCACGTAACGTCTCAGGATGTCCCGCTCGCTGAGAATGCCGACTACAACATCTCCCCTCATCACCGGCAGGTGCCGTATGTCTCCCCAAAGCATCGCTTGCAAAGCGAGCCCCAGCTGGTCGTGCTCGGTCACGGTGATCGGAGTAACGTCAGTCAGCAGGTCTCCTATTTTCACGGCCCCCTCCTTCTTCGTTCTTTGACTTCCTGAGCAAGATGGCGGCCAAGGCGGTCTGCGCGCGTCGCGCGAAGCTGCGTGCGGCGCGATGTGCAAGCGAGATCGCTCTGAGGTCCGTCATTGCGCGCATTGCGCTGATTCACGATGGCGGGGCGTGAACAATCACCCGCCTCCAGACCAGCGACCGGCCGCGGCGAGGTGACCCAAGGTCAAAGCTGCGTCTTCGATCACGCAGGCAGGGTCGGTTGCACAGCGCGGGATTTGCTGGTCGTCTCGCACCGCGCGCAAGCATTTCCGGTTTGCGGGGCCTGAGGCGAACAATGCTTCCGGGTTGCGAACGGCACGCGCATTGCTGACTGGACGGGGAGGAGCGA
>JADGRC010000021.1 GCA_017881245.1 Pseudomonadota bacterium
AAATCACCGGAACGCCCAGGACCTGACTCACGCTCGATTGTTCGGAGTCGAGCGCTCCCGTCATCACCACTGTGGGAATGCGCCTGTAAAACGGATTGCGGCGCAAAGCCTTCAGCAACTCCGCGCCACTCATCACCGGCATCAACAGGTCGATGACGATAGCCGCTGGCGTTTCCTCGCTCAACCTTTGGATCGCCTCGCGCCCGTTCCCGGCTTCAATCGTCGGCAAACCCCGGTCAGCCAACAGCCTTCGAAGGGACCGCCGCACTCCCGCGTCGTCTTCCACCACAAGAACCGACTTGTTCATGACACCTCCCGCTCCGCCGAACCAGGCAAACTTGGTTTTGGTCAGACCCCTTAGGCTAGTGTCGAGAACATCGGCACGGACGTCACGGCATTACCTTATACAGCCAGGCTATCAGTCTTGAGATTCACCGGCAACGACAAAGTGAGACGATGGCGAAAAGATCGCCGCGCCCCGTCTCTCTGAGCGACTGTTTTTCCGGTTTCAATTTCCGGATTTCAGGCCGCGATTTCTATTTCTTGCAGCGGTCCTCGCCCAGCGTCACCCAATCCCCTCCCGTCTTCATCTCGCCCCGCCAGGTGAATTCTCGCGTGCCCTTCTTGGTGATCACCTCACGGTAAGGCACCTTCCTACCCGCCAAGCTGGCGTCCCCCGCCAGGGTGACCACGTCGCCGCTCCATCCGCTCGTGCTCTCGGTCGACGACCCGCCCATGTTGTCTACGCCCACCAAGACAAAGGTCTTGGCGGAGGGATCATAGGTCAGATAGCCACGAGCCTTCATGGGCATCGGGTTCGCCTTGGCCTTGGTCTGCTGGTACTCGGCCGCCCACCAAAAGTTGTCTAGATCTCGTTTGAATTTCCAGGTGGACTTGTATGCATGCTCCGGACCCGATGGTCCGGCGGGCGCGCGACCATCGCAACGCCAGTTCCCCTCGAGGACCTTCATCTGGTCCAGCTCGGGAGCGGGCTTCGGCGCCGCCGCGACCGGCGGGGGCGCGGGCACGGGCGCCACGACAGTTGCGCCAAGCGCCGGCGCTACACCCGTCGGATGAGCGGGCGCCGGCACGGCGACGGGCGCCAGGGCTGGCGTGGGATTGGTTCTCGGGGCAGGCACCAGGACGGGAACGGCCCCGGGCGCGGCCACCGCGGGCGCGGGTTGCGGTGCTTTCGCCGGAACCAGTGGAGCCGCCAAAGGAACCGCACCAACGGTCGGTCTTGGAGGTGACGGCGGAGGCGCTGCAGGCGCAGTTCCGACCGGAACCGCGGTGGGCACCTTTCGGGCGGTGGGTGGTTGCGGGGGGGGCACCGTCGCGGTCATACCTGGCCCGGGGGAGGCCATTGGAGGCGGCGAAAGCGGGAAGGGTTTGGGCTGGGCCACAGCCGCGGCAGAAGCCCATGTGAGCAGACAACTGACCAGCAGTGACGTCGATCGGCGTTTGGTCATTGGCGGATCTCCTCTGAAGGGGGGTACCCAGACCATAACCCAGGCCGCCCAGCGATGTCCGTTAATCGCGTGCGAGGAGATCGCCCGTCTCGTCGCTTTTCCGAGGCAAACCGCCGCTCGCTGACGCAACGTCTCATGCTTCGACGGGGCGGGTGACCGGACGGGGCCGTGACAGAGGCTGAGGACGATGATAGCTGTGTCTGGGCAAACAGTGCCCGAATCGATCGCGCCCCCAGCCGATCTCACGCGGGGGGCCATCACGATGTCGGAAGAAAACAAGAACGCCGGCGAAGGTCAGTGGTGGCGACGCTGGCGGCGCCGGTTCTCCTGGGCAGCCATTGCCGGCGCGATCGGTCTGGTGCTCGTCACTTTGGCAGCCAATGTCGTAGTGAGGATGGTGGCTCGACCATTCTTGTATGTCCTTGCGGCCGATGTGACGGCACCCATCGCCATCGTGCCCGGCGCCTCCGTCCACCGCGACGGATCTCCTTCACCGCAGCTCGCCGAGCGTCTCTCGGCGGCGCTCGGTCTCGCGCGCGCCGGACGGGTGCAACGTATTTTGGTCTCGGGAGCTCGGAACGGCGCATATGACGAAGCCGGACCCATGCGGCGTTGGTTGACCCAGCGCGGCCTTCATCCGTCCGCGGTTGTCGACGATCACGCGGGGTTTCGTACGCTCGACACCATGGAACGGGCGGCACGCGTATACGACGTCCGAAGGGCTGTCGTATGCACCCAGTCGTTTCATCTCCCGCGGGCGGTTTTTCTGGCCCGCCGCGCTGGGATCGACGCGGTCGGATTGGCGTCCGACGGCGCATCGCCGGGGGGCTCCGCCGGCGACAGCGTCCGCGAATCGTTGGCCGATCTGATGGCCGTGATTGATAGCTACGTTCTTCGGCGCCAACCGCGGGACCCCGGCCCGAGGGTGCCGCGCCTCGATGCGGGCACGAGGGGAGCCGGGGGGTAAAGGCATGCGCAACCCCCACAACCGGATGATCGACGGCATGCCCAGTCACCGCTGCGCCCGATGTCGACTGATCCAGGTCGATTGTCTGTGTGGCCTGATACCGCAGATCTCGACGCGCACTCGTGTCGTCGTGGTCCTGCACGAACGGGAAGATCGCAAGACTTCCAACACAGGACGCCTGGCGGCTCGGTGCTTGCCAAACAGCGACGTCGTCATTCGGGGCGGGTTCGATCACGCCACGCCTGTGCCGTCGTGGACCCACCACGGCGATCCGGTTCTGCTATTCCCCCACCCCGATGCGCGTCCTCTTGCCTTTTGGAAAGATTCGCCCCGACCGGTGACACTGATCGTGCCCGACGGCACTTGGAGGCAGGCCCAGCGCGTACGCCGGCGCGTGCTCGGCCTTGGCACCGTTCCGTGCGCTTTCGTGTCACGCGAGGCACCTTCGGAGTACCGCCTTCGGCATACCCGGGATCCGCGACGTCTGTCGACGCTGGAGGCCATCGCCGAGGCTTTGTGGATCCTGGAGGGTCCCGCGGGCAGCGATGTGCGCGAGGCTTTGCTCGGCATCTTTCAAGTAATGGTTGAACGTTCGATGCGCGTCCGATATCCCGAGGCACGGTCGCGATCGGACACGTCAGGGGTTGTGCCGGGGCTCGCCGCAAGCGACGGCCGAGTCACCCCGGACCCAACGGCGTCAGGCGATGTGAATCTCGGGATCGAGGACGCGCGACAGAACCCGCGGGCGGTCCGCAGGTGACGCCGCCGCCAACTCATCGACGAATCGCTGCAGGTCAGGATTGACGGCTCCGAATTCGACCCCGAAACCGTTCGCCCCCTCGTCGCGCACAACCCTGCCCGTGGCGTTGCATATCGACCTGGGCAGCACGACAAAGTCCATCGTTACCCGCCCCTCCCGCCTGGCGCCGGCCTTGGCCGTGAAGAAACACCCACCTTGGGATATGTCACGCAGCTGCCCTCGCTGGGGTTCGGATCCGTCTGCCAGGACCAGGGTCAGCGACAGGTTCAAGGGCAGTCGCGGGTGAAGACGGCGTTCCGCTGCAGGCATCGATCTCATCAGTGTACTCCGGGCCACGGCATTCCGACAATACGCCTCGGATGCACGACAGGCGAGATCGGCGCTTGGGCTCCCCCGAATGGTCAATTACGAGACCGACGACGGGGCCACGCGGGAAATCTACACGCCGAGATGGAAGGCGAGCGTGGCGAACCCGCCCAGTTGCCAACCAGACGAGTGATCCTTGGCACCGTTCAACACGCCGGAGGCCCCCAGAAGATAGTGGTAACCCCCTTCGATCTGGGCCCCGACGCCCAGGATCGGCCCGAACATCCGCTCCACGCCGAAGCGGGCCATCGTCAGCAGACCCTTGCCGGCCAGCTGAGCGTCGGTCAGCGGAGCCTTCACGGGTACGAGGGTTCCGAAAACCAGCCCCGCGGCCATGCTGGGACGTATCACGACCTCGGGAGGCTTCTGCCTGCCTTGAGCATCCTTTCCGCCGCGCTTGACCGGAATCTCCAGCGACGGACCGAACATCGCGCTCAACAAAGTACCCCCGCTGCCGCCGGAATTGACCATCTGCTGGAAGCGCAGAGAAAGATCGACCACCAGCAGGCGCGCGCCAACCTCGGCGGCAAACGCGGCTCCCTCGGTCTGGTGGAACAGGTCGGGCGTCGCGCTGCTGCTCCCGCGCCCGGTCATCCCCCCAGCCAAGATCGCCCCGTGAATGTCGAACAACTTGGCCTGGGCGCGCGCCTTGTCCGTAGTCGCGACGGTCAGCGAGGCAAACGCCAGCAACGCAAGTCCCGCTATCTGAATGGCGGATGGACGGAATCTGGGCAGTGTTTTCACGTTGGATCTCCCAGCAGGGCTTCCACGCGCGCGGGATCGAACCCCAGCAACAACCGACCCCGGACGTCCAAAATGGGGACGCGATCTGTCGGAATCCCCATCTTCGCCGCCTTCTCCGCGAGCTCGCTGGCCGCGGCCGAGTCCTGCTCGACGTCCTTGTCGGCGAACGGAATCTTGCGTTCGGCGAAGTACGCGCGCGCGGCACGGCACGCGCCACACCACGAGGTCCCGTAGATCGTGACCACCGCCTTGCCGGGCGGCGACGTTACGGCACCCGCGTCCACGGCCGCTCCGTGGGCCGCACTTGCGATGGCGGGATGAGCACCTTGTCCCGCCCGCGGCGAGGACGCGCCCGCGGGCAATTGAGCGATCGCGGCGGTCTCGAACGCCTCGCGCGACATGGGCCGGGCCGCCGCCTTTCCAGATCTCAACAATTCATTGACGTCTGTAGTGTAAATATTTGTAGATCCTTTTAATTTCGTCTGGGCCGGATCGATCACCCGGACCATCTTCTGAGCCTCGGGCGCGATGATTTCGGGCTTGTCCGTGGTCGCGAAGGCTCCATTTTGTTCCACGTAGGTGAAGAGATACCGCCCATCTTTCAGAACCTGGAGATCACCAAGGGGCGGGTCAACCGCCGGCAGGGCGGGGGTGGACCGCCGGCATCCGAACGGTCCCGACAAGGCGATGAAGAACAATGTGGCCAGGGCCAGGCCCCGAGTCGCGAACACCATGGCGCTGAGTCTAGCAGCCCTTCCCCCTTCCTTGCCCGGTCCCGTCTCACCAGGCGAGAGGTGACCCGGATTTTCCGGACGGAGCCGGAGGGGACCGACGATCCAATCGCCAATCCAAGGACGGGGAGGTCCAGCTTCGCTGGACCGGCCTCGCCGTCGAGCAACTCCGTGGGGGTCTCGCAGGGGGCCTTCCCAGGCCCCTTGCTGCGGCGAAGCCGCTCTAGCCCTTTCTTCGCCGGCGCTTTGACTCGTTGAGGGGCTCGGACTTGGGCAGTCCCAGCTTCAAGACGGCCTGGTCCACCGCCTGTTTCAAGGCGTCCTTGATGGCATCCTTGGTCATCGCCCGTGCGTCTTCGTCCATGCGCCGCTCCGTTACCTCGGCCTCCGCTCCCGCCTCGCCATCCCCGCCAAAGGCGATCTTCTCGCCGGGCAACGTCGTCCCCAAGACCGAAAGCTTGACGGATACCACCAGTCGCTTGAGCCGTGAACCGGGACGCGCCTCTTGCACGTCTCGCTTCAACTCGGTGATCTTCACCACGAGGTCGAACCCCGAGAGCCGCCGTTTCTTCAATTCGGCGACGATCATTTCGCGGCTTGCCGCCCCCCCCAGATCCGACTCCCACTCGGGCCGCGACGCCAGCTCGGTCTTCAGGGCCTCTCCGGCGAACTGGCGAATGTCCCCGTCGAGAGCGATCTGAGACTGCACCTCGTGCAGCTGGAAGTAATACTTCGCGGCCGGCGCCGCCCGGGTCGTTCCGACAGCGCCCAGCATCAGTCCTCCGATGACCGCCACGAATGTCAGGCGCGGGCGAGAAAACCCACAATCCGACCAACGAGACCGGTGGCTCTGTTCTCTCACGTTCCCAATTGTATACTGGGCGCGTGCCGGTTCGAACCAGTGCCGTTGTCGCCGGTGGCCTCGCCTTATTGGCCATCGTCGGCATGACCACGATTTTCGGAGAGTCCCTGCTTGCGATGTTCGCGCCGCCTCAATCGGAGCTGGCGACGGGCGTCCGGCCCAAGAACGTCTCGCTAGCGCCTCCGTCGGGGTCGACCACGCCGCGCGCGGGAATGATCTCGCCGGCACCCATCCCGTCCGTCGCGCCGGACGGGGGTCGGGACACGACGCCCGCCGGCAACTCGACCGACGGCAATTCTTGACCCAGGGACACCGCGTGACCTACCGTCTCGAACTTACCGTCTGACGAGGTTTCATGATCAAGCTGACGATCACCGAAAAGGGCGGCGAGCCCCGTGCTCTCTCTTTCGACCAGAACGAGGTGTCCATCGGCCGCGTACAGGGCAATGACATCGTGCTGCCAAAAGGGAACATATCGAAACGCCACTCGAAGTTGACCCTGGCCGACGGAAGAATCACCGTTGCCGACATCAAGAGCACCAACGGCACCTACGTCAACGGCCGGAAGATCGGCGATCCCACGCCCGTGCGCCCGGGCGACAAGATCTTCGTGGGCGATTTCTTGATTGTCGTCGATCCCGGCGCCGCGTCGGCCGAAACGTCGTCGACTGGATCGCGGCGGGGCCCCCCACCCCCTCCTCCACCGCCGCGTCCGGGATCCGCGATGCGACACGTGGTGCCGACGGGGCTGCCCGACCTTGGCATTGCGGATGTGGGTGATGGATTCGGAAATCTGACCAACGAGCCGGCCAGCATCGGGCGCGGTCGTCCTCCCGCTCCGCCCCCGCCACCCCCACGGCGAACCATCGTCACCACGTCCCTTCAGGACGACAGCGTGGATATCGGCCTCAATGATGCGCCGCCATCGCCTGACGAAGTGGACGCCGGCATCGGAGACATGCGAGACGCCGACGCTGATTCTTTGGCCGGCCTCTCCGGCGACGTGGAGGATGTCGGCCGAACCGAGGCTCCCACCGATACGGGCAACGACGTCTTCGGATCGCGCCCCGCGCACGACGAGGATGCTCCCGTCGCCCTCGGGTTTCCCCCGTCACACCCTAAGCCATCCTCGGACTTGGCGGACCAGCTGACGAATATGCCGACCCCCGCGCCCTCGACGGAATCCGCGCGCGCGCCTACGGCCAGCTCCAGCGCGGCCGTGGCTGCGCCACACTCCGCCGGCGGGATGTCGTTGGAGGCCGCGCTGGCGGATCCGACCGTGACGAGTATCGTAATCGCGACGGGCGGCGCGATGCTGATCGATCGCGCCGGCAAGATCGAAACCATTCCGGCCATAGGGGACGGGAACGCTATTGCCGAGACCGTATGGCAAATCGCGAACACGGCGGTACCCCCGCCACCGTCGGATAATCCCGTGGTCGACGTTCGGCTCCTCGATGGCACGCGCGTGACAGCGCTCTTTCCGCCCATCAGCGCCAGTTCGGTCTGCGCCGCTATTCGCAAGGTCACGACTTCGGTCATACCGCTCGCGGACATCGCGGGCAGCGCCGATGTGGAATCGATTCTCCGCGCGGCCGTGCTCAGCCGCCGCAATCTGTTGCTGGCCGGGGACCGCCCGGCCGTCGCCACCTTGCTGGCGTCACTGGCTGAAATCCTCCCCGACGAACGCCGGGTGATCAGCATCGGCGCGGGCATCAAGGCCCAACCGGGTTGGATTGAGCTCGGCCCGGGCTTGGATCCGGCGGCCTTGGCGCGTGCCGCGGTGGCTTTCCGCGCCGACCACATGTTGTTCGCCGATTCCGGGGGCACCGAGCTGCCCGAGTTGTTGCTCGGGGCGGCGCGCGGACAGGAAGGCGTGATAGCGTGCATGGCGGCTCGTTCCGCCACGGAGGCGCTCGGGCGCCTGCGAGGCTTCGCCGTGGGATCACTCGGCGCGTCCGGGTTCTCCGCGTTGTTGACCGGCACCATCGATCTGATCGTCCTGGCCGGCACCTTGGCCGAAGGCCGAGTCCAGATTGTGGAGTTGGCGGAACCGCAAGCCGAGGGTGAAACCGTGGTGCCATCGTTCGTGGCGCGACGCCCAGACGGAAGTCGCGCGCCGGGGGCCCTGAACGTCGCTGGTGTGTCGACCCGTCTGGCGGCCGCCATCGCGACCTCGGCGACCGCCCTGCCGGGACACCTGATCCGGCACTGATCGCCTCACCTTGTTTTTCGAGAAGTTCCGAGAGGCCGTCGCCCGCCTGCCTGCGGGACTGATTCGGCCCGGGAGAGCCGCCACGCCCCACCAGATCGTGGCGGCTCAGGTGGCCCTGGGGGCGCGGCTGCCGACCTCATACGTGTCATTTCTGGAATCGTTCGACGGCGCGGATCTGTTCCACGAGGCGGTTCTGCTGGCCGGGGTTGGGCACACCGCCCCGCGACGTCTGGTCGACATCAACGAGCCGCGGCGCTCCAATCGGGACCTAGTCTTCGCGGAGGCCGCTGGCGGCGACCGTTTCGCGTTTCGTGCCGACGGTCAAGTCGTGCGTCTGCGCTCCGAATCGGACGAACGTTGGGTCGCTGGCAGTGACTTCGCGCGCTGGTTGGATGGCCTCGTGGCCTATCACAAGCTCTTGTACGGACCGGACGGCGAGTTCGTGGTCGACGCCTTCGAGCCGGATGGCACCGAGATGGTGCCCCTGATGGTCTTGAAACAGACTGACCGTGCGCTGAGGCTGTGTCCAGACTCGGCGGAATGGCACCATGAGCGGGGTGTGGCCCTACGGCGCCTGGGACAACTCGAACAAGCGAAGAAGGCGTTCGCGACGGCCGGGGCCTTGGACCCCGACAATCCTTGGCCGTGGTTCGATCTCGGACGCGTGGCGCTGACGCTAGGCCCGGGCGCGGCCCGGGAGGCCGGCGCAGCTTTCGAGACCGCCGCGCGACTCGATCGGGCCGAGGCGGCCAGCCGCCTGTGGATCTGGGCCGCACGAGCCGCGCTTTTGGAAGCCGCGCCCACCCGTCTGGCGCAATGCCGGAGCGAGGCGCTGGCCCGTGAGCCCGCGCTCGGAGAGCAGCTGAGGCGAGCACGCGATACCGCCCGACAAGAAGGGGATCCCCAAGAAATCGCCGAAACCGAAGCGTTGTTGGAGGCCTTGGAGGGCCCCGTCCCAACGGGGCGCGTCCGGCTACCGGTCGTCAACGATGAGGCGGAAAAGCCAGCTCACCGACCGCGATCACCGGACCCGCATCGTCCAGTCCGCGCAACACCGCCGCGATCCGGCGCGTCCCGACGGGGACGGCGACGCTGACGCTGTCGGGGGCAGTCCCTTTGTCGGCTGGGAACGTCGCGATTTCGCGTCGCTGGCCTGAACCGTCCTCGGCCAACAAGCGCAAGTTTCCGCCCCGAATCGCCCCCGCCGCCGCGACGACGATCGCCCGGACGGAATCACCTTCGCGCGTCAGTTTGATCTGTCCGCGCATGAGGTGGTCGATCAACCCGGCCGCGTAACCGGCGATCTCCGGCAGCAAGGCGCGGGCACTGTCCGCGTAGACTCGGCCGTCCAGGAAGAAACGCACCCGGCCAGGTACGCGTTCGTACGCGAGGAGCTTGCGAGGCGGGTCGCCCGGTCCGTCCGAAACCGTCACGTATCGACGCACCCCGACCGCGCGCAGATCCAGATGCGACAGCGTCGGAAGCGCGTAGGTCAACGATTTGCGCGCCTCGCGCACCACGTCCGCCGATGTCGTGTCGGAATCGACGACGCCATCCTCCGGCACCGTTCCATCGGAAAAGAATCGCCGCTGGGTTCGATCGGCCAGTCCCTGTCCATCCGTGCTCGTGAAGAAAGCCCGCACGCTCGATCGGTGTACGATCGCTCGTGGCGCCGGGACGCCGCCCGCCCCGTAGAAGTCCGCGACGCCGCGCTCGAAGCGTGACCATCGGTCGAACGGGCTGCCCGTGCGACCCTGAAAATATGTGGCCCGGAAGTCGTTGCGCACCTGCGCGGGATTTCCCGCGTCCTCCAGCACGGTCAACACGCCTCCAAGAGCCAATAGAGCCCGCGCCAAGGCGGAGCTCCGTTGGGCCGGATCGGGCTGAGCGATGGCCTGTTCCCAGTGCTCATAAAATGCCGGCAATCCCAGATCGTTGTCCGGTGATTCCAGCCAATCCGGCGACGGCTCCCCTTCCATCGCGAATCCGGTGCCCGTCGCCAAATGGCGGACGCCCGCCCCGGAATCCACGACCAGACGCAGCGAGTGAAATACGCCATCGACGGCGTCAGCGTCCCGAAGGCCGCTCCCCGTGCTCGGATCGAAGAAGAGGTGTTGTATCCGCTCAGGTGGCGTCTTCGCGATCACCGAACCCGCCACCACGAAAGCCAGGGCGGGTGCCACCCCATCGTCGCCTGGCCGGTAACCCGCGCCCGGATCTAATGCCCCCAGGCGTGCGAGCAACGGACGGCGATCACCGGAGGTCAGGAGCTCGGGATGGAGCGCCACGGGCTCGAAAATCCCGAGCGGCCTTGCCAACCTAAGGGCAAGAACCTGGTGCAGCACCGAAGCAACCGCCGCCTGTTGGGTTAGCCCCGCGTGCGTCGTCGCGGGATCGTAGGCCAAGGCCCTCCCCGTGATTCCGAGGGCGACGACGAACGTCGCCAAGACGGGGCCGTGAACGGACAGGGTTCGTTTGCGTGTCGCGCTCCGGGAATCCTGTCCGCTCCCACCGGCGGCGCCGCGCCCCGGCTTCATTCGGCCCCTTTCAGGCGATCGGGCGGCACCACTTCATCCAACCCCGGCACCGGCACGATCGACGGAGCGGAAGGCGCGGGAAGATCGCCCAGGCGCGACTCGACCAGCTTGCCAATCGTCAAAACTTGCGTGGCGTCTACGCATTGGTCCGCGCCGCACGTCAACGACACGACCAGGCCTCGCTCACGAACCAAGAAGACCAACCCTTGAATCTGGCCGGCGCGGACGCGAAATGATGCGTCCCCGATTTCCTCCGTGGAAGAGGCTTTGGGAAGGTCGCGCAGAAGTTTTTGATACTGCACCTCCGCCGCCGCGGCTCCCAGGCGCCAGACGCGCAAACCGACATCGTAGTTTTCAGGATGTTCCTTCGCCTTGAAGTGCCGGCTGTCATAGAACTCCGTCGTCGGCAGGTCGGCCAGCTTGCCGTCTTCAAACGTCCCCACATACCCCGTCACGCCGCGAATCTCGTCATCACTCAGCAATGGGCTTATTTCCAGCAATGCCGCAGGTACACGGCTCGGAGATCCGCCCGCCCCCAGGTGCTCCGCGCTTTCGCCCTCCAGGTCGAGCCCCGCTTGTTGCGCTTCCCATGCCGCCGCTTCGCGGATCTTGGGTCCGCCGCCAAGAAAAAGCAGATGCTGCCCATGAACATAGGTCGGCTGCCAGCGTTCGAGCCGCACCAGATTGCCCCGCTGGCTGAAATCTCGCCGCGCCTGTCGGCTCGGGAACCGACGATCACTCCTCCAGGCCACATAACCCCGGTTGTAGACAATTATCGTGAATCGGCGCACGCGCGTCGACAATCCCGTCGGCAGGCGTGCCAACCGAGGAACCACGTACCGCCCGTCCGCTCCCGTCTGCGTGACGAATTCCTCGGCCCCGAGCGGCGCGACCGCGCCGATGCCACGCTCGAATGCCCACGACGCGGCGACCAGGGCGCCCGCGATAGGCCGCTCCGAATCGCCGTCGACGACCTTTCCATCATAGGGACCGAGCAAGTCACCAGGTCGAACAGAGTCCGGGCGCGCGGGAAATGGCGCGCGCTCCACGATGGGGCCACACCCGCCGCAATACGCAAGGCACACGACAAGGGCCACGCGTGTCGAGAGATCGGCACCGGCCCTGCTCGGGCCGCTCCAACCGAGGGCAAAGCCGCCGAAGGCAAAGCCGCCAAGACCAACGCCGCGGCGGACGCGAACGCGGCGGCTCTGGTGGTTGACCGGCGCGGGCGAACTTGTTAATCGTCGACTCAAGGTGAAACCGGATGGCGTGACGACAGCGGGCAGAGTGGGTAACACGCGAAGATGAATCCAGTCGGCAGGTTCTGATGGAGATGGTGAGGGCTCGCCTGTTACCAGAGCTTCACCCGGCGCGCAATCTCCGCGCGGGAGGAAGTTGAAGCGATGGTTCGATGCGGAAGCTGTCTACAGGAAAACCGCGATGGCGCCACAGTCTGTCGTCGTTGTGCCAGTCAGATTCGTGAGACCCGCGTTCGCCCCCAAAGGTTGTCCGCGGCGGCGCCGGTCGGCGCGGGAGTGGGTGAAGGTGCAGGCGTGGGTGTGGGCGTGGGCGTGGGCGCAGGCGCGACCAGCGAAGTTCCCGGCCGCGTCCCCCGGGGTCGGCGCGCGCCTGGGGCAGCCGTCAATGTCCGGGGACGCCTCGTCTCGGTCCTCCCGAACGGCCAGGATGACCGGGTTTACTGGTTGGAGGACGACCAGATCGACATCGGCCGAAAACAGGGCGAAATTCGCCTGGAAGACCCCCAATTGGCTCCGCGGCACGCGCGCCTCAACCTGACCCTGGGCGGTGCCATGCTGACTCCGCTCGATCGGCGCAACGGGGTATACGTCAGACTCCGCTCGATAGTCGAACTCGCCGACGGCGACCACATCTTGATCGGACGGCAGGTGCTGAGATTCGAGGTTCTCCCCGAACACGAACGCCGGCCCCGGCCCGCCACCGAAGACGGCGTGGTGCTGTTTGGCACGCCCGCCCCGACGGCCTGGGGTCGCCTGAGACAGCTCACGTCCAGCGGCCTCGGACGTGACCTTTACCACCTATCCCGGTCGGAAATAACCCTCGGCCGCGAACAGGCCGATCTCGTTTTCGCCGACGACGAGTTTCTTTCGCGCCGGCACGCGCAGCTTACGATTTTGCGGGGCAAGCCCGTGCTCCAGGACCTCGGCAGCTCCAATGGCACCTACCTGCGCTTGCGGGCCCCCCAGGTCGTGGTGCCGGGCGACATGATCCGCCTCGGCGACCAACTATTGCGATTCGAGCTGGGTTGAGGCGAGACTAGGGAGTCAGCCCCAAGTCGACGCCCCACCATCCATCGATGAGCCCACCGGACATTCAAATCGAGGTCTTCGGCAAGACCGACGTTGGGCTCATCCGTGAGCACAACGAAGACACCCTTCTGGTCGCGGATTTGGGTGGAGGCTTCAAGGAGTCCCACCTCGACGGGCCGGTCCCCTTTAACCTTGGCGATCACGGGGCCTTGTTTCTGGTGTGCGACGGCATGGGGGGTGCGGCCGCCGGGGAGGTGGCGTCGCAAATGGCCGTCGACGCGATCTTCGATGTTCTGGCCGCGGCGGATCCACAGCCGCGCGACGGATTCGCACGTGCCTTGCGACGCGCGGTCGAAACAGCCAACGAGCGCATCTTTCAGCAGTCTCGCGATAACCAGAACGAACGGGGTATGGGGACGACCTGTACCGCCGCCGCTCTGAACGATGACACGTTGGTGGTGGCGCAGATCGGGGATTCGCGTTGCTACGTTTTTCGCAACGGGCAACTGGCTCAGGTCACCAAGGATCAGTCCCTGGCGTGGCAATTGATCGAAGCCGGGGCCATGACCCCCGAGGACGCGAAGGCGTTCGAACACGCGAACATCATCCTGCAAGCGCTGGGGGTCCAAGAGCGCGTCGATGTTGTCCTCTCGCAAGTCACCCTCCGCAAGGGCGATGTCGTGGTGCTGTGTTCCGACGGGTTGCACGGTCCCGTTGTCGATCAAGATATTCAGGATGTCCTGACCGTCGAAACGGACTTGCGGAAGGCTGCGGATGGCCTTCTTCACAAAGCGCTGGAACGGG
Source organism: Pseudomonadota bacterium (assembly GCA_017881245.1). Classification (GTDB taxonomy): domain Bacteria; phylum Myxococcota_A; class Polyangia; order Fen-1088; family Fen-1088; genus FEN-1088. Next base: position 13,744 of record JADGRC010000021.1, read on the forward strand.
ACGGACCAGACAACATCACGGTGGTTCTGGCGCGATTTGACGGTGCGGGTTTGGCCGCGCCGAGCGCTGAAGACAAGGTGGTTTTCACCCCTTGCGACCCCGGCCCCGACCCCGTCGCGGGAAGCGACACGACAGGGCTTCCCGGCGGATCCGACCGCGATCGTGGCCGCCCCAGCGGTTCGGGCGTGGTGGTGGCCTCCCCCTCGTCGATCGACACCACCGAAGAAACCAGCGCCGCCGCCCGCGCTGCGGCCAACCACGCCCACGATTCGAAGGAACCGGGAAGCACCGCGGGGCGGGCCCCCGGGGAAGACGGACGGGCGACACGGACGCGCGGCCGCGGGTTCGATCTGCCGACACGCAACGGACGCCCGGTAGTGGCCCTGTTCTTCCTAGCGCTGCTGGCGGCAACGGCCGGAGGCATCTTCGTCCTCAAGTGCGAACGGAATCAGGCGGTGCGCAGCGAGGGCACCAAACCATGAGGACCTTGGCGATGGGAAAGGGACACGCGTGAATTGTCCCAAGTGTTTCGTTGAGTTGGAGGAAGGTGCTCGTTTCTGTGGCGCCTGCGGTACGCGGCTCACGCCGGACTCGCTGCTGCCTGCCGACTCGGATTCCCTGCCGACGCAAAGCCTGGATGCGCACGAATCCCCGGCTGACGCGTGGGCGCCCCCCGCCGTCCTTCCGGCGAGCGCGCGGTCGCAGGCGCCACTGGCGGCGCGCCTCGGAAAGCTGGCACTCGACGTCACACTGTTGGCGCCCCCTCCCCCCGCCGCGGCGTCCCCGGCGGCCGCGACGTCGCCTGCGGGCGCGGGCGCACAAGCGGTCGCGGCAACCACTAACGCGCCCGACGCAGGACGAACCGACCGCAAGTCGGAAAATTCTGGCTCCCGCGACGACATGGTGGGCCGGACCCTGAACAAGCGCTACGTGGTCGGCGAAAAGGTCGGCGAGGGTGGCTTTGGCGCCGTGTTCAGGGGCAAACAGATGGCCACCGGTCGCGAGGTCGCTTTGAAGATCTTGCACCCCCACAACTTGACCGACAAGACGATCGTCGCCCGATTCCGGCGCGAGGCCGAGGCGTGCTCGCGGCTGCGCAACCCGCACACCGTGATCACCTATGACTTCGACGAGACCGATGACGGCGTCTTGTACCTGGCCATGGAAATGTTGCGCGGACGCAGCTTGCACCATCTGGAAAAGACCGAAGGGGTGCTGGCCCCCGATCGCGTGCTCCGAATCATCGATCAGGTCGCCGAGGCGCTGGGAGAGGCCCACCAAAACGGCATTGTTCACCGCGACATGAAGCCCGAAAACGTCTTTGTCGAGCGGCGTGGCGACGACGACTACGTCAAGGTGTTGGACTTCGGCATCGCGAAGATGATGACCGACGAGCGCGGCCAGGTGGCCCTGACCGCCGTGGGACAGACGCTCGGCACGCTGGAGTTCATGTCGCCGGAGCAGCTTCGGGGGCTGCCACTCGACGGAAGGTCGGACATCTACGCGCTCGGCATCATGGCCTACGAGATGTTGACGGGCGAGCTGCCATTCAAGGACGCCAAGACGCCGGTTCAGATCATCAATTTTCACATGCAAAAGCCTCCCCCGGCGCCATCGCGTCTGAGTCCCAGCCTCCAAATCCCGGCGTACGTGGACGAAGTCATCCTGAAAATGGTGGCTAAGGCACGCGAAGATCGTCACGCTCACGCCAACGAGCTGCGCGCCCACATCGCACGGGTCTTGAAAGGGGCAGACAAGCGCGCTGACCGCTTCGAAGCCTATCGCGTGGTCGGCGTGGTCGGCGCCGCCGCATTGATCATCAGCGCTCTGGTGTACTTCCTCAGCCGCTGAACGCCCCTTCGCCCACAACTCCGCGGTCCCGGCCACGCGAGACAGCCCTGGCAATACACATAGCCTAAATCACCGTTCGTGATTCGGGAACTGGCGAAGCACAACTGCGCTGCGCGCGGCTCCTTCGTTGACCGACGGGCCCGCGCTGGTGGCCGCTTGCTCGCACTCAGCAGCGTCATGCCGCGGACGGCCCGACGCTGCTGAGCGCTCGTCTTCCGGATTCCCGAAGAGCCCGACGGAGCGATGGGGCGTCCGCGCCTCATCGCGAAGGAGGGATAGGCGCGGCCATGAGTGCCTGACGGGCGATCACGATCGTGCCGCGCCTCCCTGTCCTCACGCCCT
>JADGRC010000213.1 GCA_017881245.1 Pseudomonadota bacterium
AACGCCGTATGGCCCGGATATGCCGCCGTGTACGTTCCGGTGGGCAGGCCCATAACCAGGGTCAAAGAAGTGTCGTTGATGCTGCCGAATTTGTGCGTGCCCTGAACGCTGACATCGCCAAGGCCCGCGTTCGAAACGGGGAACGTGGGTGTTGGGGGAATGGTCTGGTTCGAATAGTTTAAGAATGGATCGTCGAAGTATTTGTAGACGTACGGCACGTTGACACCGAAGGTCCATTTCTGTCCGAGGTCCCGCGTGATCAGCGTGTTCAAAAACAAGTTGTGGTCCTTGTCCGGCCAGGTGCCAAGCTGGCTGTAGTTCGCCTGGAACTGCACGTTGAACAACCCACCGGTCGCGCCGCGGCCGATCCATTTGATGCCGGCCGAACCCGTCGCGCCGCTGGAGCCGCAACCGCCGATGGTCTGCCAGGTCGCAAGCAGGGTCCCGGTTTCGTCGACGCGCACGAACAGCGCCGGATCGGGATCGACGGCCGACGTGTCCGGGTTCGACGCATCGGGCGCGCGCTCCAAATCGCGCGCTCCGTCCGCCCATGACTGCTCGCGAGCGCCGCCCACCCGCCCGGCCGTCTCTGCGCCCACCGGCAACGCGCTCACGAGAGCGTCAAGGCGGTGAATCATTTCCTTGGCTTCCCGTTGGCGCGCAATGGTCGGGTAAAGCGCCGCCGCCATCAGCGTCAGCGCGATCACACGGTTTCCTGGGAGTCGCGTCATGGGCTTTAGCACCTGCCTCAGAGCTTGCGGCTGGCCCTGCCGCCCCTACCCCGTCCTAAAGAGAGGGGAACGGTACCACGCTCCGCCCGACGTGTATCCGATCACCCTTCTTTCGGGCTCGAATAGTATGGACTTTACCGAACCGACGCGTGATGGCATGGCACTATCTAGATTGGGTACCGCCAGCAATTCGCCATCAGGCAGGGCCGCGGCGAATAGTTGACCCGGACGGCTCAGTATTTTGAGGCGGCGGCGGAATACCAAGGACCGCGACACGCCCGCACTGCCTCGGCCTCCCTGCCCCCATGGGATGTCGCCCCGCCGAAGCGAACGAATTCCCCTGCTTTCCAAAGCAGTTGCCGCCCAGTTGCCGCCCAGTCGCCGCCGTGGTTCTCGCTTGGCTCGTCTGTTGCTAATCGCTTGTCACGTTCACGACGCACGTCCGGCGGTCCTGGGATTCGGGACAGGGGCGCGTAACGGTGAGCGCACGGTTATCGATCACACCGATTTCTGCACCGACATCAAGGAGCCCTCATGCGCAGGCACAATCCCGGACTTTTCGCGCGAACGAGCATTCTTTGCATGGCCACGACGCTGGGGATCGCGAGCGCTGGCTGCGACCCGAGTAGTCCCGGGCACAAGGGGACCGCCCCCCCCGTCGTGGGCAAGCCCGATCAGGCACAAACGTCGGCATTGAGCATTGACGAATCCGGGCTGGTCGGCACCGTGAAGAACGCTCAGCTCATGCTGCGGATTCCGGTCACCAACCCAAGCATGCTCGTCGCGAGCGGTGATTTGTCGGTTGGGACATTCCAGGTGGATGGCTCGGCGGCCTTCGATGCCCAGCGCGTTTCCTATCGAATCGCCGCGGGCCAATCCGCGGTTCTGACCGCCACCTTGGCGGTTCCCGCGGGTGTGACCACGCAAGCCGACTGGAGCGCATTCAACGTGGTTGTTGAAGGCTCGGGCGCCGCGGCCCCGCGGGTCACGCGCAGCCTACTGGCGGTGGCCGGATCCTACGACGTGGAGCTGGAAGGCCCGGCGAACGTCACCGCCAGCAAGATGATGAGCTACCGCGTGCGCGCGCAGGACGCGATGACCCACGGCCCCCTGGCGAACGTGCCCGTGGGTTTGGTCATGCGCAGCGGTGGGCAAGTCGTGGCCAGCTACACCGCCAACACGGGCGACAAGGGCGATGCCATCTTCAACCTCGCGTTGGACATGACGGGCGACGTCGTCGTCGAAGCGACGGGCAGCCTGCAAGGCACGAGCACCACCGTGTCGAATCCCTGCAAGGTTCAGGCTCCCGGTGGCAAGGTGTTGCTGACGACGGACAAGCCGCTTTATCAACCTGGCCAGGTCATGCACCTGCGGGCACTGGCGTTGGATCGCGCCACGCAGGCGCCGGTGACGGCGAAACCCGTCGTGTTCGCGATAACGGACGGCAAGGGCAACAAGATCTTCAAGAAGACCCTTCAGAGCGATCAATACGGTCTGGCGGCGGTGGACTTCAAGTTGGGGCAAGTGCTGAACATGGGGACGTTCCAGATCAGCGTGCAGGTCGGCACCGACGTCAGTCAAAAATCCGTGACCGTTTCACGTTACGCGCTGCCGAAATTCAAAGTCGATGTGGTGGCGGACAAACCCTGGTACACGCCCGGGCAGACCGTCGGCGGAACCATCGACGCACAGTATTTCTTCGGCAAGCCGGCGGCGGGCGCGAACGTGGTCATCCAGGCGGCTTCTCTCGACATCGGGCAAACGGTGTTCGCGAAAGTGATCGGCAAGACCGACGCGCAAGGGCGCTACGCGTTCTCTGTCACGTTGCCAAGCGCTCTCGTCGGCCTGCCGATTCAGCAGGGCAGCGCGCTCGTCAACCTGAGCGCGGAGGTCACGGACACCGCCGGCCAACTGGTGAAGAAGGACCAGCCGATCACAGTCGCGGCGCGCGGTCTGCGCCTGGCGCTGGTGCCCGAGAACACCGTGCTCGTCCCCGGCATCCCGAATCGCCTGAATCTGTTCGTGACCGATCCGCTCGGCAATCCCGCCGCCGGCGCGACGGTTGATGTCTCGTCGGCAGGGAATGTTGCCTTCACCGGCAAGGCGGACGCCTACGGTCAGGCGGCGTTCGACTGGACGCCGGCCGCGCCGGCCGCGCCGGCCGCTCAGGCCGCGCCGGCCGCTCAGGCGGGAGCGAAGCCCATCACGCAGCCGAGCACCCAGCCAGGAGTGCAGCAAGGTCTCATGGTACACGCGGTTTCCACGGACGGCTTGTCCGTGACGGAACCGTTCATGCTGGACGCGCAAACCGGCGTGGCGCACATCCTGCTGCGGACCGATCGGGCCGTGTATGGCCTCGGTGACACGGTTACGGTCGACATCTCTACGTCCGCCGATCAGTCGGCGGTCTATGTGGATTGGCTGAACAACGGTCAGGATGTGGAAATGCAGACCCTCGACGTCGAAGGTGGTGTCGCTCATTTCACCAAGACCGTCGACACGGGACTGGTGGGCAGCAATCGTATCGACGCGTACGTCGTCGGGTCGGACGGGAACATGACCCGGACCAGCCGCACGGTGTTCGTGCGGGATCGCGCGGCGCTGTCGGTGGATCTAACCACCGACCAGCCCCAGTACACGCCCGGCGCGCCGGCCACGTTGACCCTTTCGGTCAAGGACGAAAATGGCGCCCCCGCGGTGGCGGCGTTGGGCGTGCAGATCGTCGATCAGGCGGTGTTCGCGTTGGTGGATTCGCAACCGGGGCTGCTGCGGTCGTACTTCCAACTGGAAGATCAGTTCTCGCGGCCGTCGTACCAGATCCGTCCGCCGGCTGTCGACGTCACGCAACTCCTGTTTCAGGACACGACGCAGCCCGATCAGGCCGCGGCAACGGCCGCCCAGGTACGCGCGGCGGCGACGTTTGCCGCCATGGGCCCGGGCGCGCTCATGGGCATCCACCAGAGCAGCTGGCAGGCCCTGACGCCGGCCGTGCAACAGACGCTGCAGCCGTATTATCAGGCCGAGAAGACTCGCCTGTTGGCCACCGTCTCGCAGGCGGCGGAAAACGGCATCGCGGCGTTGCAGGCCAAGTCGTGCCTGCCCGCCAACTACTATTGCATGGACCTGCAGATGACCTTCGTCGATGCGCTGAGGCAGGAAATCATGGCGCGCCTGAACATCTACGATTTCTGGGGGAACGCCTATCAGACAACGGCCGCGAACGGATTCGCCTACAACGAGTTCGCGCGCCTGACGACCAGCGGTCCCGACGAGCGGGTGTCCACCGCCGACGACGGCAGCATCTCCTTCCTGCTCACGGATCTAAAGCTGTCCATCAATCTCAGCCAGACGGTCGCGACACGCGGTGAAGGTGACGCGTTCAACGGAGCGGTCGGCGGCCCGGTGGTCGTCATCCCCGGCGCCGCTCCCCAAGCCATGGGTGGCGCGGCGGCCGGGGTCCCCACCGCGCCCGCTTCCGGAACGACCAGCGGTACCGCCGACCCAACGCCGCGCGTACGCCAGGATTTCCCCGAGACGCTGTACGTGAACCCCGAGCTCATCACGGGACCGGACGGCAAGGCGACCGTGACGCTCGACATGGCGGACAGCATCACGGAATGGCGCGTATCGACGCTGGCGCACACGCAGGGTGGCAAGCTGGGCGGCGGTGTCAGCGGCGTGCGCGTCTTCCAGGATTTCTTCGTCGACATCGATTTTCCGGCCACGCTCACGCGCGGCGATTCCGTCGAATTCCCAATCGCCGTTTACAACTACCTGGACCAGCCGCAAACCGTCCACATCTCGTTGCAGGCGGGCGACTGGTACACGGCGCTCGGCGCCACCACCGCCGACGTGGCGCTCGGCCCCAGCCAGGTCACGGGCATCCGATTTCCCGTGCTCGTGAACAGCGTCGGGCGCCAGACGTTGACCGTGCAGGCCATCGGCGGCACGCGTTCGGACGCCGTCGCGCGGTCGGTGCTCATCGCCCCCGACGGCAAGGCCGTGCCGCTGGCACAATCCGGCTCGCTTGCCGCGGGTTCCGTCGACCGCACGGTGGTGTTTCCCGCGAACGCCATCGCGGGTTCGGAACAAATGTACGTCAACGTCTTCCCCGCGTACCTGTCGCAGGTCGTGCAGGGCATGGACAGCCTGCTGCGCGTGCCGAACGGTTGCTTCGAGCAGACAACTTCGACGGCGTGGCCGAACGTTCTGGTCACCGACTACCTCAAGCAGACAAACCAGCTCAAGCCGGACGTCCAACTGAAAGCTGAATCGTTGATGTCGGCGGGGTACCAGCGCCTACTGACCTTCGAGCACGCGGGCGGTGGCTTCTCGTGGTTCGGCGAGCAGGATCCGGCGCCGTACCTTTCGGTCACGGCGTTTGGTCTGATGGAGTTCGGTGACATGGCGAAAGTCACGACGGTCGATCCGGCGATGGTCGACCGGACCACGCGGTGGCTCGTGGGCCAGCAGGGGGCCGACGGCTCGTGGATGGGCGACAGATCAGAGTTCTTCTCGTTCCAGACCAGCCTCGTGCGCAACACGGCGTTCGTGGTGTGGGCACTGGCGTCGTCCGGATACCAAGGTCCGGAGTTGGCCAGGGGCCTCGCCTTCGTCAAGCAAGCAATGGGCACCGGCGGAACCATGAGCATGACCAGCGGCATGACCACCAACCAACCGGACGCCTACTCGCTCGGCATCGTGGCCAACGCGTTTCTGACGGCGGCGCCGACCGATCCGTTCGCCGGGCAGGTGGTCGATCAGATCGCAACGTTGGCCAAGGTGAACGGCGACAAGGTTTCGTGGGACACGGGCGGCACTCAGACGAATTTTTACGGCCAGGGCAACGACAGCGACGTCGCCGCCACGGCCCTGTGCGCGCACGCGTTGCTTCTGGCCGGCGGACACAAGGACACCGTCGACGGGGCGCTCGGTTATCTGACCTCGTCGCGCGACGCGAGCGGCAACTTCGGATCGACCCAGGCGACCATCTGGACGCTGCGGGCACTTCTGTTGTCCGCGAAGACCGGAACGGAAGGCGCGGTCGGAACCTTCGCCGTCGACGTGGACGGCGCGCCGTTCGCGCAAACGATGTTGACCAAAGACCAATCCGACGTGATGACGACGATCGATCTGGGAACGTTGGCGACGGTCGGATCGCACGCCGTCAGCTTGCGCTTCGCGGGCACGGGCAAGATCAGCTACAACCTAGTCGCCCAACACAACATTCCTTGGACGGCGCTGCCCACACCGACGGTGCCGGGTCCGCTTAGCATCACCGTCGCCTACGACAAGACGCGCATTGCGCTCGACGAGACGGTCACCGAGACGATCACGGTACGCAACAACACCAAGAGCGAGCAGAACATGATCCTGGTGACGGTAGGGCTACCGCCGGGGTTCCAGGTGGCGACGGAAGATCTGGACGACTACAAGACGCAGAAGGTCCTGTCGGACTACGATGTCACGGGAAAGCAGGTCATCCTGTACGTCTCGGCCCTGCAGGCCGCGGCCGTACAGAAGTTCGTCTACCGTTTGCACGCGGTGATGCCCGTAAAAGTCTCCGACTGCGGCGGCGAAGCGATGCTGTACTACCAGCCCGAGATGAAGACGGCGGCGCCAGCGACGATCCTGGAAGTTGTGGCGGCGATGCCGTAGGTCGGGCCGCGACAGACGCGCGGGGGCGGTGGCCGCGACGGGATGGCGCGATGACGGACGCGCGGCGACCGGGTGGGCGGTCGGCGGCGACGGGCGCCGATCGCGACAAAGCTGCGACAAGACGACGGAACGTTTGAATCCCCCGGGCCAGGGTCGTAGGCTCCGCTCGAAGCGTAGTCAACGACAAATCAGTCGCCCGGGGGAAGTCATCATGCCTGAGTTCAAAGAAGCCACCATCGGTCGTTTCTGCTGGGTCGAGTTGCAAGCCAAGGACACGACCGCCGCCAAGAAATTCTACGGCGAGCTGTTCGGCTGGGCATTCGAGGAAATGCCCATGCCAGTCGGCACGTACACCCTGGCGAAGATCGGCAGCCACCAAGTCGCGGGGCTGATGACCATGCCCGAGGAATCCGCGAAGATGG
>JADGRC010000214.1 GCA_017881245.1 Pseudomonadota bacterium
CTGAAGCGCGGGGTCCGGTGAAGGGATCGTGACGACCTGAGCGATCCGGGGACAGTCGGTACAGCCGAGCGGCAAGACAGCGGCTGTCGCCACCGCCACCGTAGCGGCGGCCGCCGCCGCCACCGCCACCGCTTGCTTCAGATCCAAACGGTCTCCCGCAGCTCGGCCAGCAGGGATCGCGCGATACCGGGATCGGGAAGTCCGGCGGCCGCGCCCAGCGCAGGCGTCCATCCGTCGCGGGACTGGCCTTCCAGCTCGTCGATGCTCGCCGCGCGCGCCGCGGCGATTCGTGCCCGCGCCGTCAGGGACAGGCGCTTACTTGCCCAAGCATCAATGGAAAATGCCAAGCCCGCGTGGCGGATCTCGTCCGTGGCGATGCGTTGCATCGCCGCGCGGACCGTGGGATCTTGGGACGCGCGCGCCTGCACCAGCGCCAGGACCGCGCCGTAGGTCTCTCGCACGCACCCCTCGATCGCATTGTGGACGGCGAAATCGCCCAATTCACGCGGCGGGGCGACGCCGACGCGCGGAGCGCGAGCCTGCACGCCGTACCGCCGCGCAAGCATGGACAGCGCGCGTGCGTGTCGAACCTCGTCGCGAGCGGCCGCGGTCGCGGCATGGCGCAATGCTGCGGGGGCACCGAAGTCCGTCAACTCTTCGCGCAACACCTGAAACGCGGGAACCGAGGCAGCCTCCAACTGGAATTGCCGGGCGAAGAACGTTCCGACCACCGCGAAATCGGCAACTGGCGTGGTTGCCTCATACAACGTCAGCCGGCGCGGGCGGCGCCCACCCGGACAGTGTGCGGCGTTTCCGACGTGAACCTGTACATACCCGTCCCTGTCCGCGTGCAGCTCGCAATGCTCGAAGAACCCTTGGCCCGAGACCTTCGTACACAAGGGCGTGCAGTTCGGGTTGACGGGTGCGCGACAGGCCTCGATCAGTGCTTGCGTTTCGGCGTCCGGGTTGCGCAACAAGAAGATGTCGTCCGCCGCCCCGGCGCAGGGACCACAAGCCGACAGCCCCAGGGAGACAGCGGGGGCGGCAATCAGGGCGGCACGCCGGAGCAGTACGACCAGGCGTTCGTGGTTCAACGGCAACGGGAGGGACGGCATGAATGCGAAGCATAGAGCAACAACGGCGCCTTGCCCTCCGGGACCCGGCGGGCGTAGCGCAACGAATCACGGACAACCGAGAGGTCGAGGCGGCAAGTGCCAAGGCGCGCCCATCGAAGTCGTCGGCCGCGCGCGCGGGTGAATAAGCGGACGTGACGACCGTCAAAGGCCTGGTTGGAGGATCGCCATGAGCAGAAGGGTCCGATTGGCCATGCTGTCGCGCTTGTTCGCGGTTGGAGTTTCTGTCGCGGGGGCCGGCCCCGCGCATTCCGGATCAAGCGGATTTCGTTGTCCTTCCACTGGCCGACTCGTATCGCTCGGCCAGTCTCCGGTTGAGGTGAGAAACAAGTGCCGCGAGCCCGACGACGTTCGTTCATCGGTCGAATTACGCACGGTGCGCGAAACGGTGCGGCGCTGGGTCCACGGTGCCAGCGTGGACGTGACGGTCGAACGGACGGTCGAGGTTCCCGTCGAGGAATGGACCTACGATTTTGGTCCGAGTCGTTTCATTCAATTTCTGCGCTTCGAGAACGCCCGCCTCTTTTCAGTGGGCGAGGGCGAAAAGGGCGGCGTCAATCCGAACGAGTAGAGACGGAACCATGCCGCCGGTTCGAGGGAAAAGGCGGGATCACCATCCACCGTGTGCAAGTCTGCCACGGAGGTGCCACGGCCGTCGTCCTCCTTGAGGCTGACGATACATACCTGTACTATGAACACATGCATACCGTTCGTATGACCATGAACGTGGACGAGGCACTTCTGACGCAGGTGATCGAGGCGCACCCAGGCGTGACGAAGACGGCGCTTGTTGAGCAGGGGTTGCGGGCGCTGTTGGCGCGGCAAGCCGCCGTGCGCCTGGCCCATCTGGGGGGAACAGCGAAAGGCGCGCGTCGCGCCAAGCGCTCGGCGTGGCACCGTCGGTGATCCGGTGATCCTCGCTGACACCAACGCGTGGGTTCATCATTTCCGGAAGAAGGATTCGCGTCTTGTCGGATTCCTCCTGCAGGAGCGTGTCCATACTTGCGACGTCGTAGTTGGCGAACTGTTGCTGGGCTCAGGGATGCCCAAGGACGCCAACGCGAACCTGTTGGCGCTTCCGCGTCTGCCGAGTCCCACCGCCGCGGAAACTCGATTGTTCATCGAGCGTCATCGACGTGCGTTCGCTGGTTCGGGGGTTGGGTGGGCCGACGCCCAAATTGTTCTGGCCGCCGCGAAAGCCGGTGCTCGCATCCACACCGCCGATCGGGGCGTACGAAGGGTGTGTAAAGCGATGGGGGTGTTTCTGACGTGACGGGCGCGGGACGATTCTCGACGCGGTCGCTCAGATGGTGTCGCGGGGCACTGGCCGGATCGAGCTCGGCTCGGAGGTGCGGCGCGATGCCGACAGGCCGTCCAGCACGGAGGTCAGTTGGTGACTGGAGCCGTCAATCATGGTCCGAATCATTTCATCTGACGGCGCCATCGACTCGGCCGAAGACACCCGGCGCAACCCGTATCCGTCTGGAGAAAGGACATGCAGGATCCCGGTGACTCGGCGTCGAAATCGCAAGAATGCCCCTCCCGCGCTTTCGTCGTCGCGTCGAGCGATGGCATCGTTGACTCGATCAAGGTCACGCTCGTCCGCGTGAATCGCGATCAGCACCCGACGAATAGTCTCGGCCTCATCGTTGACGAGCTTGGACAGCCGGGTGGCGATTTCCGGGGAAAGGTCTTTGTTGGCGAGTAACGTCGCCTCGAGCATGTAGCGGCTCAGCACCAAGTGCAGATACCGCGAGTCGGGGGGCGGCGGCGCGGGGTCGATCCCGTTCAGGATCGCGGTCAGCCATGCGACGAGCAGCCGGCCCGCTGGCCCCACCTCTTGCCAGCAAATCTGCTTGATGTGCCTCCCTAAATACTGCGCCCGCTCGAATGCCTCGCGCCTCTGGGTCAGGGCCGGAACCGACCCATCGGGTGCGCCGAATCGCCGCAGTAGCTCGGCTTGTCGTCTCTCGATCTGCACGCACAGGGCCGCGAGGTGGACGTAGACATGGAATGCGGCGATAGCTCTAAACGTATCCCAGCCGCTCGACCCAGTGGCGCCTCCCACGTTCCAGATCGACTGAACGGACATGGCGTGTTCCTGGGAGGGCGGCTCGGGCGACAGGTCTTCCACCAGGAGGGAATGCGTGTGTCGAAGGTCGTAGAGTTTTTGATGCAGCGATTCATGCAACAAATGCTCGGCGACCCACCAGGGATTGCGAAGCATTTCCCGGTTCAGAAAGATGGTGCCGCTGATCAGATATTCCGAACACGAGGCCTTGCGTTGCCAGCTCCCGATATTCGGGACGATGACGGCGACATGGGTGTGACTGAGCACGCTCCTCGCGGACTGAGGCATGAGCACCCCGAGCAACTCAGCCCCCTTTGCGAGCCGGGCAAAATCGGCGTCGGACGGGGTGCAAAGTGGCTCGCCCCGAAAGTTGTCGTGAATCATCCTTCGAAATGAGCGGCCAAACACGTCGTCGCCGTGCTGCTCGCTCCATACGGACCCATGTCCGGGCTGCCTACCCAAACGTCGAAGGCCACCTCCGCCTGTTTCGAGGGGCCCACCCTCGGAACCGGATCCCTCCAGGTGACCAAGCGTCTTCCGCAAGACCTCCTCACAGTCCTCGAGCGGCAAGCCGCCGTCATCGAGACGTGACGGAGCATTTTCTGCTCCGTGCTGTTCCGGATCTCCGCGATGCTCCCCGTGCTGCTTGGCACCCTGTGCTGGGTTCGAGACGTGGCGCAGAGCTTGGTGGATCGCGTGACGGACGACGGGATCGCCGATCGTGCGGTATTGGCGATAAGGGGTCGCTGTCTCAAGCGCGCTTGACAGCGCGCCCGCGACCGGCAACCGGCCTGAGATTGTGCCGAGGCGCTGTTGGTACCGAGCATGCAATTGCTCGTGTAGGTAATCGCTATCGCCAAAGGGTCGATGCCGGGAGAGGAGCTCATCGAACACGTCGACAGAGGGCCCGTGTGGCGAGCCCTTCATCTCGTGATCCGGTCGCTGGCGATTCTTCTTGCCCAAGCGCTCTGTGTGCCCCCATTTGTCGTAGGTACGCGGATCCCAAAGTACTATGAAGAAGTCCGAGGGGGAAGAACACAAGATGACAGAGCACGATCACCCAAACGCCCGCCCCAAGCCGGGAACGCTTGCGCGCCTTCCGATCGCGGGCGCCGCCACCGCCACCGCTGCTTCTACCGCTACTGCCACCGCAAAAGACCCCGTCTGCGGCATGGACGTGCCCGTCGATTCGCGGCTTCGTCAGGAGTTTCGCGGAACCACGTATGTCTTCTGCGGGCAACGCTGCCTCGATCGATTCGAGAGCGCCCCCGCCGGGTTCGTCGGTGAGCTGCTCCGGGGGCAGCCGAATCCCGAACCGCAAGTGGTCGTGGCGGACGAGCCCCGTCAGTGGACCTGCCCGATGCACCCGCAAATCCTGCGCGATGCGCCGGGCTCTTGCCCTATCTGCGGAATGGCGCTCGAGCCAAGGACGGCCAGCGCTGAACCGATAGAGAGCCCGGAGCTCGTCGAGATGTCGCGGCGACTGTGGGCGGCGTCCGCGTTGACGGGGCCGCTGGTGCTTCTGGCCATGGGCGAGCTGGTCTTCGGCGCGTCGTTTGCCCACATGCTGCCAATGAACGTGCGCAACTGGATTGGCCTTGCGCTCGCGACGCCCGTTTGCACATGGGCCGCGCGGCCTTTCTACGTCCGGGCGGTGCAGTCGATTCAAAACCGCAGCCTCAACATGTTCACACTGATCGGGCTCGGCGTCTCCGTCGCATACGGATACAGCTTGATCGCGACGCTGGTGCCGGGCCTCTTTCCGCGATCGTTCCGGGACCCAAGCGGGCAGGTCGGCGTCTACTTCGAGGCAGCGGGCGTGATCGTCACCCTCATCCTGCTCGGCCAGGTGCTGGAGCTGCGGGCACGAAGCGCGACCGGCGCCGCGCTCCGGAAGTTGCTTGGCCTCGCCCCGAAGCTGGCGCGACGGATCGGGTCCGATGGATCAGAGACCGACGTCCCGCTCGATGCCGTCCATGTCGGTGATCGCCTGCGCGTTCGCCCGGGCGAGAAGGTTCCGGTCGATGGTGTGGTCATCGAGGGGCGCAGCCACGTCGACGAGTCGATGGTCACCGGCGAACCGATCCCAGTCGACAAAGAAACGGGAGCGCGAGTCGTTGGCGGCACTCTCAACGGGGCCGGGACCCTCGTGATCCGCGCGGAGAAGGTTGGGGCCGAAACGCTGTTGGGGCGGATCGTGGCGATGGTGGGCGAGGCGCAGCGGACCCGGGCACCGATCCAAAAGCTCGCCGACGTCGTGGCTGGATACTTCGTCCCGATTGTCATCGCGATCGCCGTGCTGACCTTCGCGATCTGGTCGTTCGTTGGACCGGACCCGCGGATGGCCCACGCGCTCATCAACGCGGTGGCGGTGCTCATCATCGCCTGCCCCTGTGCGCTTGGGCTGGCGACGCCCATGTCGATCATGGTGGCGACGGGGCGCGGCGCCACGACGGGCGTGCTCTTCAGGAACGCCGAGGCGATCGAGATCTTGCGCAAGGTCGACACGCTCGTGGTTGACAAGACCGGGACGCTCACCGAGGGCAAGCCGAAACTCATGAGTCTGACTCCGCTTGGCGACGTGGAGGAGGCAGAGCTGTTGCGGTTGGCCGCGTCGATCGAGCGGGGCAGCGAGCATCCGCTCGCGACCGCCGTTGTGAAGGGGGCCGAGGAGCGAGGGTTGGCGCTGGGGAAGGTCACGGAGTTCGAGGCGTTGAATGGCAAAGGTGTGAAGGGGATCGTCGATGGTCGTGCCGTCGCACTCGGCAATAACGCGCTTCTCGCGGACCTCGGGATCGACGGCACGGCGCTATCCGCGCGCGCCGAGGAGCTTCGGCGCGAGGGTCAAACGGTCGTGTTCGTGACGGTGGATGGTCGGGCGGCCGGCATGCTCGGTGTCGCCGATCCGATCAAGGAGAGCACGCCCGAGGCGATGCGAGCACTCCACGAAGAGGGCGTCCGAATCGTGATGTTGACGGGTGATGGGCGCACGACGGCGGAGGCCGTTGCGCGGACGCTCAAGATCGATCAAGTCGTCGCCGAGGTCCTGCCGGACCAGAAGGCGGAGGTGGTCAAGCGGCTGCAGGCAGAAGGGCGCGTCGTCGCCATGGCCGGGGATGGGATCAACGACGCGCCAGCGCTGGCGCAAGCCCACGTCGGGATCGCCATGGGGACGGGCACCGACGTCGCGATGGAGAGCGCGGGCGTCACGCTGGTCAAGGGAGACCTGCGCGCCATCGTCCGGGCCCGCCGGATCAGCCGGCAAACGATGTCGAACATCAAGCAGAACCTTTTCTTCGCTTTCGTGTACAACGCGGCGGGCGTGCCGATCGCCGCCGGAGCGCTATACCCGACGTTCGGGCTGCTGCTGTCGCCGATGATCGCGGCTGCGGCGATGTCCATGAGCTCGGTATCCGTCGTGGGCAATGCGCTTCGGCTTCGCCACGCAAAGGTCTGAACCAGAGCAATCGTGCGCGGCAGCATTCCGGGACGACATCGCGGCCTTTTGGTACTGGCGATTGGAAAGGTCGTCACCGTCGGCTAGGCTAAGAACGCGGTGTTCGACGCCAAGAATGGTACCTGGGGAGCCAAATGGCGGTCGCCGGAGGACACGGCTCGGCTCGCGGTTAGCGTGGATTCGTGCTGGAGGTTCTTCATGGGAGAAGGCGAGCTGCAGAAAGCCGTCCACAAGCTGGTCGACATCCTTGAACGGGAGGACGTCCCCTACGCCATCATCGGCGCCCTCGCGCTGAACCAGTACGGACACCGGCGAGTGACCGTCGACGTCGATCTCGTCATGCGAGAAGAGGACTTGCGGGAGTTCAAACGGAGGTGGCTGGGACGCGGTTACGTCGAGCGAGCGCCAGGGACCGGCAAGCTCCTCGACACCGAATTCGGCGTGCACGTCGACGTCCTGTCCACCGGAAGATTCCCCGGCGACGACAAGCCGAAACCCATCGCCTTTCCGGACCCTGCGAAGACCGCCGTTCGTGGTCCGCCATTCGCGCTTTTTCCGGTCGAGATCTGGATTGAGCTGAAGCTTGCCTCGGGAATGGTGGCCGCCCACCGTCTGAAAGATCTGGCCGACGTGCAGGAGCTCATTCGCAGCGTGCACCTGCCGAGGTCGATGGCCGACGCGCTGCACCCCTGGGTGCGTGAACGTTTCCTCGACCTTTGGCAGTCGGTGCAGGACGGCCAAGCGAACGATCCGTACTGAGTGACCCGAGGGTGCGATCCGCGTAACGGCTTGGATCGAGGGCCTTGCGGGTTGGGTTAGTCTCTCCTCCGATGAGGATGTCTGGCGGGGTTCCACTCCCGCGTGGAAATGGCGCTTGGCGCGTTTTGCTCGCCTTGCTGGTCAGTCTCGCCGGCTGCCGGGCGCGGGGTCCCCTCGGGGACGCCGCAGCCGTCGAGAAAGCGAATCAAACCGCCATTGCCGACGAGCAGGGGTTCCCGGCTCGCTTGCGGGCGGCGGTGGCAGCCAAGGGGGCAGGCTACCTCCCCCGCACGCGTCACAAGAATCTGGACGGAACGCCCCGATACACGAATCGCCTGATCTTCGAGACAAGCCCTTACCTTCTTCAGCACGCGCACAATCCGGTCGACTGGCGATCCTGGGGCCCCGAGGCCTTCGAGGCCGCCAAGCGACGGGGCCTTCCCATCTTCCTTTCGGTCGGCTACTCCACGTGTCACTGGTGTCACGTCATGGAAGAAGAATCGTTCGAGGACGAGGAGATCGCCCGCTACTTGAATGACCACTACGTGTGCATCAAAGTGGATCGGGAGGAGCGGCCCGATATCGACGGCATTTATATGAGCGCCGTGCAGGCGCTGACAGGATCGGGCGGGTGGCCGATGAGCGTGTGGCTCACTCCCGATCGCGAGCCGTTCTTCGGCGGCACGTACTTCCCGCCACGTGATGGTGTCCGGGGAGCGCGCCACGGGTTCCTCACGCTGTTGCGCGAGCTTGCGGACACGTATCGCCAGGATCCCACACGCGTGAAGCAGGGGGCCGCGGACCTGGCCAGCGCCGTTCGTCGGCAACTCGAAGGGCATGCCCCCGCTGCCGTTGCGTCCGTGGCCACGCCGGGGCTGCCCGACGCCGCAATCATCCCCGCCGCGGTCAAGAGCGTGGCCAGTTTCTTCGACGACGCCAACGGCGGGCTGCAACGTGCGCCGAAGTTTCCGTCGAACCTACCGATCCGGCTGCTGCTGCGCTACCACCGTCGGAGCGGCGACAGCGACGCCCTCCGCATGGCGACGCTGACGCTCGAGAAGATGGCCGCCGGCGGCATCTACGACCAGATTGGCGGAGGGTTCCATCGGTACTCGACCGACGCCGCGTGGCTCGTGCCCCATTTCGAGAAGATGCTCTACGACAACGCGCTCTTGGTGGCCGACTACGTCGAGGCCTATCAAGTGACGGGGCGCGCCACTTTCGCCCGCGTCGCGCGCGACACGCTCGACTACGTGCTGCGCGAAATGACCAGCCCGACGGGCGGGTTCTTCTCAGCGACGGACGCTGACTCCGACGGCGCGGAAGGGAAGTTCTTCGTCTGGTCGGATGTGGAGATCCGTGCTGTCCTTGGATCGGGGCCCGCGGCCGAGCGCTTCATCCGATACTACGCCGTCACGCGGGCTGGGAACTTCGAAGGCCGCAACATCTTGCACGTCCCGACGCCCGACGAGAAGGAGGCTGAAGGGCTCGCGGGTGCGCGGGCCAAGCTCTACGCGACGCGATCGCGGCGTGTTCCTCCGGCGAGGGACGAGAAGATCCTCTCCGCCTGGAACGGCCTCATGATTTCCGCGCTGGCGAAGGGCGGCGCGGCCCTCGGGGAGCCGCGGTATCTGACGGCAGCAGCCCGGGCCGCGGATTTCGCGCTGACCAAGCTGCGCGTCGACGGACGCTTGATGCGGTCATGGAAGGATGGACGTGCTGCCCAGCCCGGCTATCTCGATGACCATGCCTTCCTCGCCGCGGGCCTGTTCGATCTCTACGAGGCGTCGTTCGATTCCCGCTGGTTGCGAGAGGCCCTGGCCTTGGTGGCGGACACCGAGAACCTGTTCGCCGATCCGGCACAGGGCGGCTGGTTCATGACCAGCGGCCGGCACGAAAAGCTGATTGCACGCGAGAGACCGACGGACGACGGCGCTCTGCCATCGGGAACGTCCGTGGCGCTGCTGAATGCCCTGCGCGCCGCGACCTTCACGGGCGATGATCGCTGGTGGGTAATCGCCGACCGAGCTTCGGGGGCGCTCCGAGACGAAATGGCCGAACACCCACTCGCGATGACGGACGCGCTCCTGGCGCTCGACTACCGAACAGATCTGGTTCGGGAGGTGGCTATAGTCTGGCCAGAGTCCGGCGGTCCTGCCGGTGCGCAGTCGCTGCTCGGTGTCCTGCGACGTACGTTCCTGCCGAACAGGGTACTGGCGGCGGGGGCCGAGGGTGAATCCATTGCCGCATTGGCGACGGTGGCGCCGTTCGTGAGCGAGAAACGGGCGCTCGGGGGGAGAGCCACGGCGTACGTCTGCACACGTGGCCGTTGCGATCTGCCAACCAACGATCCTCGTGAGCTGACTCGCCAACTGACCGGGACACGCTCCTACTAACGCGCCTTCGGCGCTCGCGGGAAGGGGCGGCCCCCTCCCCGCGGGCCCCTCCCGACAGATCCCTAAGCCGTCGATCCCGGCGCAGCAAAGCTGCGCCTCTGGGTGCTTGGAAAAGCTACCGCGATCGCCATCCGGAAACTTGCTTCATTCGTTCACATTTCGTCCGCCACGATCGAGTCCGCCTTCAGGGCACCAGTTCGCCTGTGGGTCGCCCTCAGGAGGCCTGGTAATATGTGTTGACAAGAATATAACCAACAGCGTATATGTCTGTCGTGGAATCATCGTTTGCCATCGTCGCGGAGCCCAACAGAAGGGCCATCTTGAGCCTGCTGCTCGCGTCTGAGCGCTCCGTTGGCGACATCGAGA
>JADGRC010000215.1 GCA_017881245.1 Pseudomonadota bacterium
CAAGAACCCCGCGCCCGCAGCGGCATAGGCCGCGCTCGCTGCGCGCGCTTCCACGTCCTTGCCCGTGATCTGGTGGGCGGCGTCGCCACCTTTCCAGAGCTTGACCACCGTCTGGAAGTGGTCCTGCGCCTTGACGGCCAGTTGCTTGTTGCGTTCGAAAAGAATGATCTTCGACTTCGTGGGCGGACCGCACTGAGTCTTGATCTCCTTGATCCGTTTCTTCTTGCCGAGCTTCTTGTTGAGATCGGCGAGGACCTTTTGGCGGCCCGTGGCGGCCACGCGCTTGACCTCGAGGCAAGCTCCGTCCTCCGCGGCCTTCGAGCAAGATCCCTTCCAAGCCATCTCGCCCAGGCGGAAGTGAGCCTGAATCTGGCGATCCGGACCACCCTCCTTGCCCCATTTTTTGAGGTAGCTCTCCAGGTGGCGAGCCAGGTCGTCGTACTTCTTGTCCTTTTCGTAGACCTCGGCCATTTGGAAGTACACACCCGCCGCGTCCTGCGGTTTGCGAGAGCCGTAGAACTTTACGAACGAATCCATATCGGCGATCGCCTTGTCCGATTCGCCTAGACCGATCCGGAACGTGGTGGCATTTCCCAAGGCCTCCGTTGCCTTGCCTTCCCCGGGAAACTTGTTCGCAAAGTCCTCGTAGTTCTCGGCGGCCTTCGAATAGTAGGCCAACTGATGGTAGCCTGCCGCCACCCGGAACAAAGCCTTCTGCGCCAGGCCATCCTTGGGATGATCATGAATCAGCTGTTGGCGCGCCTTCAACGCCTGGCCGACCAAGTGAGCGTTCTGGAAGCATTGGCCCGCGTTCCAAAGTCGCTCAGCGTGCTTCGTGTGATCAGGCAAGGAATCGGCCGCCGCGAGCAGCGACCGTCCGCACTCTTTGAAGTTCCGCTGCTTCTCGTACTCCCGGCCCTCCAGGTCATAGGTATCGCTCTTCAGGGAGATCATCTGCTTGCCAAACTCGGGGTCCTTCATCAGGTTCGGCATCTCGAGAAACTTGTCCACCCACGCGACGACCTCCTTGGTCTTCCCCATCGCGTTGAGGGAATCGAGGAGCAGGTTCGCCGAATAGACCGCTAGCTCGTGGTTGGGGTGCTTCTCCACCACCTCCTGAAACAGCTTCGCCGCTTCATCGTAGTGGTTGTACTCGTAGAAGATGCGAGCCTTGCGGTAGCGGATCACGGGAAGCTCGGGAGCGTCGGGCACGTATTTGATATAGGTGTCGAAGGCCGCGATCATCTTCTGCTGGAACTCAGGAATGGTCCGGGGCTCCTTCTTCTTCTTCTCGTCCATCTTCTCGTATTGGTCGTGAATCCGCTTCGCGTCGGGACCCATACCCTCGTCGTCCACCTGGAGGGCGTTCTTCCAGCCAAGCACCGCCGCGTAGGCTGAATCCTTCGCGTACTTTCCCTTGGGGTTCATCTCGACGACGTGCGTGTACTGCTCGGCCGCGTCCTTCCACCGTTCGAGCGTCCACAGCAACTCGCCGTAGTAGAAGTTCATGTCATAGGAATCCTTGTCGTCCGGAAAGTGGCGCAGGAATTCCTTGTAGACGTACTGAACCAGCTGGTAGGTGTCCGCGTTCTTGGTCTTCTGGGCCTCCTTGTGCCAAATGAGCGCGAGCTCTTTCGACGTGTCGTGAAAGGAGTTCTTGCACTCCTCTATCTGGTCCTTCTTTAGGCCCTTCATCTGGCCGACCTTGTCGTAGACGGCGCCGAGGCGTTCGATCTCCTGAACCTGGTCCTTCTTGGTTCCCGCGGACAGCGTGTTGCGCACGACCTTGCCTTCCCACTCGCAGATGCGCGGGCTGTCCATGTTCTGGGAGATGATCTTCTTGTAGATGCGGCTCGAATCGCCGAACTTGCCCTGCTCCCAATAGAGCTCGGCGAGTGCTTCCATCATCTTCGGCGCGTAGTCGCCGCCGGTCCGCTGGAAGAACTCCCAAGCCTTGTCGGGGCCACCGACATGGGCGTAGGCCTTGACGATGTCCTTCTTGGCTTCCTTGACGAGGGCCTGCTTCTGCGCCGCGCCAACGTTAACCTTGCCTTCCGTCGTCATCCGGACGACGCCCACGAACGTTTCAAGCGCGGTCTTGAAGTCGCCCATGTTCACGTAACACCACCCCTTTTTGTAAACCGCGTAGGGATAGACGCTGGACTTGGGGAACTGTTCCACCTTCTCGTAGAACTTGAGGGCGCTCTCCATCTCGCCCTTGTCGAAGTAGTACTCGGCGAACGACAGATAGGCGTCCGGAATATATTTCGAGTTTGGGTAGTCCTTGATCAAACGCAGGAAGAACTCGCGTGCCTGGTCTTCCTTCTTGACCGACGTAAGGAGGAAGGCGAGCTTGAAGAGCACCTCGTCCATGCGCTCGTACTTCTTGTACTTGGTCGATTGGATGTACGCCTTCACGGCATCAAGGAGCCACTTTTCCTCGGATTTCTGAAAACCCTGTTGCTGCTGCTGAAGTGAAGTCTTCTGGGCCGGAGGGGCGTCGAAGATCTTCTGATCCAGCGCGTGGGCCTGGTTGAAAAAGAACCGCTGCTTCTCGGCGAAAAGCTCGCCGAGGCGGAAGAAGAAATCCGGCTTCTGTGGGTCGTCGTCCGGCGTGACGCTGATCAGGCGCTTCATCTTGCTGATCTGGGCATCCGTGATGGTTTGAATCTTGCCCTGCCGGCCCTGAACGAACTGGTCGACCGTCAGGACCGGTCCCGTCTCCTTCTTGGGCGGGGGTGGCGCCTCGGGCTTGGTGAGCTTGGTCTGGGTGGCCTGAACTTGCGTTTCCTGCTTGGTGAACTTGCCCTTGCCCGAATTCACGGGCGCGGCCGCGCTGGCGGCGAGGGCCACGCCCGGAAGCGAGATTAACAACGCAAACGCTGCACGCGACAATCGAATCGAGGAACTGGTCATGGGTTCACTCCACCTGCTGCTGCTCATTTGCCAGGTTCAAAAACAATACTTGGCCACTTCTTCCCTACTTCACTTCACTTCACTTCGTCGGCGGCTCCGGCGCCGCGGCACCCTCCACCGGGGCGGCAACGCCACCCTCCGTCGAGGGAGCGCCCTCGGGGGCGCTCTTGGCGCACTTGTTAAGTATCTTGACGCGATAATAACCAAGCTCGTCCCGCCAGTATTCGCCGGTAAACGGCCACATATCGTGTTCATCGTCGGCGCGAATTTCCTCGGGCCGTTTTTGAGCGCCGGCCTCTTTGATGATCTGTTGCTCTTCCTGGACTTCTTGCTCCAGATCGCCCTTCGCGCCCTGCAAGATTTCGTACTCGATCTTGATGACGCGCTTGATGAGTTGGGCCAGCTCGTCCGTGAGCCTCTTGATTCGGCGGCGCGAGAGGTCTCCGCCCTCGTTCATGGCCAGCGATTTCTGCAAGGTCAGATCAGCCAGAATCGTCTGCGCGATGTTCGTGTTCTTCCAGGAAGTGTCGGCTTTGTCGTGCTGGTTGATCTCGCGCGTCAACTCGTCGACGTACTCGAAACGCTTGACCAAGCTCTTGTCCGACAACACGGCGCGCGCCGCCCGCTCGGTCCCTTCGGGCAGGCCCGAGGTCCCCTGCCGGATCTTGACCGCGAGCTCAAAGAGCGCGGCGTTGTCGGTATTGGTAGCGACCAGCTTGCTCAGATCTTGGAAAAGCTGGGGATAGATGCTGTTGAATTCGGAGATCGCACCCTCCGCGCGATCGTAAAGGCAATTGTAAAAATAGATTGTGGCCTTGACGGTCAGCGCCTCGCCGATGGATTCGGGCTTGATGTAGTTTTCAAAAAAAGGAGCCTGCAGCGTGTGGATATTGCCCAGCGCCTTGGAGTACCCCTTTTGCTTCAGCATGAAGTTCGCCCACGACGCCTCGAAAAGACTGTTCGCCCAATCGTAGGATTCCTGCGACACACGATCGAAGTACTTGGTCGCCAGATCGAATTGGCCAGTCGAATAGAAGGTCCTCGCCAGAGATAGGTTGGCGAGATCCTCGAACGGCTTGATCTTCGGATCGGAGCTCTCGGCCGACGCGCGAAGGACCTCCTTGAACGCGTCCACCGCGGGTTTTGCTTCGTACTCGCGAACGTGCGTGGCGCCCTCGAACAATTTCGACTCGACGTACCACTCACTCCCCGGGGGCACGGCGGAGAAAAGCTCGACGGATTCCTTGAACTGACCCTTCTGATAGTTGAACTTCCCGAGCAAGAAATAGAGCTCGTCACGCACCTTTTCTAGGGCGGGCTGATCCAGGTCCGAGCGGTTGAACTTCCCGATCTTCTCGAGAATGCCCGTCGAATCGGGCAGCTGTCGTGACAAGGATGCAAGCCACTTGAGGGTCGCGTTGTAGTAGGCGTGGGAGGGTCCTTTTTGAACAATGCGATCGAAGTACGACAACGAGGCCGAATAGAACTTCAGGCTGTAAAGGGCCTTACCCATCCAGAACTCGGCCTTCTGCTTGTTCGCCTCGCTGTCACCAGATTCGCCCTCGACCACTTTGTTGAGCTCGATCGTCGCCGAATAAAAATCCTCACCGTCATATAGCTTCAGCGCTCGTTCCAGCACCTTGGAAGGCTGGTCGCCCGTCGGAGCGGCCTCTGGCTGAAAGTCGCCTTTGGGAGCGGCCGCCTTCTTCTTCTTCAGGGCGTGGACTTGGGGAGACGCAAGCAGAAGTGAACAGGTGAGGGCAATGCCGAGACCGCGAAATCGGCTCATGAATACCTCTTGCTGAGTTGTCCTCGAACGGGGGTACGAAGAACGGGGGGGAGAAGGAGGGGACGGAGATAGACGAGCGGGGAAAAATAGCGCGTCGACGACGTAGCCGGCATATTGATTTCGCTAACGGCTACAACGACATACAGCGACGTGCGTCGGCGTGTAAGGGCACACCCAAAACCGGGTCATGCTAGACGTGGGGATCACGGCTGTCAAGGGGACGACCGCGGCGATTAGCGGCAACTCCCTGGCGATCGCGAGCGCTGCTGTTTCGGGCGATGGGGGCTTGCGGATTCGATTCTTAGCGCCCTCCCGAGAGCCATGCTAGTGCGTGGTCGGCCGGGAACAGTCTGGTTTTACTGGGGGTTGCGCGTCTTTGGAGTTGACAGGTCAACGTCTGCCAGTAACATGGCCGGCCCGGCGGGAGCCCGTTTCCCGCAGCTGGCGCGAAGGAGCCCCAATGACGTCTTTGCCGTCCTCGTCTCGCTCGATACGGTCCGTGAGTCTGCTGCCGTTGTTGATGGCTGCGATACCGATGTTGCTGGCGGTCGCCTGTGCCGACAAGCACATCGGGCGTCCGTGTGTGGTGAGTAGCACCCTGCCGACTGATCCGACTATCGCCGCTGTCAATACGCAGGCGCTTGAATGCCCCTCGCGGATCTGCCTCCTGCCGGCCCAGGAAATGACACTGGATAGTACCCCGCCCACGGGGCCGCTTTGCACGGATTTCTGCAGCAGCGACGACGACTGCGCGGACGGTGAGAGGCGGGCGAAAGGTGACCTAACCTCCACCCGTTGCATCGCTGGATTCGCTTGCCGTACGCCCATCGGACACCTCGAGACCAATCCGCTTTCTTGCAAGCAAGTTTGCGTCTGCAAGGACTTCCTGAAGGCGGACTCCGTCGCGAAGCCAAAGAGCTGTCCCTGACGCTCGGCTGTCGGTTCCGATCGGCCGCTGACCGCATTAAGGTGTGGCGGCGGGCTGCTCACACCGACGTTTCAAAGGCGGCCTGAATGTGGACCAGCCGCGGTTCACGACCGTCATCGAAGAAGGTCACTGCAATCACGTCAAATCGATATGCCGCGGCCGGCTGCGATGCCTCGGCCAGATAGCTCCGCGCGACCCGAACAACCTGGGCCTGTTTTCGGGCGTTGACGGTTTCCAAGGGATCACCGGAGGATTCGCCCGTCCGCGAGCGGACCTCGCAAAAGACGCAGGTGCCGTCGACGTCGACGGCGACCAGGTCCAACTCACCGGCGGCCCGACGCCAGTTGCGCTCGACGATACGCATGCCGGCGCTCTCCAAGCAAGCGGCGGCCATCGCCTCGGCGCGACGGCCCAAGTGAATGCGAGCCGCACCACGACCATCGGGTGACACCTTCCGAGGACTAGGTGCCTTACCCGATCGCAGGGGCATTCCCAGGCCCCTTGCGGCGGCGAAGCCGCCCTAGGTCGCCGACGGCAAAGCCGCGTCGGGGACGACCGCCGCGTCTGGGGTGATCGCCGTGGGCACGCTCGGTACGGCACCCTCAGCGACGTCCTCCCGCTTCTCAACCTTGATTCGGGCGGCCTTTCCCTGAAGCTGTCGCAGGTAGTTCAGACGGGCGCGACGAACGTGCCCCTTCTGAACGATCTCAATCCTCTCGATGCGCGAGGTGTGGAGAGGAAAGATCCGCTCGACCCCGACCCCGTACGAGATTTTACGCACGGTAAACGAAGCCCGCGAACCGCCTCGGTGTTGTCCAATGACCACCCCTTCGAACACCTGGACGCGCTCCTTGTCGCCCTCCTTGATCAGCGTATGAACGCGAACGCTGTCACCCGACCGAAAGGCCGGCAGATTCAGTCGCAAATAGGAAGCGTCAATTTCTCTCAGAAGGGGATGTTGGCTCATGGGTACTCCGAAGGGGCGTCATTACTAACGGGGGCGAGGAAACGAGTCAAGCGCCGCGCGATGGCCGTTCGATGACCGTTCGACGGCGGGTCGCATGGCAAGGTGGAAACTGGGAAGAAAGTCAGGTGATGGGACCACAGGAAGCACGGCACCGCGACCTATCAGGATCGCCGCCCGCCCGGAGTGCCGTCAGCGTCGGCCGCATCAGCGACATCCGGTGAAGCAAGTTCCGCGTCATCCCGCATCCAAACCCGTTCCTCATCGGTGGGGGGATACCTCGCCATCAGATCCGGTCGGGAGACCATCGTACGGTGGAAAGCCTGTCGACGCCGCCAACAGTCGATGGCCGCATGATCCCCCGACAGCAGAATCGACGGGACGACGTGTCCCCGAAAATCCACGGGTCGCGTAAACTGCGGGTATTCCAGGCGGCCGTGAGAAAACGATTCGTCGGCGGTCGACAAGCCCGAGCCGAGGACGCCGGGAATCAGCCGAGCCACGGTCTCAATCACCACGGCGGCGGCTAGCTCTCCGCCGGCCAAGACATAGTCGCCGATGCTCAGTTCCTCGTCGCACAGTCCAGACACGCGTTCGTCGAACCCTTCGTAGCGGCCACAGACGAGGACAATGCGCGGCATCGCCGCCAGGCGACGGACGTGGGTTTGGTCGAGGAGTTTTCCGCGTGGCGAAAGTAAAACCTTGTGCGCGGGCCCCCGTCGAGTCGCGATATCGTCCAGAGCGGCCGCAAGCGGTGGCACGCTGAGTATCATGCCTGGGCCTCCACCACAGGGTGTGTCGTCCACCGAGCGATGACGATCCGTGGCGAAATCGCGCTGATTGGTCCTTTCGACCCCGATGATGCCAGCGGCTACGGCCCGGCCGAGCAGACTGGTGCCCAGAACGTTGTCGAACAGTTCCGGAAACAACGTTACGAGCTCGAACGTGATGACGGGAGCCTGGTCAGCCATCCCCATCACCATCACCATTCGGGCCCCACGCGACGACGATCTGCCGTGCCGGCATGTCCACCAGTCGTATGAAAGGCGGCACGAGTGGAATCAAATGTTCGCCACCGTCGGTCCCCGCTCCTAGCACCGACATGACGTCGTGGGCTCCATTCCAAAAAATGCTGTCGACCCTTCCCAGGATGTCACCCTCCGGGGTACGCACCTGACATCCGAGGAGGTCCTCGACGAAAAATTCTCCGGGCCCAAGAGCGGGCAGCGCGTCTTTTCGAACCCGAACCGCGGCGTGGGTCCACTCCGCCGCGCGGTCGCGCGAATCGATCCCAGAGACCCGCACGAGCCAACCGTCGGCGCGACGCCGTGCCGTGCACAGGCGACGCACCTCTCGGAGATCTCCTCGTTCGAGAATGAGTTCCGGCACGGCCGCCAAATCCGCGCCGCCACTGTTGTACGCGCGCAAAGTCATCTCACCGTCCAAACCGTGAGGGCGCCCAATGATTCCCACCACCAACGAATCGGGATCGTACGTGGGCCGTGCCATCACCGACACCTACCGCGCGTGATGCGCGGACACAGGCAACCTACTCCAGAATCTCGAGGACCACGCGCCGCCGCATCTTCGACGATGCAGCGGACAGCACCGTGCGCAACGCCTTCGCAGTCCTGCCCTGCTTTCCGATCACCTTGCCGAGGTCGGGCTCGGCGACCTTGAGCTCGAAGACCAGCGCGTCCGGTTCGTCCACCTCTTCCACAACGACCTCTTCGGGACGGTCGACGAGGCCCCGCGCCAAGTATTCGATCAACAGCCGGAGGGAGGATTCTTGCCCCAAGTCTTACTCCTGGAGAACGGAGGACCTACTTCGCTGACACGGGCGGCGCGGCGCGCTTCAACCCACTGATCAACTCGCCCACGGTTTGGCTCGGAACCGCGCCCACCGACAGCCAATGCTGCAACCGTTCCGAATCGATTCGGACCTCGGGAGGGGTGCGCAGGGGATCGTAGACGCCCAACTGTTCAATGAACCGGCCATCGCGGGGACTGCGCCTGTCGGCCGCCACGACACGGTAGAAGGGAACTTTCTTGCCGCCGCCGCGGGTGAGTCGAATGGTCACTGACATGGAAATCCTTGCGAGACCTGGAGAAGTGACGGATGACAGGTGAAACGAAGGGACGCACCCTAGCGACCGGATAGGCCCATGTCAAGGTGCTGGCGGCGCGATCGGCCCAAGGTCGGTCCGAACATCCCGAGGTCGGCCCGAGGGCCAACGGTGGACCCACGAAGCGGAATTGGCGAGGGCCATCTCGGGTTGACATAGTCGGGGGCCATGGTTCACGCCAACAGACGCAAGACACGGGGGACTCCGTCGTTCGCCGTTGCCGCGATCTTGATCTGGGTGATGCCGAGCGCCGCCGGATCCGCACGCCCGCCGGGCATCGCGTCGGGCGAGCGGCGCGCGACGCTCTTTTACACAGCCGAGGTGCATGGCACGGTGGAACCGTGCGGCTGCACCAGCGATCCTTTGGGTGATGTTTCACGCCTGGCGGCCCTGATCGAGGATGCCCGGCGCGGCGGCGCGGCGGTGGCGCTGGTTGACGCCGGCGGATTGCTGTATCCCACGGGAACGATTTCGGCCAAGGAACGACAATCGGCGGACCTGCGCGCCGATTTCTTGGCGACCGAGTTCGAACGCATCGGGCTACTGGGAGCCGCGATCGACGAGACGGACACCGTCGCTGGTCCCGCGCACGTCCGTCCCACCCGTCTCGCCTCCAATCTCACGGGCGGGGCCGCGGTGCTGAACCCACCGCGCGTGGAGCGCGTCGGGGGCATCGCATTGGGGGTACTGGGAATCGCCGATCCGAGCGTGGCGGCGGGGATCGAAGGCAAGGCCCGCGACTCGAACGAGGCGGCCAAGCGAGCCGTGGACGGCCTAAGGCGAGCGGGCGCGGAAATCGTCGTGTTGTTGGCGGCGGTCGACAAGGTCTCCGCTCGCAAACTGGCCCGAGAGGCGGGCGCTGACATCCTGATCGTGGGCAAGAAGGTGGGTACCGGCATGTCCCGCATGGAGCGCGTGGGCCGAACCTTCATCGTCGCGCCCGGGGAAGAACTGCAGCGCGTGGGGCGTCTGGAGATCGTGTTGCGCGCACCCGCCCTGCCGGGTGGTGTCCCCCCCGAGCTGCAGGACGCCGGGGGCCCGGCCGCCACCCGACTGAGACAAGACGAGGTCAACCGGGCGCTGGAGCGTTTACGCATCGGCCTGGCAAAGTGGTCCGCCAAGCCGGCGGACAAGAGGACCGGCGCCGCTGACGACGGCACCGACGGGGCATTCGTCGCGGCCAAACAACGAGAGCAGGCGGAGTTGGAAGCGGAGAGAGTCCACTTGCAAATACCATGGACGCCGCCCCCCACGGGGAACTACGTCGTCAATGCGCTGCTGCCGCTCCGCCGCAGTTTGAGGCGTGACCCCAAGGTCGCCGCCGCCATGAAAAAGCTAGATCAGCGTGTGGCCGCCATGAATCTGAAGAACGCGACCCCGCCGCCGCCGGCCGAGCCGGGGCGTGAATTTTACGTAGGAATGGACAAATGCACCAGCTGCCACGCGGGTGCCGCGGCATTCTGGAAACGAACGGTCCACGCCCACGCGTGGAGGACGCTGGTCGAAGGGGGCAAGCAGGCGGACTATAAATGTGTGGGATGCCACGTAACGGGATTTGGTCAGGTGGGGGGGACGAGCCTCGGCTTCACCAAGCGGCTTGAGTCCGTGCAGTGCGAGACTTGCCACGGTCCGGGATCGCTTCACGTCGCGGGTGAGGGCAACGAGGAACCCATGGCCATCAAGCGCGATGTTCCCGAAACAGTTTGCCTGGGATGTCACACCGAACAGCATTCCGACACGTTCCAGTTCGAACCATACTTGCGCGATATCGTTGGACCCGGTCACGGTCAGAAACGCCGAAAAGTTCTGGGGCCGGGCACCACGGGGCACGATCTTCGATCGGCGGCGCTCGCCAGAGCCAAGTCCTCGGGCCAGGCGGATGGCATGCTGAACAGTCCGTAAGGACCCGCGGAGAACCCGCAAGCAGCCAAGTTTTGACACAACCGTCGTCGTCGCTCCGGGCGACCAGTCAAGAAGATGTGACGGGGCCGGCCAGCAACTGGTCCAAAAGGTCGGGCTCGATATTGCCGCCGGTGATAACGACGACGACACGGCGGCCCCGAATCGAGTCGGGTTGTTCCAACAGGGCGGCCAGCGCCGGTGCGGCCGAAGCTTCGCACAGAAGACCCAAGGTCCGATACGCATAGACGACGGCCTTGCGTATGGCGATCTCGCTGACGAGAACGATGTTGGGGAAATAGTCCTTTGCCATCCGAAAGGTGCGTTCACTCACCGCCCCTTCGAGGCCTTCGGCCAGCGTGAGCCCTCCGTGATACGTCGTGTAGGCACGCCCCTCGTCCAGCGACCGACGCATGGCGCAGTTCACTTCGGCCGAGACTCCCAGGATCCGAATCCCACGCGGGACGACCTCCACACCGATTCCGCCGGCCAGTCCGCCCCCCCCGACGGGCACGACAACGAGTTCGACGTCGGGAAGTTGCGCGAGCATCTCGCGGGCCAGTAGGCCACCGTTGCCCGCCATCACATAGTCATCATCGAACGCCGAGACAAAGACCAGATTCGGCTCGGCATTAGCGCGCCGCCGGGCCTCGGCCTCCGCTTCGTCGTAGGTCGCCCCAATCACCTCGACGGCGGCGCCCAGCGCCGATATGCCCGCGCGCTTCAACTCGGGTGCCTGCGCCGACACGATGATCGTGGCATCCAGTCCGAAGGTTTGGGCCGCCAGGGCGACGGCCAGTCCGTGGTTGCCGGCCGACGCGGCGATCACACGCGCGCGCCCCGGTCCGGTGTGATCGCGCTGAATGGCCGCCAGGCGAGCGGCGGCGCCGCGCAGCTTGAACGAACCGGTGCGTTGCAGGCATTCGAGTTTCAACCAAACGTCGGCCCCGGTCCGCCTTCCCAAGGCCGGAGCCGGCACAAGCGGTGTCACGCGCGTCAATCGCCGGACCCGATCGGCGATATCCCCGCCGGTCACCTCGCGCCACACATCCGCGTCGAACAGCCGTTCCAAGCCTACAACCGTACCAGAAGTCAGGCGATGCGAGGGTGACGGAATCGCCCGCCGCGTGACGGATGAACGGGGCCGCGCTAGACGTTGATCATGTCGTTCGTGTCTTTGGACCGATTGGTGCGAACGGGCGCCGTGGCCGAGAAAGATGCCGGGCGCGTCGAATATCTGTGGGCCGAGATTGCCCGACTCAAAAAGGAGAAGCGCGCATTCATCCCGGCGCACAACTATCAGGTCCCCGAAGTCCAGCAGATCGCGGACGTGGTGGGAGATTCGTTCGAACTGGCCGTGAAGTCGCGAAACATCGACGCGCGATTCGTGGTTTTTTGCGGGGTTCGCTTCATGGCCGAGGGGTGCGTGACACTGGCGCCCGAGCGGCCCGTGTATCTGCCGAACTTGCAGGCGCTGTGCTCGCTGGCGGAGGTGGACGCGGATGAGCTGGCCGAACGGCAAGAATTTCTTCGGGGACTTGGACGCAAATTCTCGACGATGACGTACGTCAACACGTACGCCGACGTGAAAGCGTTGTCCGATGTCTGTTGCACCAGCTCGAATGCGGCACGCATCGCGGACCGCCTGGGGACACCCGACGTCCTTTTCGTGCCCGACCAGAATTTGGCCTATCAAGTGGCGGTGAAGACGCGGCGGATGTACCTGCCGCCCCCCGAGGCCAACCTTTTCGATCCCAAGGACTATTTGGAACGCATCCGGCCCCTGATCCAGGAGGGCGAGCGCCAGGGTCTGGCGGGAAATGTCTTCGCGTGGGAGGGCGCGTGCCACGTCCATCACCAGATGACCGTCGATGACATCGCCCGCATCAGGGCTCAAGATCCGCAAGCCGTGGTGATTGTCCACGGGGAGGTACGTCCCGAGCTTCAGCGCGCCGCCGACCAGGTGCTGTCGACGGCGCAGATGGCGAAGTACGTCGAGACCCACCCCGAAGCGCGGCACTTGGCGATTCTGACCGAGTGTGGCCTGGTGGTTCGTCTGGAGTTGGAGCATCCCGAAAAGCAGTTCTACAAGGCGTGTCGGTTGTGCCAGTACATGAAGGCGATCGATCTGGAAAACGTCTACGAAACCCTGCGCGATGAGCCCGCGGAACGACGGATCACCGTTCCGGAGGGAGTGCGAGGCGGAGCCGCGCGCGCCATGGAGAAGATGATTGCGCTGGCACGCTGAGCGACGAGATCGGTACAGCGGAGACTCACAGCGGCCCGCGAGGGGGGCAAGGCCCGCAAGGGGGGCAAGATGAGCTTCAAGGACCGGTTTTCGGCGCAAGCCCCGGCTTACGCGCGATTTCGGCCGCGCTATCCCGATGCGCTGTTTTCGTGGCTGAAGACGCTGGTGCCGGAACACCATCTGGCGGTGGATGTGGGCGCCGGCAACGGGCAGGCCACCGCCGCGTTGGCCGCGTGTTTCGATCGGGTCGTCGCGATCGAGCCGAGTGGTTCGCAGCTGGCGCACGCGGAGCCTATCACCAACGTCGACTATCGAAAGGCCGCAGCGGAGGAGACCGGCCTCGATGGGGGCATCGGGGATCTGCTGGTGGTCGCCCAGGCGCTGCACTGGTTTGATCTCGATGCCTTCTTCTCCGAGGCGCGACGTGTGCTGCGGCCAGGCGGCGCGTTGGTGGTTTGGTGCTACGGACTCGCGCGAATCACACCCGCGGTGGATGCTCTCGTGCACGAGCTCTACGAACAGCACCTCGGGGCCTACTGGGATCCCGAGCGACGCTTGGTCGAGACCGGATACCGCACGATCGTCGTCCCGTTCGCGGAGCTGCCGGCGCCTCGATTCGAGATGAGCGCCAACTGGAGATTCGCGGAGCTGATTGGCTTTCTGGGAACCTGGTCGGCCTTGAAGCGACACATCGCAGAACACGGAAACGACGCAAATCCCCTGGAAAAAATTGTCCCACGACTCAAACGGGCCTGGGGCACCGTGCCGGACCGGACCGTTACTTGGCCCATCGACCTTCGCGCTTTTCGAGCGTGACTGGCCTCGGTGCACCTCCAGATTGACGAGCGAATGACGGCACCACCGCCGCGCGCGTGCTTCAAGTCAGAATCGTGGCCGCCAAGTCGTACTCCGCCGAGTGCGTGACGCGGGCGCGAACGAGCGTCCCGGCCGACGGAGCCGGTGCGTCTCCCGCGGTGTCCGCGAAGCTCAGATAGACTTGGCCGTCGATTTCGGGCGCCTGTCCCTCGTGACGCCCCATCAACAGGTACTCCGATTCGTCGGAGGGGCCTTCGACGAGGACTTCCAGCTCGCGCCCCCGCAACGCACGCAACTTCTTCTTCGAGACGGCACGCTGGATACGCAGCAGCTCGCGACGACGCGACTCGACCTCCTTGCGCGGCACGCGCCCGGGCAACAGGGCCGCCACGGTTCCTTCCTCCTGCGAGTACGTGAAGACCCCCACGCGATCCAGCTCCGAGACGCGAACGAAATCACATAAGCGCTGAAAAGCGGCGGCGGTCTCGCCCGGATGGCCGACAATGAACGTAGTCCGCAACGTCACGCCGGGGATGCGCGCCCGCACCCGGTCGACCAAATCGTGCACCACCCGTTCGCCGTAGCCCCGCCGCATCTTCTTCAAGACGTCGCTGTCGACATGCTGAACGGGGACGTCCAGATATTTCGCGACCCGGTGGCTATTCGCGATCACGTCCAGCAAATCGTTGTCGCAAACGCTGGGATAAGCGTAGTGCAGACGCAGCCAGCGGACGCCATCGATCTGCGCGATGTCGGCCAACAACGACGCGAGCGTCGGAACACCATCCGACCCCGAGCCAAGGTCGGTGCCATAGGTCGTCAAATCTTGTGCGACCAGGCAGATCTCCTTGGTCCCCGCGGCCGCCAGCGATTCGATCTCGCGGCGGACTGACGCCGGTTGCCGACTGCGCTGTGGCCCGCGCAGCTTCGGGATAATGCAAAACGCGCACGGCCGATCGCACCCCTCGGCTATCTTCACGTAGGCCGTGTGGCGCGCCATCGACGGTTGCCGCGGAGCCAGATCATCGTAAAGGAACCGCGGCGTTTCCAGAACCCGAACACGCTCGGTCCGTCCGGCGATGGCGTCGGTGATCAACCCGACCTCGTCCGTCCCCAGGAAGTGATCCACCTCGGGCATGTCCGCCGACAGTTCCTGTGGATAGCGCTGCGACAGGCAGCCCGTGACCACCAGCCGTCGGCAACTCCCGGATTCCTTGTGGCGTGCCATCTCCAGGATCGCATCGATCGACTCCTGCTTGGCCTCGCCGATGAAACCACATGTATTCACCACTATCACCTCGGCCTCTTCGGGAGACGCGACGAGTTGGTGGCCTGCACCCGTCGTGTGACCGAGCATCACCTCGGTATCGACCCGATTCTTCGGACAGCCGAGCGAGACAAAATGAACATTCATGGCGTTTGTTTCAGCGAATTCCGGGATTGCGAAAAAGCGGGCTAGTGTAGCGCAACGTTGGCCGGGAGCGAGCCCGTCTTTAGGGCGGGGGGATCAGCGCTTGGTCAGGGAAAGAACAACACGTTGTTCTCGCCTTGTTGCCTGCTCAGTTCCGCGACGTACCGCTCGATGAACTCGCGCCTGAGCACGACGGCGCGTATCTCGGCATCGGTCAGAATCTCGGCGCCGTCGCTTTCATGCAGCCAGCGTCGCAGATTCGGCACGCTGACCTGCCCAAGGGCCTGATGCAGTGTTCGGGAGAATCTCTGCGTCCGATACAGGTTCACTCGCGTCTTCTCGGGTCCATCGGCGTCCAGAAAGAAGGACATGGTGTTGTCCATGAAGAACAGCTGCGCACCGTCGGCGGACGTCTTCATGTTCCCGCCTGAATAGCGGTCGGGGTTGGCAATCAGAAAGTCGAACACCACCAGCTTTGCCACTTGCAGCGCGAGGGCGCGGTGCTCGAACGGAATCGCTTGTCCTTGGGTCAACCAACCGAACAGGACCACGTGTCCTGCGGGAGTATCGAACGGGCAGTCCTTGATGACGGGAATCCAGTAGGAGGCTTCGCCCGAGACCAGGCCGTTTGGCCCGATGATCGTCTCCGCCCGGATGCGGGGCACCGCGACCAGCGAGTCGGGATGCAGCAACCCAAACAGGTCTTCCCGCGAAATCGCGCGCTGAATCGCCGGCGGAACGGCGCTCAATCCCAGCAAGCGGTTCAGCCTATAGGCGGCCACCTCTTTTCGGGGGACCGTCTGGGCGTTGGTCTGCGCCGGCTTCCAGGCCGCCCGCGAGCCGTCTGCGAAGTCCACCCTGAAGGAAAGGGACGAACCCCCGCGGTTCAGTTTCAAGCGGGTCACGGGCTGCGTTCGAAGCCGATCGAGCAAGAGCTCGTCGGACATTCCCAGGAAGGTCCCCGAGGACTCGGCGGCCACGTCGGGCGCCGACTCGCCTGACAGGTCCAGGCGCACGTGAAGGGCACGGCTTGGTGCCGGCGTCACCCGATGCGCGCGGCGCGTCGAGAGCAAGGCCCCCACTTCCCCGACCGCCCGCGCGCCCCCCAGCACCCCGAGCACGAGCAGCGTGGTGGCGACGGTGACCTCGACCATTAGGCACCCCGCGAGCCGCATGCGGAAACAATAGTAGATCGGCGAAACGAAAAGACCTGGTGCCAAAATCAGCCAAGTCCGGTTACCGTATCGCCGTTGGACTTTCCTTCTCTATCATCGAGGTTGCCGATGACCAGTTCCCCCGCGTTCGTTTGCTCGATGTGTCGCAAACCAATCCCCGTCGGCGGCAAGGCCATTCGCTGTTCGGTCAGCACCTGCAACTCGGGCCGCGTGAAGCTGGTCTTCTGCTCGGCGGGATGCTGGGACAGTCACCTGCCGACGGCCCGTCACCGAAGCGCGTATTTCGTGGAAGAGATAGCGCGAAGAGAGTAGCCGCGTGCCGACGGCTATCGAGCCCGAGCCACGTCGATCGCCGCCGCGAGGGCGTTTCTTCCGGTGCTACCGATGAAGACACGCTCGACCACTCCGTCTTTCCCCACGATCACCACAGTAGGTAGAACCTTGATTCGATAGCGTTCGCCCGCGGTTCCGTCGTCGTAGACGACCGGATACGGGGCCCCGTGCTGGCGCAGGAACTCGGTCACTTCCGCTGGAGATGTCTGCGAGCCGTCCGAATCGACGCCCACGAACGTGACGCCCTTCGATTCAACCTCGTGCGACAGATCGTGCATCATCGGCAGCGCGGCCAGGCACGGGGGACACCAGGTCGCCCAAAAATCGAGTACGACCACGCGCCCACGATACGA
The DNA here is from genome assembly GCA_017881245.1 of Pseudomonadota bacterium. Taxonomy (GTDB): domain Bacteria; phylum Myxococcota_A; class Polyangia; order Fen-1088; family Fen-1088; genus FEN-1088. The sequence goes on from JADGRC010000215.1 coordinate 16,959, forward strand.
CGACAACGACAGGCTTCCGGGTTGGCCGTCGACGCGTGGCAGGCTAAAGTCCGCCGCCGTTGTACCCCGCGTGACGGGACCCAGCGTCGCCGCGTTCCGGACGGTCCAGATCGCGCTGCCACCGAGGGCGACCGCCAACACCACGAGGGCACCCCAGCCTGTCATCAGGGCCCATGGATGTGGACGCGCCATCGCGTCCGCCCCGCGCACGTAGGGACGTCCATGGGCGATGCGAATTGCCAGAACCACCGCCAAGACCGTCCACGCAAGGGCGAGGATGTACGACGCCTGAACCAACCGCAGGGAAGGTTCGCGTCCGACGACGATAACCGCCGTACGAAAAACCGCGCGGACAAACAGAAATGGGATAGTTGCCGCGCAACCCAGCTCCAGGTCCACGGACGGATCCCGCTTTGCCCCCGCCGCCACGACGACGGCCAGCGCGGCGACGAGAGCCACGGGAATTGCCTGGCTCAACTCACCGACCAGAACCGAAACCACACGGAGTCCGCCCCCCGCCTCGAACCCTACGACCGCGTCAGCCAGGTTGGCGAACCGCAAACCCAAAGCCGCCAACAAAGACCACGCGATCAGCACCCAAAATCCGCCGCCCTCCTTTCGTTCGATCTCCCGAAGGGCCCGTTGTGGCGCCACCAACAGGGCCCCCAATGCGCGCGGAAATTCTCGGAAACGGGACCAAAGTTCGCCAGACGCCACGGGGTGGATCTACTGCGGACCCTTGGTGGCCGCCAGCCTTTTGGCGGCCACCGACAGCGCGCCAGGAACGTTCTTAGAACGTGCGATCTGTTTGATGTCGTCGGCGTGAAGAGACGGCAGCAAGCGCAACGTCACTGTCAATGGACACTTCGCGTTCCCCACCAGGGCCAGCCTGACCGCATACTGCTTCACCAGTTCCTTGCGGTTGGCGATATACCGAATGACGTCTTCACTGAGGGATCGATTGCTCGCGGCCTTGGCGATTTCGCCGTCCGTGATCTGGGGCGAACGAATGGCCGCCATGGCCACCATCCGGTTTGCGTCGCGCAGGAGGTTCTGGCGACAATAAGCATTCCCCAGCGTCGCCAGTCGAATCTTTTCGTAGAGTTTCAGGCGGGTGAAATCGATGGTGGCCGGGCGGCGACCGCCCGCCTTCTTCTTCTCGCCAAGGGGTGTTGGTCCGCCCGCCGCCGCGGGAGGGTCGGTCGTCCCGGCGGCGACACCAAGCGTCCCTTCAGCCGCAGCATCGCTGTCGGATTCGCCCGCGCAATCGTCCGGGGCGCCAAGCATCAGCTGCTGAAATGGGGAGTCCACCGCGCCGGGATCGAGTGCCGCCGGATCGGCAACAATCGCCAGCACCAGCTCGTCGAACCCAGGAATGCCCTCGGGAACCACGCCCGCGCGATGGCAGCACGCAACCGCGCGATTGGCGACGCTCAGGGAAGCACGTGGGTTGGCGTAGATAGCCGCGGCGATCGCCGGTGTCGCTTTTAGACGTGCCTGGTCCTCCGCCAAAACCGCCAAAGCTTCGGGATCGACGTCCGCCCGGGACGCCAGTTGCCGAATCGCCTCACCGGGTGTCCCAGGATCGGAGATGAGCCCGCGCCAATCGTGAAATGGCTCGGGCAGTGGTCGGTCGCCCATTCGCTGTCGTCCTCAGCGATTGAGTGCGTGGATCAAGCGCAACCCGTCCAGAGTCAACATGTCGTCGCATTCCTGAATCGTGGATGATTCCGCGGCCACGAGCAGCGCCAAACCTCCCGTCGCGACGATGCGTGGCGCGAAATCGATCTCGGCGAGGATTCGTGCAACCAGGCTATCGACCAGACCCGCATAACCGAAGACCAGGCCAGACTGGATACTAGCGACCGTGTTCTTGCCGATAGCCGCGCGCGGGCGCGCGATCTCGACGCGCGGCAACTTGGCGGTGTGGCTGTAGAGGCCATCCGCCGACACCATCAGTCCGGGCGCGATGATCCCACCCAAGTACTCCCCTTTCGGGCTGACGACGTCGAACGTGGTGGCGGTGCCAAAATCAACCACGATCGTACCCTGGGGCCAGCGGGCATGTGCCGCCACCGCATTCACGATCCGATCGGCGCCGACTTCACGGGGGTTGTCGTACAGAATCGAAATCCCAGTTCTAATTCCGGGCCCCACCACCATGGGCTCGCGACCGAGGTGGTCCCGACAGAACCGTTCCACCGGGGACAGCGCCGGCGGCACCACCGACGACACGATCACCCCTGTCACGTCCGTGAGCGCTCGACCCGCCAGCGAAAACAGTTGGCTGAGCACCGCCGCGTACTCGTCTCCCGTGCGCGAAGCGCGGGTATCGAGCCTCCAGTACGTCCGTAGGCCGGCCGCCCCCCCCACCCCTCCCGCATCGCCATCGTAAAGCCCGATGACGACGTTCGTGTTTCCGATGTCAATCGCGAGCAACATGACTTCAGCGTCACAGGTTATCATCCCATCCATGGTTTCCGCATGGAACCGTTGGCGACGTACGTTGCAGGGTACGCTGGCTTTGCCGGCGGGTGTGGCCTTTGTACTGTTCGGGACGTTCTGGCTGGTTGATTTTTATGGTCTTCACTCCACCCGAGGGGTCGCGGTCGCTGGCGCCGTCGGGCCCTTGACGCGACTACTCGACTTCGACCCCGACACGCTGCAGAACGCGCTCGGCAACCTGGCGCAGATTATCGCAGCCGTCTTGGGCATCGCCATCACGGTGGTTTCAATCGTCGTTCAGATCGCGGCCACACGCTACACGTCGCGCGTGGCGGATATGTTTTTCCGCGACCGGACAAATCTGGCGGTGATGGGATTCTTCGTGGTCGCCTGTATCGATGCGGTCTGGGTCAGCTTGGCCGTGGCCCGGGACTACGTGCCACGCGTGACTATCGTTGTGACGGTAGGCATGGTCACAGCCAGCCTCCTCGCGTTGATTCCCTACTTCGCGTATGTGTTCGATTTCTTGGATCCGGAAAAGGTCATCGCACGCATAGGCAAACAAACGTTACACAATGCCCTTGGACGCGGGCGCCAGACGGACGCGAACGTGGAGGTGCGCCAGGGCCAAACCGTGACGAGCATGGAACAGCTCGCCGGCGTGGCCATCAACGCGATTTCACAAAAGGACAAGGTCATCGCATCGAACGCGACCTCGGCCCTGCGGCGCGTGATCGTCGAGTATTTACCCGGCAAGTCCGGCCTCGGAGCTGCGTGGTTCGCGATTGGGCCCAGGCTTCGCGCCGATCCCGACATGGTGGCCCTGGCTCCGGAATCTGTCACGGATCTCGCCGCCGCCAAGACCTGGCTCGAATGGAAAGGCCTTCGTCAGATGTGCAGTGTATTCGGCGAGGCCCTAAAAGAGATGCCGGAAATGGCTCACGTCGTCGCCATCGAGACTCGCTACGTGGCGGAAGCGGCCTTGGCAGTATCGGAGCGAGCGGTCCTGTCACTGGCGGTGAGGTTCATGAACACTTATTTACGTGCCGCCCTCAATGCCCGTGACGTGAGAACCGCATACAATGTTCTCAATCAATACCGTCTGCTCGCGGAAACCATGATGCGCGCGCGAGGCGGCGGCGTCGACGCCGCCGCACAACTTTCGGAGGTCGCCGCGCACTTCCGGTACTATGCTCAACTGGCGAACGGGATGGGACTTGGCTTCGTGGCCGAAACCGCCGCGTACGACCTCGGGGCTCTGTGCGAGATGGCCAGCATCACGGAATCGCCGGTTCACGATGCTCTGCTCGCAACGTTTCTGGACATAGACAAGGAAGCCGAGAACTCCGCCCAGGAAAAAGGTCTCCGTGGCGTCCGTAAGGCACAAGCCAAACTGGCGGCATATTATCTACTGGCCGGAGCAGGTGCGCGGGCCCGACAAATCTACGACGACATGGCATTGGAGACCACCGAACGCTTGCGATCCATCAGGAATGAGATGCTCTCGGTTCGAGCCAAGGAATTCTGGGAGATCATCGATCGCGGGACGAACTTCGACTACGTCGATGAGGATCGCAAGGGCAAATTGCGGGAGTTCTTTGGTTGGTTTCCCGAACTGAACAACGGGGGTAGCGCCCGAGCCGCCGTCGATACCGCTCGGAGCTCCGAGCCGCGGGGAGGTGCCTGATGATGGAGACTCGTGGTCCGTCTCCCTTGCGAGGGTTCGCATGGCTCGTCGCGCTGACCATCGGCCTTGGCTGCGGCGGCGGTTTGAAATACACCATCGAGGATGCCGTCTTGGATCCGGTTCCAGTGGGTGAACGGCAGGGTGTGTTTGATGCACGCAAGGAAACCGAGGTGGCGGAAGGCGAACGCCGCACCGCGGACAGCCAGCTCGCCGGGTCGGACCGGGACGTCGAGGTCGCCCAGAAAGAGAAGGAACAGGCCCAGCTGGAGATAGAGAAGACGGTCGCCGAGCAAGAGGGCGCGAAAGCCTCGCACGACGAAAATCAGGCGAACGCCGCGGCCCATAACAAGGACGTCGCGGATCTGGGGATAAAGGTGGCCGAGGCAAAGCTGGACTGGTTGAAGCAGAAGAGAGCCTGGCAAAAGCAGCTCAGAACGGCCGCCCAAGCTCACATCGAAGCGGCCAAGGCGCGCGTTGAGTTCGAAAAGGCCAAGGTTGCGCATGACAAGGGCATAAAGCCGGGGGGTGACTTCCAGCCGTCGCACTACGAAGGACAGTGGAAGAGCAAGAACTCCAGTTGGGAATCCGAGAAACAGGATGCCGCTTCCGACGAGAAGGATGCCAAGAAGAAAGAGGAGCAGTGGAAGGATCTGACGGCGCAATTTCGGAATCTGAAAGGTGGGTGACGGTCAATGGCTTGCGACCCAAGGAAGGTTGACCATTGCTACATTGACTCCTTCCCCCGCCGAGGCGTCCGGACCTCCGGCCCCCTCCGGACCTCGTGACTGGTTACCGCGGGGCGGCTCGACTAGAGTTGCGTGCAACCTGGACGCTTGCTTTGTGAAAACACCTAGTTCGATGAGGCAATTTTCTGGAAAGGCGTAGTGAGCGCACCAATCAATCGTGACGCTGTCCGAGAGGCGGTGGCGGAGAAGCTGGCGGCGGAAGAGCCGCCCACGACCGAATATTACCTTCACCCCGACAATCCCCGAATCTTGGTGGTGGACGATGAGCGTGTCATCCGCGACATCCTGTCCGACTTCCTGAAGGAGGAGGGATACGCCGTCACCACCGTCGAGGACGGCATGGCGGCCATCGAGGAACTGCACCGCGCCAGCTACAATCTCGTCATATCCGACCTGAAGATGCCCCGCATGGGGGGCCTCGAACTGGTCCAACAAATCACCGAGGAGAGCCTTCCCGTTCTGACCGTCATCATGACCGGTTTCGGGACCGTCGAGACGGCCATCGAGGCCATGAAGCGGGGCGCGTACGACTATATTCTGAAGCCGTTCAAGGTCGAGGAGGTCGTTCACATCGTGCAACGGGGCCTCGACCGCCAGCGCCTGCAACACGAAAACATGCGTCTCAAGGACGCCCTGTCGATCTATCGGATCAGCGAGGCGATCGCGACGTCGCTGTCGGTTGACACGGTTCTCGATCTGGTTCTCGACGCCACCCTCGACGCGGTCGACGCCGACGTCGTCAGCTTGTTGCTGGAGGATCCCCAGCGCGAGGGTCGTTTCACCGAGCGCATGCGGAAGGTATCGCAGCGACAGGCTGTCGACATGAACGCGCCCATGCTTAAGCTGGACGAGGTTCTGCCTGTGTTCAGGGACGATCGTCCCCTACTGGTGCACGGCAGCCGGGCCAATCAGTTCCTCGAACAACCACCGGCCCCGCTGTCTAAGCAACTGGTGAGTTTTTGCTCGATCCCCCTGAAGCTCAAGGGCCGCATCATCGGCATGCTGAACGTCTACAGCTATACACGCGGCGCGAAGTTCTCCGAGGGTCAACGAAAGATGCTCTACGTCTTGGGCAGTCGCGCGGCCGTTTCAATCGAAAACGCGCGTCTTTACGAGAACCTCGTTGATGCGAACAAGGATCTGACGACGGCCAACGTGTCGCTGGAGGAAAACTTTAAACAAACCATCATCGGGTTTGCTCACGCGCTGGAGGAATCCGATCGATACACCCGAGGGCACTCGGAGCGGGTGGCGATGTACGCCCGCCTCATCGCCATCGGGTTCAGGCTGTCGGAGCCGGACATTGCCACCGTCGTCAAGGTCGGGCTCATGCACGACGTCGGCAAGATCGGTGTGCGCAACGACAAGTTGAACAAGCCGGGAAAACTGACCCCGGAAGAGTTGGCGATGTTTCGCTCGCACCCGGCGAAGGGCAAACGCATATTGGAGCCGATCCCCTTCATGCGCGACATCGTCCCCGGGTGCTACTGCCATCACGAGGCGTGGGATGGATCCGGGTACCCGCAAGGGCTGATGGCCGACCATATCCCCCTCATCGGCCGGATCGTCGCCGTCGCCGACGCCTACGACGCCATGACATCGGATCGCGCGTACCGAAAAGCATTGCCACACGAAGTCGCGTGTGGGGAACTGGAACGCTGCTCGGGTGTGCAATTCGATCCCGAGATCGTTCCCGTCTTTCTGGCCCAGATCGAAGAATTCAGGAAGGCCGAGGCGCTGGCCGGCCGATTCATCCCCCGGTGACCGATGCGCTCTGCGCGCCCCGCACCCGGGAGCGGGTGTGGTGAGGGGGCGTCGTGATGAGCGGACGTAGTACGTAGGGGAAGGGAGCGGAATGCGTGAAATTTCACCCAGGAAATTTTGGCCCAGTTGAGCGATAATCGGGGGCCTCATGGTGTGCGCGACGACCTCGAATCGAATGGTACGCAGTAAGGCCACTTGGCTTTTGATGGTCAGGCAGTCCGTGATTTTTGCCGTGGTTTTGGCCGCGCTCGCTGCCTTGGCGGCGGCGCCGGCGCGGGCCGAGGACAAGACCGCCTCCCGCGACCATTGGGAGCGTGGAACGAAGTTCTACGATCTCGGGAAATACGACGACGCGATCAGGGAATTCGAGGCAGCCTATGAAGCGAAAAGTGATCCTGCTTTCCTGTACAACCTAGCCCAGTCGCACCGACTGGCGGGCCACAACGGCGACGCCTTGCGATTCTACCGAACCTATCTGCGATACGCGCCCAAGGCGCCAAATCGCGCCGACATAGAGGAGCGCATCAAGGAGTTGGAAAAAATCGCCGCCGAGCATCCGGTGCCCGAGCCGGTGCCCACCGCTCCTCCCCCGCCCGTTCCGGTTGAAACGACTCTCCCACCCGCCGGGGGCGCTCCCGCCGTTAGCGCACCACCCATCGGCGCGCCTCCTGTACAGGGCCTCGCGGCACCCGGAAGCCCAAATACGCCGCAATGGCCTTCCGCCCCGGGTGCCCCCACCAACGCGTTTCCCGGCGGGATGCCGGGCGCTTCGGAGGCAACCGCTCCCGGGATCAATGCACAACCAACGCCACAGCCCGCCCCCCGATCCAGTCGCAAAACGATGGGGACCGTGCTCGCGATTTCGGGCGGGGGCTTGTGCGTCGTCGGCGCTATCTTCGGCCTTGTCGCCCGCAACCAGTCGAAAAAGGTCGAGGACGCCGCCGCCAACAACGCGCGGTTTGATCCGTCGGTGGAGAGTCTCGGAAAGACGACCCAGACTCTGCAATGGGTTGGCTACGGGGTGGGGTTCACGGCTCTTGCGGCGGGCCTGATCCTTGTGGCCACCTCGCCCGCAGCCGCCGAACAACCGGAACCAGCGCGAGTCGCACTGGTGCCTGTGGTTTCAAGGGATCGGGGTGGGGCCTTGCTGCGGGTGACCTTCTGATGCGCACACGACCGACCTTCGCGGCTCTTTTCGTCGGGGTGGCTGCCTGCCTCGGCGTGGCGGGGTGCAGCTACGCCCCCCATTTGAAGGACGGCGAGCTGAGATGCAGCCTCTCCGGGCAGTGTCCGGAAGGCTACGCGTGCCAGAACGACGCCTGCTTCGCGGCATCGACAGACGGCGGACTGGGCAGCGACGCCCCGACCCAGACATTGTTGAATCGTTACATCGGAAGCTGGACGCTGGATCCGACCGCGGCCGTCAGTAACCACTGCGACAACGGAACCGCTGAGATCAGAATGTTGAGCCCCGCCTCGAATCCATCGCCTATGACGATCACCGCGGGGATCGCGGGGAGATCCGATCTGATATCCCAGTGGCTTTGTAACTTGGAGCTGCGGGTGGACGCGGCGGGAGCGCACTTGTCCGACCCGCCCCCGACCTGCCGCCATGATAGTTCCACCGATCCGGCGCAGCCCAGCGAAACCTGGACCGCCACGCAGTTCGACATAGTCCTCAGCGGCCTCCGATCGGCCACGCACACGGCCACGTACACCCGTGTCGATCAATACGCCGACGGAACGGTCGTCAACTGCTCACAGGCGGTCACCGCGCCATTGACGAAGAACTGAACGGGCTGCGACTGCATTTCCAGCACGCCTTCGCCCCGTTCGGTCGCCGATCCCACCACCTCTTCGCGTAACGATTCTTCCGCGAACCTGCATTCGGAACGGCCGTTTCGACTGAACGTTCTGATATAAGCACGCTCGATGAGCGCTGACGGCGCACCCCCATTCATAGGCAGTCGAATCCCGATCGCGATCGAGGAGGAGATGAAGTCCGCTTTCATGGATTACGCGATGAGCGTGATCGTGTCGCGGGCGCTCCCCGACGTGCGCGATGGTTTGAAGCCCGTTCACCGTCGAATCCTGTACACCCAGCACCTGAACAACAATGTCTGGAACCGGGCCTACATCAAATGCGCCCGCGTGGTCGGGGAAGTGTTGGGGCGGTTTCACCCACACGGCGACAGCGCCGCCTATGATGCCTTGGTCCGCTTGGCGCAGGACTTCGCGATGCGCTACACGCTCATCGACGGGCAGGGAAACTTCGGCAGCGTCGACGGCGATCCGCCGGCCGCCTATCGATACACCGAGTGCCGCATGCGAAAGATCGGCGGCGAGTTGCTGGCCGACATCGACAAGGAGACCGTCGACTTTCAGCCGAACTACGACGACAAGGAAGTCGAGCCTACGGTTCTTCCGGCGCGCTTCCCGAACCTCTTGGTCAACGGCGCCGCGGGAATCGCGGTCGGAATGGCGACCAACATTCCGCCGCACAACCTCGCCGAGATCATCGACGCCACCATCGCGCTCGCCAAGAGCCCGGACATCACCGTCGACGAGCTGTGGGAGATGGTACCCGGCCCGGACTTTCCCACCGGGGGCATCATCTGCGGCCGGGCCGGCATCCGTCAGGCCTACGAAACGGGACGCGGGAGCGTGCTCATGCGCGCGCGGACTACAGTCGAGGAGCATCCAAAGACTGGCCGGCGGTCGATTGTCGCCACCGAGATCCCGTATCAGGTCAACAAGGCCAAACTGATCGAAAAAATCGCCGAGCTGGTCCGTGACAAGCGCATCGACGGCATCGCGGACATGCGCGACGAATCCGATCGCGACGGCATGCGGATCGTCATCGATCTGAAGAAAGACGCCGTTCCCGAGGTGGTGCAGAACAACCTGTGGAAGATGACGCCGCTTCAGGAGTCATTCGGCATCAACATGCTGGCCATCGTCGACGGCCGGCCACAGTTGTTGTCGCTGAAACAGTCTCTGGTGCACTTCCTGGCGCACCGACGGGATGTCGTCACGCGCCGGACGCTGTACGAGTTGCGGGTCGCCCGCGACCGCATGCACATCCTCGAAGGTTTGAAGATTGCCGTCGACAACATCGACGCGGTCATCGACCTCATTCGTGCATCCTCTGACACCGAGGCGGCCAAGACGGGATTGATGGAGACCTTCGCGCTGTCCGCCCGGCAGGCCCAGGCCATCTTGGACATGCGCCTCGCAAAGCTGACGGGCCTCGAACGCGACGCGCTCGTGACCGAAATGAAGGAACTGGCCCTGTTGATCGCGCGCCTGGACGAAATTCTCGGCAACGAGGCCGTTCTCATGTCTGTGATTGTGAACGAGTTGGAAGAGGTGAAGTCGTCTTACTCCGACGCGCGCCGAACCGAAATTACCGAGAGCATCGCCGACATCGACATCGAGGACATGATTGCCCCCGAGGAGATGGTGGTCACCGTGACCCACGGTGGCTACGTCAAGCGCAACCCGAAGAATCAGTATAAGGCGCAGCGCCGCGGGGGCCGCGGCATCACCGGCGCGGCGACGCACGAGGAAGATTTCGTCGCCCAACTTTTCGTCGCGTCGACCCACGACACCCTGTTGATGTTCACCAGCAAGGGACGGGCCTATTCCAAGAAGGTCTGGGAGGTCCCGCAGGCCAGCCGCACCGCGAAGGGTAAGGCCTTCGTCAACCTGCTTCCGCTCCAGGAAAATGAGAGGGTCGTGGCGCTCTTGCCGGTGCGCGATTTCTCCGACGGTGCCTTCGTGGTCATGTCCACGCGCCGGGGCGCGATCAAGAAGACTTCGCTGTCGGCTTTTGGAAATATCCGCGTCTCCGGCATCATCGCGTTGTCGTTCGCCGACAAGGATGACCTCGTGGCCGTGCGCATCACGGAAGGCTCGTCGGATCTGTTGCTCGGCACGCGCAACGGTTGGGCGATTCGTTTCCCCGAGGAGAACGTGCGTCCGATGGGACGAACCGCGCGCGGCGTCCGCGGCATCCGCTTGCGGGACGGGGACGAAGTGGTGGGCATGGGCGTCATTCCGCGGGATGCGCCGGCAACCCTGTTGACCGTTTGCGAAAAGGGGTACGGCAAGCGCACCCCGACCGCCGACTACCCCACCAAGAACCGCGGCGGCAAGGGCGTCATCACCATCAAGACCAGCGACCGCAACGGCAAGGTCGTGGCGCTTCGCATCGTCAGCGACGACGACGATCTGATGATAATCACCGACGGCGGAAAACTGATTCGCATGCCCGTCGACGGCATCCCCACGATCGGACGCAACACCCAAGGTGTCAGGTTGATTCGCTTGGACGAGCAAGAGCGGGTCGTCGCGATGGAACGTATCGCCGAAAAGGAAGAAGGCGAACGCGTCGAGTCACCCGAGGTCGCCGCGGCCCGAGCGGAAGCCTTGTCTCAGCCCCTGGCCGAAGAGGATCTCGGCGAGGAAGCCACCGCCGAGGAAGACGATTCGGACGATGTCGTAGACGATCTGGATCCCAAGGACGACGGTGCCGACCCAGTCGATGCCGACACCGCCGATCCCGGCCAGGACGACGATCCCCCCAAAACCCGCAATTGACCAGAACTGGCGGAAACTGATTGGGCGAAACTGATTCGACGGACCGAAACGGACCGCGAAATGGACGGCGTGAAACGGAAGTCCGCCCGGACGCAGGCCCAGCAAGCTGAACGAACGAGACGAGCGCGACTCAGCCAGGTACACTACATCTCGTTCCGCATGGCGAACAACGGCATCACGTCCCACCGCCCCGCATCGCAAGGTCTTTACGAGCGCGCGTGTCAGCTTTTCCCGGGCGGCGTGAACTCGCCCGTTCGGGCTTTCAAAGCCGTCGGAGGAACGCCCGTGTTCCTTCACAGCGGACAGGGCGCGCGCGTCCAGGATGTCGACGGCAACACCTACTTGGATTTCCTGGGGTCGTGGGGCCCTTTGATCTTCGGCCACGCGGATCCCGACATCATCGCCGCTATCGTGGCCGCGGCTTCGTCCGGGACCAGTTTTGGCGCCCCGACGCCCAGGGAAATCGATCTGGCCGAGCGGATTCGGCTGGCGATGCCAACCCTGGAAAAACTGCGATTCGTGTCATCCGGGACCGAGGCCACGATGTCGGCGCTGCGGGTCGCCCGCGGCTTCACGAAAAGATCCAAAATCATCAAGATCGACGGTGGCTACCACGGGCACGCGGACACGCTGCTGGCCGCCGCGGGTTCGGGCGCCCTGACACTGGGCATTCCGGGATCGGCGGGCGTCACGGCGGCCGCCGTGGCCGATACGATCGTCGTACCCTTCAACGATCTGGACGCCATGGAAGCGGCCTTCGAGGCCGAGGCTAACCGAGATCAGATCGCGGCCCTGATCGTCGAGCCCATTCCCGGCAACATGGGGCTGGTCCTGCCACGCCCCGCGTACTTGCCCAAGCTGCGGGCGCTGTGTGACCACCACAAGACGCTGTTGATCTTCGACGAGGTTATCTCTGGCTTCCGCGTCGGCCGGGGCGGGGCCCAGCAACTGTTCGGCGTACGCCCGGACCTGACATGCCTGGGTAAGGTCATCGGGGGCGGCCTTCCGCTCGGCGTATACGGTGGACGCGCCGACGTGATGGGTGTCGTCGCACCTGAAGGGCCGGTCTATCAAGCCGGAACGCTGTCCGGGAATCCGTTGGCGGTCGCGGCCGGCATCGCTACCCTCAAGAAACTCGACGACGCCGCGTTTCGGACGTTGGATTCGCTCGGTGGGATGCTCGAGGACGGTCTTGGCCGGGTGATCCGACGCAGCGGCATCAAGGCTCGCGTACAACGGGTCGGGTCGATGTTCACGCTGTTTTTCACCGACACGGAAGTGACCGACCTGGCGAGCGCAAAGCAGGCGGATACGACCCGGTTCGGTCGTTTCTTCCACGCCATGCTGGACCGGGGTTTCTATCTGCCGCCCGCCCAACTGGAAGCGGCGTTCATTTCCTTGGCTCACACCCCGGACGACATCGAATCATTCGTGGTGGCGGCAAAGGAAGTGTTCCCGACGCTGTAACCGCCCGGGGGACGATTTTTCCCTGGGGCGAAGTGTGTCTTTGGCGTCCCGACTTTGGCCGGGTTTATATACTTCATCGTGGTCGCGTGACGTCCCTTGCGTTGTTTTCGTTGTTTGGCACCGCGGTCAATCTGCTGACCGCCACGGACTGTCCATCACAAGCCGACGTGGCCGCCGAGTTGGCTCGGCTCGAGCCGGCCGTGCAGGGCTCATCGCCGCAAGAGCAGGCCCAGGACCGACCGCGGCTTTCGGCGGAAATTCGGTGGGTGGGTGAAACCCTATCCATCGCGTTAACGACGGCGGAGGGCACTCTGGCGGCCGAGCGCACACTGGCCCGTTCGGGCTCTTGCTTGGACATGGCCGCCGCGTCCGCGGTGGTGATCACGGCTTGGGAAGGCGAGATGCGAGGGGATCTCGGTCCGGAGCTGCCCGCGTCCTCGGAAGGCGCGGGTCCGAGGAATGTGTCGCTCCCCGATCCCGCGATCGCCGCGCAGGCCAAGTCCGTTGCATCGACCCCGCAGCATGCCCGTCCTTGGGAGATTGGCGCCAGCGTTTTGGCGTCACACGAGAGTGATCTCGCGCCAGGGCTCATGATCGATGCGCAGCTGGGGCGACCGCAATCTGGGCTCGCGGCGAGATTGGGCCTGGTGGCGACTAGTGCGCACGCCCTGGCGCTCGGGCCGAATCCCGGTCAGTCGCGGTGGTCGCGCGCCGCCCTCGGCTTGGGGGCAAGGAATCGCGTCTGGCTTGGGAACAGCGCGTTCGATGGTCATGTCGATGGGTCCGTCGCGATGATTCGTCTCGCGGGCGCAGGGTTTGGAGCGAACTACAGTCAGACGGGCTTTGATTTGGGGTTTGGCGCCGGCCTCAGGTGGGCGTGGGTGGCAGCCCGGCTGGCGCCGTTCGTCGCGCTCGACGGTGGGGTCTGGCCGAACCAGACGTTCGTGACCGCCGTGGGGACCAACACGCAGGCGCGATTGCCGTTGTTCGAGCTGCGCGCGGCCGCGGGGCTTAGCTTCGGGCGTTTTCGATGAAAGGTTTGCGGCCGTGGTCGACACCAGCGACCAACGCCCTAGGGGACGACCATGAATCGCGCATGCGCGGATAGCCACGTGGTGCCAAGAGACGGCTGAGGAATGAAAGGTTGCTCTTGCCGCGTGACACAAGATTCGCGAAAGAGGTGATGCAGATGAACCGTCGACACGTTCCTTCGCGGCGCGCTTTGCTGAAGGCGCTCGGCGTCGGTCCCGCGCTGTTGCCGCTGTTGCGGTCCGAGAAGGTCTTCGGGGCCTGCTCGGGTGTCTCCGGGCCGAAGAGAGTCTTCATCCTTGTGTGGGCGAACGGGATGCTCGGGGGGGGTGATTCCTGGGCCACCGCGGGAAACGATCCAGCCAGTTGGCAGCTCGGGTCGATGGGTTTCCAGGACTCCCTCAAGCCGTACATGGCCGACCTCTTGTTGTTGAACGGGATCGACTACAAGTTCATCAAGGACATGCCGGGCGCCGGCGAGAGGACCGGGGCCGCCTGTTTTCCGGGCATGCTGACAGGGGCCTTCTACCAGACGCTTTCCACTGGGACATCCAGCGACGTGGCCGGGGGAATCTCCATCGACCAGTTCATTGGAGGCAAGCTGCAGGCCAGCGGCTACCCAGGCCTTCCCAGCTTGAACCTGGCGGTTCAGGCGCAATCGACCGCTCGGCTTTCCTGGAAGGCCGCCGGTGTTCCGGTCGTGCCCAATCAGGATCCCTTCTCTGTCTTCTCGATGCTCTTTGGGTCGGCGCAGTCTTCGGTGCCTCCGGTCGACAAGATCTTGGCCATGCGGAAGAGCGTGCTTGATTATGTCGCCGGAGATCTCGACCGTTTCACAATGAAGGTTGGCGGAACGGAGGATCGACGTCGCGTCGCGATTCACTTGCAAAATGTGCGAGATCTCGAACAGCGCCTGGGTCAACAGAGCGTCGGCTCGGCCACCCCCGCGTGCACGCCTCCCGATCTTGGCCCCAGCGTCGGCGTGACTGTGACCAGCAGAAATTTTGAGGTTATTGCCAAGCTGCAGATCGACGTGGCGGTCGCGGCCCTAGCGGCGGACGCGACCCGCGTGGTGGTTCTCCAACTCGGCGACCAGGGTGATGCGAACATCATCCTGTCGTCGCTGGGATTCGTGGCCGGTGGTCCGAACGCGGCCGATCCGAACACCGGCGACATCAACGGCATCCACGCCATCGCGAAGGCGAACGGCCTCGACAAGGTCAAGATCGACACCTGGTTCATGAGCCAGGTGGCCTACGCGATCGGCGGCGTGAAGGGCGTGATGGACGGCGCGGGGAGCATGCTCGACAACACGGCGTTCCTGGCGATGAACAACATGAGGACCGGCCTCGGGGAAACCACGGGGGTCCCCGCGATCATGGCCGGAAGCTGCGGCGGGTACTTCAAGACCGGCCGGAGCCTGGCGCTAACCAACACTCCGAACAATGGTGTGCTGGTTGCCCTGGCGAATGCCATGGGCTTTTCCGTCCCCACGTTTGGCGAAACCATGTACGGCGGGGAATTGGCCGCTCTGAGAGGTTGAACATGCTTGCCACGGGTTTCATGCGGGAGCGACGAATCATGAAAAGCCTCGACTCACTGACGGGTCTGATGCTCGCGGCTCTGACCGTGGCCGGCTGTCACACGACATACGTGCTCGGCCGCAACGACGTCCCGGACGCGGGAGCCTCCGGAGGCCGGGGCTCGGATGCCTCCGTCGGGACCGGCACAGGGGGCGGTCTCGGCGGAAATTTGGTCGTGCCCGGTAGCGGCGGGGTGTCGGGAGTCGCTGGCGCGGCCACCGGCGGTGGCGCCCCTGTTGGATTGGGAGGCGCGACCGGCGCGGCAGGCAACGCATTGTCCGCGCTGCCACCGGCGCCCAACGCGCCAGCGACGCCCCAAAGCGCGGGAACCCTGGCCTTGCAGCACCTGACGCTGGAGGAGCTCGAGAACACGATCGCCGACTTGCTGGGCATCTCGCCGACAATCGTCGCCGCCGCCGCGGAGAACGCGGGACTTTCTCCCTTGGGCGACTACGGTCCCCAGGCAAGCACCGGTTACCTGGCTCCCGGTGAATTCCAACCAGCGCAGACGCAGGGAATCCTGTCGCTGGCCGAACAAGTGTCGACCGTTCCGCCTACATCCCTGACGGCGTCTTGCACCGCTCCCGCCGCGGGCACGGCCGCAACCGCCTGCGCCACCACATTCATCAGCACCTTCGGTCGTCGCGCGTTTCGTCGCCCGGTCACCGCTACGGAAGCAACCGCGTTGCTCGATCTTTTCAACACCGCGGTCGGGCTCGGATTCGATTTCCAAGGCGCACTCACGCAGGTCGTGCGCGGGATGCTTCAATCGCCCAATTTCCTTTATCACTGGGAGGTGGGGGACACGGCGCCCGTGCGGGCGGGAGGCCTCATCACCCTGACCTCGTACCAGATCGCGTCCCGACTCTCCTACTTGCTATGGCAAACGATGCCGGACGACACGCTGCTGGCGGCGGCCGACAACGATCAACTGTCGACCCCCGACAAGATTCTGCTGCAGGCCAATCGCATGTTGGCGGATCCACGGTCCAAGGTCGGATTGGGGAATTTCCATCGACAATGGTTGCTGCAACTGAACGGCCGGGACTCCCTGCACCAGGACCTGACTCTGTTCCCAACCTTCACCCCTTTGGTGCAGTCCTTCGTCAGGGCGGAGACGGATGCGTTCGTGTCATCGATCGTGTCGACGATGATGCCGTCCACCGGGGACGGAACATTGAAGACGTTGCTGACGGCCTCGTACTCGTTCCCGTCGGAAAGCACCGTCGCCGGGCTATATGGCACGGCGTTGTCGGTTCCCGGTGAGCGCCTGGAATTGAATCCGGCTCAGAGGGCGGGCATCTTGACCCAGATCGCGTTTCTGGCGACGGACTTCACGGAGACAGAAACGAACCCAATCGGTAGGGGGTTCGTTGTGTGGCAAAAGCTTCTTTGCGGGACCTCGAACTTGCACCCCTCTGGTCTGTTGCCTCCACCTAATATTCAATTTGGTCCCACCGCGACCCTCCGCGAAGTGGTTACCCAAACAGACTCGCAAACTCCGTGCGCCGATTGTCACGCACCCTTCGATTCGCTGGGCTTCGCCTTCGGAAACTACGACGCGATCGGCGGCTACCAAACCATGGACAAAGGCCATCCGATCGACGCGTCCGGCAGCGTCGTGACGCCCGGGGGCACCAAAATTTCCTTCCAGAACGCCATCGATTTGGTCAATGCGCTCGCCGCCAGCGACGAGGTCAAGTGGTGTGCGACGCGGCAGTGGTTCCGCTTCGTCCTTGGGCGCATGGAATCACCGAGCGACGAAGGATCGATGGAGCTTGCCTACCGGGCTGGCGCGGCTGTCCCAGGGTTCTCCATCCGGCAGATGCTGACGAGCCTGGTCCAGTCCCAGACATTTCGGTATCGGGCACCGTCCCCCGGCGAGCTGTGAGCGTTACTTGTAGACGATGCAGCTCGCTTGCATCGATCTGCTGTCCGGATCCACCAGCGCCGTCACGTGGCTCTGCCTACGACCGCGATTTGACGTGGGGGTAGTCGAGAATCAGACGGTCCGTGGTGATGATGGTCATGTCTTCCAGGCGGCTTGCCGCGATCAAGATTCGATCCACCGGGTCTCGATGAATTGGGTCCGGCAGCGAGTACGCCTCCTCCATGATGTCGATGGTCAGGGGCAGCAGATTCCATCCGTTACGTTCCACGCAGTCGCGGAACCAAATCTTCCAGTGCCGGGGCAGCAGGATCCGCTTGCGTTCAGCGAGGCAGGCGAGCTCCCCCCCCGTGACGACCGAAGCGAACAAGATGCTGTCCTTGTCGACGAGAAGGTTGCGTGTGGCCTCCGACAATCGATCTGGCTCTTGCGCGATGAAGAGTACCGCGCAGGTGTCGAGAAGAATTCTCACGGCTGCGGCGGCTTCACTTCAAGGGATCGTGGTCGTCGCGAAGCGCGTTCCAATCACTCTCGGGCACCGCGGATCCCGTGACGTCACCGCGAAGCTTGATCCTTCCGCGATCGAACCCGAGCTTGGTCTGGTTGCGCCGCAACGGCATTGCCGTGATCCGCGCGAAAGGAACATTGCGCCGGCAGATCACGACATCTTCCCCGTGCTCGACGGCATCCAGGTGCTCGCTCAGGCGGTTCTTGAGATCGGCCACATTTATGGCCTTCGACATAGCCATGAATATAGCCCGATATATGGCCATATAAAAGGCTCCAACTGGCGACCCTCTGGCGACCCCTCGTGGGAGGCGGCGTCCGGTCGATTTCTGACCAATTCAGCGCGGATTCCGACACTGGGGATCTGTTCGTCTATCCTGGAATGTGTTTGCTCCGGTAACCAGTAGTGGGAGGTCTTTTGATGTCACGCCTACCGTTGAGACTCTTAACGCTTGCTGGCTTCTTCGCGGCGGTCTGCTCCGTGGTCGGTTGCCATGAGGGTACGACCGCATCGGGTTCGGGTCCCGCCGCCCCCGACGGGAATGACGGCGTGACGCCAGTGGGGCCGGCCGCGGGGCTTCCGGGTGAAACGCCATCGAGCACGCTTGCTTCGGACGGTCCGGGAGCGACGTGTTCGGGTGCGGCTTTGGACCAGACTAACGGATTTGGGCCGGGGGCAAACTTCGGGCCCATCGGGGTGAGGCCGAGTATCAAGTCTTCACTCAACATCGGCCCGACCACGCTGCAGCCGACTGCGCCCCCAGCCATCAGCGGCGGAACCCTGGCGGTCTTGTCGGACGGGCAAACGGTCGTGGCGGCCGACCCCGACCGCGATCAGGTGTACGTGGTCGATCTCGTCGCGCGGCAGGTCACGGCGACCATCGTTTTGAACAGCGGCGACGAGCCCGGACGGGTCATCGCGGATCCCGCGGGTCGCGTTCACGTGGCTCTCCGCCATGGCGGCGCCCTCGTGACCATCGATCCGGTGGTGGGTACGGTCACCCAGCGTCGACAGGTCTGCGCGGCACCGCGAGGACTTGCCCACGATCCGGCGACGGATCTGATTCACGTCGCCTGCGCGGGCGGGGAACTGGTCAGCCTGCCGGCAGCCGGGGGTGATGCGGTGCGCCGGCTCAAGTTGGACAGCGATCTTCGGGACATCGTCGTGGAAGGGAACCTGTTGCGGGTCAGCCGTTTTCGTTCGACGGAGATCTTGACCGTCGATGCCACGGGGTCCGTCACCCGCCGAATCAGCCCCGGCAATTTTCGGGACGGCATGGCTCGCGGAGGACAACTGTTCACGCCATCGGTGGCTTGGCGCATGGTGGGAATGAAGGACGGCGGTGTCGCGATGGTCCATCAACGGGGGGTCGACGATGAGATCCAGCGGGGCACGCCCGGTCATGTGGCACCCGGAAGCTATGGCGGTGGCCAGACCGACAACGGTCAGTGCCAAGGAATCATTCACACGGCGGTCACCCGTGTAATGCCCGACGGCACGGTTCTATCGGGACCGGCGCTCGGCGAGCTTCCGCTGGCCGTTGACATGGCGGTGTCCGCGGACGGGACATCTGTCGCGATCATATCCGCCGCCAATGGAGACGCGGTTCGGGGCTTCCAATCGTTCAACTCCCCGCAGAGCGTCCACATGAGCGACATGGACTCGATCTCCGACTCGAAGAGGATGGGGTGCCGTTCGGACGCCGGCCGCACCCGCTGTGGGGGAGACAGCCCCGCCGATTCCTGCTCGTCGGTTCCCAACGTGACGGGCCAGGCGATCGCGGTGGCGTTTGCCGGAGACAGCGTGATCGTCCAATCTCGCGAGCCGGCCCTGCTGAACGTACCGTGGGGGGATCCGATCCAGCTTTCGACCGACAGCCGAGGCGATACTGGGCACACGCTGTTTCATGCGAACGCAAGTGCCGGTTTGGCTTGCGCCTCGTGCCACGCCGAGGGGAACGACGACGGCAGGACCTGGAATTTCGCCTGCGCGGGACGCCGCCGCACGCAGTCCCTGCAGACCGGGATTCGTGGGACCGAGCCCTTCCACTGGGACGGAGACGAAAAGGACTTCCCGCAGCTCGTGACCGACGTTTTCACGGGACGAATGTCGGGGCCTGATTTGGACCCCGACCAGACCGACGCCATCCTTTCCTGGATCGACGACCAGCCGCGGCTGGGGCACGCCGCGCCGACCGATCGGGCTACGGTGGAACACGGACGGGCTATTTTCAACGATACCAGTAAGGCCGGCTGCGTGACCTGTCACCAGGGCACAAGGCTGACGAACGCCAAGACGGTGGACGTGGGAACCGGCGGGCCCATGCAGGTTCCTTCGCTGGTGGGTCTCGCCAATCACCCACCCTTCATGCACACCGGCTGCGCCCAGACGCTGCGCGACCGGTTTACAACTGCTTGTGGCGGGGGTGACAAGCACGGCGTGACATCCGGCCTGGCGGCATCCGACATTTCGGATTTGATCAGTTACCTCGAAACGCTCTGATCAGTTCACCAGGTTTCACAAATCCCCCGAGATCCCAAACTCATCGTGAGCGGATTCCCAGGATCGGACCCTCGACCCGAACGGACATTGGGGTTGCTGCCGCAAAGAGTGGGTTGGTTTCGGCCCGCCGTCCTCCTTCTGGTCGCGACGGTCGGGGCGGGATGTGGTGGCGGAACCAAATCCTGCGTCGCCCCAGCGACGAAGGGAGCCGTCCTTGATGGGTTCATCGACCAGCTTGCCCAGGCGATGTGCGGTTGGGAATTTCGCTGTTGCGCCGTGCCCGAAATAGACGCGCTCGGTCTTTCCAGTTACGCGACGGAACCTGAATGCCGCATGGTCACCACCCGATTGGTCGGCTCTTGGATGTCCGAGGTACGGATCGCGCTTGCGGCTGGTCGCCTGTCCTTCGACCCGACGGTCGCAACGGCTTGCCTGCAGCGGTTCACGCAGGGCGCCTGCAATCCAGGTATCAATCAGCTTGGTCTTGGTCTGGTGCAGCCCGTTTCCGTGTGGGACCGATTCAGCCAGTGCCCGAATCCGTTCGTTGGCACACTGACGGAGGGATCCTCCTGCTCGCTGTTTACCGAATGCCTGCCGGGCAGTAGCTGTGTCTCAGGCGGAGTCGTGGCCCCTGATAGCAACACGGTGGAGGCCGTCCGTGCCGCGCCGATCCTGAGCGATGGATTGACAAGCGGGGGCATAGGCCATTGTCTTGCCGACTCGCGAAAAGACGAGGCCTGCCTGTTGTCACAGGACTGCGCACCGGGCCTCTATTGCAGGCGCACGGACTTTGTCTGCGCCCGTCCGGCCGGCGAGGGAGAATCCTGCGTCGTTCCCGGCGGTGACAGTGGAAACCCTACCGCTCTCATCGTCGCGTGCAGCGACAGTCCTCAGCAGTTGCTCTGCGTGGAGGATCACTGTCGCCATTTGCCCCGTAACGGTGAACCGTGCCTCGGGCAAGGTGGGATCCTGCCTGCTTGCGATCCCAACCCAAGTCTGGCGCTCGCCTGTGTGGGCCAGGGGTTCAACGGCAACGGGGTTTGCAAGACGGCTGGAAAGGAAGGAGCCCCTTGTTCGATAGAAAATGGCCTGCCGCCATGCGACCTTCCGTTCGCCTGCGTGGCCGACGTAGGTTCGAACCCAAGCTCGGGCGTCGGAGGTTTCAGCGGCAACTTGAACCCAGGCACGGGCGTCGGAGGTTTCGGCGGCAACTTCAACCCAGGCATGGGCGCCGGAGGTTTTAGCGGCAACCTTGATTCGAGCGCGGCCATCGGAAAATGCGGGGCGGCCCCGTCGGCGGGCGCTCCGTGCTCGCTCGACCAACGTTGCGCTCCGCCCGCGGTCTGCTACTCGAATAACTTTACTGGCTATTCACTTTGCATTGTTCCGCCCAAGGCTCGGGCCGGCGCTGCCTGTATGTCGGATTTGGATTGCGTGTCCCTCAACTGTCTGCCGTCCGCTTCGTCGTCCACGACGCTCGGGTCGTGCGCCTACGCAACGAGTCTGGCGTGTAGCGGAGCGGGGTCGCTTTCGTCGCTGGGAAACAATCCACCCGTAGATAGAGATCCGGACGCAGGCGCGGACAACATGGGATTGGCCCGGGACGCAGGCGCGGAGATGCCGGTGCGGATCCGGGACGCGGCGCAGGCGACCTTCTAAGGCACCGGGGCCGACAATCGCTCGCCCATCGGTCGCCCAGGGTGCCTTGCATTGCGCTGCCAGGCGTGATAGCGCAACGCCGACTCATCGACCCTGAAGCAAAAAAGATGTGGCGGATCGCCGGATTCACCGGCGCCGTCGGAATCGAAGTAGCGCTGGCAATCACCATCGGATACTTCGGTGGCCACTGGCTGGACCGGAAGCTCGGAACGGCCCCGGTCATCACCATCATCGGTTTTGTCGGAGGTGTCGGTGCCGCCGTAAAAGCCCTGATCCGCGTCACCCGCGACTACCAGAAGAAACTCAACGAAGAAGATCGCCTCGAAGCGACCGAGAACAAGAAATCTCCCGACCCAAATCAAGATCCCGACGACATCAATGCCAACTGATCAGCTGCTCACGATTCAAAGATGCAACATCGTCCTCGGTGTCGTGGGCACCGCCGTGGGTGGGATGATCTGGGGCCCTCGAGGCCTGCTCGCAGCCGGAATCGGGGCTGCCCTTTCGGTCGCCAACTTCTGGGCCATACGGCGCCTCGGCCTGCGGGCGATGGCTAAGGTGGCGAGCGGCGAATCGGCGGCCCGAGCCATGCCGCTGGTGGCGGCGTTGTTGGGAAAGATGGCGCTGTTGTTCGCCTTGGTCTGGCTGATGGTCCGCCGCGTGGGACTGCCGGTTTTGCCCTTTACGATGGGGCTGTCGATTTTCGTGCTCTCGATTCTGATTACGGGGTTGTTTCTGGGCGGCGCGGGGTCCAAGCTCCCGATTTCTCCAGAAGACCAAGGCTGATCATCTCATCATGGGACCGCACAACACCTGGTTCGAATTTCTTCCCGGCTACGGCAACCTGAAGGATTTTCTCCAGCAGGCGCTCGGGCGCGGATGGACGTGGCAAATGTTCAAGGCCACGCACTTCGGCATCGATCACATCCTGGCCACGCTGCTGGTGTTGGCGTTCCTGGCTTTCGGCGCCTCGCGCTACGCGGTGGCAGTGGGCGGTTCCGGCGACGCGGGGCTTGTTCCGCCGCCACGTTTTGGACTGCGCAACCTGTTCGAGATGCTCGGCGACGCGATCTTGAACCTGATGGAGAGCGTGATGGGGGAAAAGGACGCCCGTCGGTTTCTGCC